>JAOTSD010000028.1 GCA_030247555.1 Siculibacillus sp. | reverse complement strand
GCTCCGGGAGAAGCGACGAACATGGACGGACCTCTCGGGCGTCAGAAACGGGACGCGGGCGGCAGCGCCGGCATCGGCGCTTCCTCGTGATGGCGGATGTGGCCGCCGGCACCGGCGGGGTCGAAGGGCATCGTCCGCTTGCTCACGGTCTTGCCGGTCGAGGGCGCCGGCCTCAGGTGGCCGGTGACGGCGCGGTCGGCGGTGAGCCAAGTGGTGGCGGCGGTCTTGACGTCGGCGAGGCCGACCTTGCGGATGCGCTCCGGCCAGGAGCGGACTTCGTCGATGTCGCCGCCGGTGGCCAACACCTGACCGAAGATGCGCGCCAGCGTCGCCTGATTGTCCTGCGAGCGGATCCAGGCGGCGCGAACCTTCTTGACCGAACGATCGACCTCCTCGGCCGTCGGCCCGCCGCTCGCCAGTTCGGCCACCACCTCGTCGACGGCTTTGCCGAGGTCCTCGAGGCTCACCCCGTCGCGCGGCGTGGCGTAGATCATCAGGGCGCCGTCGTCGAGCGAACCCGAACGATAGTAGGCGCCGGCGTTGGCGGCGACTCCCTTCTCGGCGACGAGCTCGCGGTAGAGCCGGCTGTTGGAGCCGCCGCCGAGGACGTCGGCGAGGACATCGAGCGCCTCGGCCTCGCCCGGCGCACCGGTCCGCTCCGACGGCACCAGATGGACGCGGCGCCAGGAGGGCTGCGACACGCGCTCGTCGGCGCGGGTGACGAGCCGCACCACGCCGGGCATCTCCGGGTCGCTCGGCCGCTTGCGCACGCCCGGCTCGGCGCGGCGCGGCACTCGCCCGTAGGTG
This sequence comes from Siculibacillus sp., assembly GCA_030247555.1. Taxonomy (GTDB): domain Bacteria; phylum Pseudomonadota; class Alphaproteobacteria; order Rhizobiales; family Ancalomicrobiaceae; genus CALBKH01. Next base: position 49,042 of record JAOTSD010000028.1, on the reverse strand, counting down.
TCGAGCGCCATGTCGCGCACGGTCTTCTCGTCGACGTCGCCGGCCACCACCAGGATGGCGTTGTTGGGGGTGTAGAAGCGATCATAGAAGGCGAAGGCATCGGCGGCGGTCAGCGCCTCGATCTCCTTCTTCCAGCCGATCACCGGGATCCGGTAGGGGTGGTTGCGGTGGAGCGCCGCCTCGATCGCCTCGCCGAGTTGGGCGGAGGGGTCGTTGTCGGTGCGCATCGAGCGCTCCTCGAGCACGACCTTCAGTTCCGGCTCCGCGACCTTGGGGTCGAAGGAGAGGTTCTGCATCCGGTCCGCCTCGAGCGCCATCATGGTGCGCAGATGCTGCTTGGCGACGCGCTGGTGGTAGGCGGTGTAGTCGTAGGAGGTGAAGGCGTTCTCCTGGCCGCCGATCTCGGAGACCTTCTTGGAGAAGGCGCCGTCCGGATTGGCCCTGGTGCCCTTGAACATCAGGTGTTCGAGATAGTGGGCGATGCCGGACTTGCCGGGCGGTTCGTCGGCGGAACCGGCCTTGTACCAGATCATGTGGGTGACGACCGGTGCCCGGTGGTCGGGAACGACCACGACCGAGAGGCCGTTGGGCAGCGAGAAGGTCGATACCGCCGGTCCGGCCGTCGCCGCAGCGGGGGCCATCGTTCCGGCGACCGGTGCCGTCGCGGGTTGGGCCGCCGCCGGCACCGCGGGGGCGAGAGCGAGACAGGCGGCGAGGACGAGGAGAGCGAGGCTCGTGGCACGGCGACGCGGCGACGTGGTGACGGCGGATCGGCGGTACAACGGCTCACCTCCCTGTTCGCGGACGACGGCGGAGCGGCCGATCGCCGACGGTCTCGCACCGCGTCGGGCGGCGCTTCGGACCGGCCGGATTCGACCGTGATCCCATCCGGCCCGTTCGTGTCCGATGGATATGGCGAAATTCCGTCACGCGCCAAGGGGGCGGCGCGGATCGCGCCTCACGCTCAGAGCGGCCACCAGCTCGGCTTCCACGAGGACTTCTCCTCGGGAGCGGCGACCGGGGCGTTGGGCGAGGGCTTGCGATAGGCATCCGGCGGTTCGGCCAGACTGCGACGGCCGGCCGGGTTCTCGGCCCGCTTGATCGCCTCGGCGTTGACCTGCGCCTGGCCGGACATCTGCTCCGGGGTCAGGCGGCGGCCGGGATTGTCGTCGTAGACGCGCATCTGCCCGGAACCGGGAATGGCGTAGCGGGCCAGTTCTTCGGGGGTCATCACCCGCCCGCTCTTGGTCGGGTCGACGTCCTTGTCGAGCGCCGCCCGGCGGTTCTCCTCGGCGACGTCCTCCGGGTTGCGCGGAAAGCTCGACGGCGTCGCGCGTGCGGGGTCGAGCGGCTCACGCAGATCGCGCTTCGGCGGCACCACCAAGGGGGCGCGGGGGCGATACTCGACCGGCTTCTCGTGCGGATCGATGGCGCCGAGGCTCGTCATCACGCCCTTCATCACGTTGGTGTCCACCGCCTCGGTGTCGGACCCCTCCTCGACGAAACCATCGGTCGAACTTGCGCAGCCCGAGACCAGGGCGGCGAGGAGCAGGACCGCGGAGGCGCTCGGCGCCGTCTTCGAGAACTTCGTCGTCACGGAGGTGGATCTCCCGGCCGGTGGCGAAGACGAAGTCCTCGTCCGGCGCTCACGATGCGAACAATCGGTCGGTGGCGGAAACGCGCTCCCGCCACCGTACGCGTCTCAGGAAGACCCGGACTTTGTGGCATCCTTGGGACCGGAGACGAGGGAGTCATACAGGAGGCCGATGACCCCGACAACGATCCAGACGTCGGCGAGGTTGAAGACGTACCAGGAGCGCGACCTGTCCGGTAGGAAGAGATGGGCGAAATCGACGACCGCACCCCACCAGGCCCGGTCGACGGCGTTGCCGATCGCTCCACCGACGACGAGGCCGAGGGAGACGGCGAGGAGGCGGCTCTCGGCCCGGGCCATCCAGACGATCAACGCCACCGAGGCGACGACGGAAAAGGCGAAGAGCGCCCAGCGGCCGAAATCGCTCTCGGCCTGGAAGAAGCCGTAGGAGATGCCGTAGTTCCAGATGAGGCGCAGTTCGGCGAAGGGGGCGAGCGGGATCGGCCCGACCTCGTCGAGCCGCACGCCGAGAAGCAACCACAGTTTCGACGCCTGATCGAGAACCAGCCCGAGGACGGTCACGATCAGGCCGAGCCGAAAGGGCGAGAGCCGGCTCATGCGGCTCCACCCCGCGCCCGCCATTCGCGCAGCGCCGCCGCGTCGCGCGCCGAGACGTCCGGGAACTCCGGGTCGGAGCCGACGTCCGGCACGATCCGCCAAGAGCGGGCGCATTTCGGACCCACCGCCTTGTTCGGCTCGACCGCGACGCCGGCGACGTCGTAGAGTCGGAAAGCCTCCTGCGGCCCTTCTTCGCCGGTGACGGTGACGCCCGAGGTGATGGCGACCTCGGCGAGGTCGACCCCCTCCAGCGCCGTGACGAGATCGACGTCGGTGATGTGGACGATCGGAGCCGCCTCGAGGCTGGAGCCGATGCGCTTGGCGGCGCGCTCGACCTCGAGCGCCCCGGTGATGACGCGACGGACGTCGCGCACCTTGGCCCACTTGGCCGCCAGCGCTTCGTCCTTCCAAGCCGTCGGAAGCTCGGGGAAGAGCTCGAGGTGGATCGACGTCGCGCCCGGATGAGCGTGGCCCCAGGCCTCTTCCATGGTGAAGGGCAGCATCGGGGCGAGCCATTTGGCGAGCGCATCGAAGAGATGCGCCACCACGGCGAGCGCGGCCCGGCGCTTCACCGAGGAGTGCGGCTCGCAGTAGAGCGCGTCCTTGCGGACGTCGAACCAGAAGGCGGAGAGATCGACGACCATGAAGTTCATGATCGCGCCGACGACGCGCTTGAAGTCGTATTCGGCGTAGCCCGCCTTCACCGTCTCGCCGACCTCGAAGAGACGATGCAGCATCAACCGCTCGAGCTCCGGCATCTCGCCGAGCGCCGGATCGAGCGCCGCGTCGTGATGGGCGAGCGTGCCGAGCATCCAGCGGATGGTGTTCCTGAGCTTGCGATAGGCCTCGACGTTGGTCTTGAGGATCTCCTTGCCGATCCTGAGGTCGTCGGCATAGTCGGATGCCATCACCCACAACCGCAGGATGTCGGCGCCCGACTGGGAGATCACGTCCTGCGGGCTGACGATGTTGCCGAGCGACTTCGACATCTTGCGCCCGTCCTCGGCCATGACGAAGCCGTGGGTGAGCACGCTGTCGTAGGGAGCCCGGCCGTTGGTGCCGCAGCTCTCGAGCAGCGAGGAATGGAACCAGCCGCGATGCTGGTCCGAGCCCTCGAGATACATGTCGGCCGGCCACTTCAGGTCGGGGCGCTTCCTCAGGCAGAAGGCGTGGGTCGAGCCACTGTCGAACCAGACGTCGAGGATGTCGGTGACCTGCTCCCACTCGGCGAGGTCGTCGACCAGTCCGCCGAGGAAGCGCTCCTTGGCCCCGGCCTCGTACCAGGCGTCGGCGCCGTGCTCGACGAAGGCGTCTTGGACGCGCGTCATCAGCTCGTCGTTGCCGGCGAACTGCGGCCCCGGCGCCAGCTCGTGGGTGCGCGTGTTGCGGAACACCGCGATCGGCACGCCCCAGGCGCGCTGGCGCGACACCACCCAGTCCGGGCGGTTGGCGATCATGCCGTTGAGGCGGTTCTGGCCGGCCGGCGGATAGAAGGTGGTCTCCTCGATCGCCTTCAGGGCGCGGGCGCGCAGCGTGTCGCCTTGGGCCTCGATGTCGCTGTCCATGTGGATGAACCACTGCGGCGTGTTGCGGAAGATCACCGGCTTCTTGGAGCGCCAGGAGTGCGGATACTGGTGCTTGAGCCGGCCGCGGCCGATCAGCGCCCCGGCCGCGATCAGCGCGCCGATGACGGTGGCGTTGGCGTCGCCCTTGTCGCCGTCGGCGGTGATGACGGTGCGCCCGACGAAGCCCGGCGCGTCCTCGGTCAGCACGCCGGCGTCGTCGACGGTGAAGGGGATCTCGGTCGAGATGCCGCGCGCTTCGAGCGCCCGCGCATTGGACATCCAGATTTCGAAGTCCTCGCGGCCGTGGCCCGGCGCGGTGTGGACGAAGCCGGTGCCCGAGTCGTCGGTGACGTGGTCGCCGTCGAGCATCGGCACGACGAAATCATAGCCGAGGGCCGCCAGCGGATGGGCGAGGGTCACCCCCGCAAGATCGGCCGCCGAGACCGTCGCGATCTTCTGGAAGGACGAGACCTTGGCGGCCTTCATCACCTCTTCGGCGAGCTTGTCGGCGAGGATCAGCGTATCGCCCGACGTGGCCCAGTTGCCCTCCGGCGCATCGTTCACACGATAGAGGCCGTAGGCGATGCGGTTCGAGAAGGAGACCGCACGATTGCCGGGGATGGTCCAAGGGGTGGTCGTCCAGATCACCACCGAGGCGCCGGCGTGGTCGCCGCCGGAGGTCACCGGGAACTTCACGAAGATCGTATCGCTCGTGTGGTCCTGATACTCGACTTCCGCCTCGGCCAGCGCGGTCTTCTCCACCACCGACCACATCACCGGCTTGGAGCCGCGATAGAGCTGGCCGGTCAGCGCGAACTTCTGTATCTCGTTGGCGATCACCGCCTCGGCCTCGTAGCTCATGGTGAGATACGGGTCGCGGAAGTCGCCGATGACGCCGAGGCGCTGGAACTCGGCCGACTGCACCTCGACCCAGTGCTCGGCGAAGGCGCGGCATTCGGCGCGGAACTCGTTGATCGGCACCTCGTCCTTGTTCTTGCCCGCGGCGCGATACTTCTCCTCGATCTTCCACTCGATCGGCAGGCCATGGCAGTCCCAGCCCGGAACGTAGTTCGAGTCGAACCCTTCCATCTGCTTCTGGCGGGTGATCACGTCTTTCAGGATCTTGTTCAGCGCGTGGCCGATGTGGAGATGGCCGTTGGCGTAGGGCGGGCCGTCGTGGAGGACGAACTTCGACCGCCCGGCGGCCTTCGCCCGCTGGGCGCGGTAGAGGTCTTCCCTCTCCCACTTGGCCAGGATCTCCGGCTCGCGCTGCGGCAGGCCGGCGCGCATCGGGAAATCGGTCACGGGCAGGAACAGGGTCTTCGAATAGTCGACGGGTTCGGCGGTCATTTCGGCATCCGACATCGGGGGAACGTGGGGCGGGCGACGGAAGCGTCGCCGCGTGTCTCGGATCGCTCCAGCCCGGCCGGCGGCGGGGCGAGCGTGCGTATCCCGGATCCGGCGGCCGGCGTCAGACGCGACCGCGCGGAGCCGGGCCGATAATTCGCGTCGTCTGGGCGCGTATGGCGAGGCGGCTCGCCGGATCGGTCGTCCGAGAATTCATGGCGGCCGTTTCTAACAGGTGACGCCGCGAACCGGAAGGGGCGGAATGGCGCCGCCGCCCCGGCCTTTCGTGGCGTCCGTCGACGCGATGCGCCTCACCCGAGGAGGTCGGCCAGCGCCAGCGCCATCACCTTGGTCGCCTTCCTGAGATCTTCGAGCGGCAGGCGCTCGTCGGCGCGATGGGCGTTGGCCTCGGTGATGGTGCGTGGACCGGCGCCGTAGAGAACGATGGGGATGCCGGCATCGGCATAGTGGCGGGCGTCGGTGTAGAGCGGCACGCCCGTCACCCCCACGGCCACGCCGAAGACCTCCGTCGCGCGGCGGGCCAGCGTCTCGGAGAGCTTCTTCGATCCGGGGAGCGGGGTCAGCGGGCGGGCGAGCAGGATGCGCTTCACGTTCACCCGGGCCGCGGGATGGGCGCGCATGGCGCCTTCGATCACGCCGACGAGTTCGGCCTCCACCGCCTCCGGGTTCTCCTCGGGGATCATGCGGCGATCGAGGCGCAGCGTCACTTTGTCGGGGACGACGTTGGTGTTGATGCCGCCGGAGATCAGCCCGACGGTGAGCTGGGGCGAGCCGATGCCCGGCGTCGCCGAGACCTTCGCGGCGAGCGACTTGCGGAAGGCGTAGAGGGCGTTCAGCACGCCCGTGGCCGCCTCCAGCGCGTCGACGCCGGTGAAGGGCATGGCGGCGTGGGCCGAGCGACCTTCCACCGTGATCTCGAGGTGCAGGCAGCCGTTGTGGGCGTCGACCACGGCGTAGGAGAAGGCGGCGGCGATGGCGAGGTCGGGCTTCACGATCCCCTCGTCGATCAGCCACTTCGGACCGATCTCGCCGCCGGCCTCCTCATCCCAGGTGCCGTGCAGCTCGATCGCGCCGTTCAGGGCGACGCCGGCCTCCTCCAGCGCCAGCACGGCGAAGGCGTAGGTGGCGAAGTCGGACTTCGACACGGCGACGCCGCGGCCGTACATCCAGCCGTCGCGGATCTCGGCGCCGTAGGGGTCGGCGGTCCAGCCCTCGCCGGGCGGCACCACGTCGCCGTGGATGTTGAGCGCGATCACCGGACCGCCGGAACCATAGGTGCGGCGGGCGACGATGTTGGTGGCGGTCTTCATGCCCGCCGCCTCGACCACCGCCTTCGGCACCGGATGGCGCGAGACCTCGAAGCCGAGCTTCTCCAGCAGACCGGCGGTGACCTCGGCATGCGGCGCGCAATCGCCCGGGGGATTGTCGGAGGGCACCTTCACCAGTTCGGCGAGGAAGGCGACCTCCTCGTCGAAACGGGCGTCGACGAGGTCGGAGATGCGGGCGGTGAGCGTGGTCATCGGGCGGTTTCCGGCTGTTGGGGCTTTTCGTGGGCGAGACGTCCGGCGATCCAGGTGGAGCGCACGGCGCGTTCGTCGCCGAGGATGGCGAGGGCGAAGAGGAGATCCTCGAGGCTCTCGGAGAGGTCGTCGCGGGCGGCGAGCACCGGGGTGGCGCGCGGATCGATCACCACCATGTCGGCGAAGCGGCCGGGCTCCAGCGCGCCGATCTCGGCCTCGAGGCCGAGGGCGCGGGCGTTGCCGAGGGTGGCGAGCCAGAAGGCGCGGGTGGCGTCGAGTTCGGCGCCGACGAGGCGGGCGACCTCGATGGCGCGCCCCTGCGTGGCGAGCATCGACCAAGAGGTGCCGCCGCCGATGTCGGTGGCGAGGCCGAGCCGCACCGGCCGATCGGGATCGCAGAGCCGGCCGATGTCGAAGAGGCCGGAGCCGAGGAAACAGTTCGAGGTCGGGCAATGGACCACCACCGACCCGGTCTGCGACAGGCGGGCGCATTCGGCCTCGTCGAGGTGGATGGCATGGCCGAAGAGCGAGCGGGGACCGAGAAGGCCGAAGCGGTCGTAGACGTCGGTGTAGCTCGCGGCTCGCGGGAACAGCGCCCGCACCGTCTCGATCTCGCGGGCGCTCTCCGACAGATGGGTCTGCATCAGCACCGTCGGGTGATCGCGGACGAGTTCGCCGGCCAGCCGCAGCTGCGTCTCGGTCGAGGTGACGGCGAAGCGCGGCGTCACCACGTAGCGCGCCCGGCCGCGGCCGTGCCAATGGCCGATGAGCGCGGCGCTCTCGGCGATGCCGCGCTCGGGATCGTCGCGCAGCGTCTCCGGACAGGCGCGATCCATCAGCGTCTTGCCGGTGGCGATCGCCATCCCGCGCTTCTCGGCGGCGGCGAAGAGCGCGTCGCAGGCGACGGCGTGCGACGACGAATAGACCGCCGCCGAGGTCGTACCGTTCTCGACCAGACGATCGAGGAAGATCTCGGCGTTCATCTCCGCATGTATGCGGTCGGCATAGCGCGCCTCCTCGCGGAAGGTGAAGCGCTCCAGCCATTCGAGCAGATCGCGGCCGGGGGCGGCGAGCATGCGCCACTGCGGGAAGTGCAGGTGGGTGTCGACGAAGCCCGGCGTGAGCAGGGCGCGGCCGTGGTCGATCACCGGCGCGGCGCGATGCTCCTCGGGGAGGTCGGAAGCCGCGCCGGCGAAGGCGATGCGGCCGTCGTCGCCGACGACCACGGCACCGCGTTCGCGGAAGACCACCGCCGTCGGCCCGGCGATCGCCGGATCGTCGCGGAACGACAGGGTACGGGCGAGGTGGACCGTGGTCATGCCGCCCCCCGCGTCGCCCGTGCGGCGAGATCGAGGATGGTGCGGGTGAGCGCCTCGACGCCGAGGCCGATGTCCTCGGGCGACGACCATTCCCTCGGGTTGTGCGAGATGCCGTCGCGGGAGCGGACGAAGAGCATCGCCGAGGGGAAGGCCCGCGCCATGGCCATGGCGTCGTGGCCGGCGCCCGACGGCAGGCGGCGGACGTCGAGGCCGAGCGAGCCGACGGCGCGGGCGAAGGCGGCCTGCAGGTCCTCGTTCATCGGGCAGGTCGGCACGTCGATGTGGCGGGTGAGCTCGAACCGGAGGCCGCGCCGTCCGGCGATGCGCTCCGCCTCGTGGCGGATGCGATCGATGGCGACGAGACGCGGAGCGTCGGCGCCGGCGCGGATGTCGAGCGTCGCCTCGACGCGGCCGGGCACGGTGTTGCCGGCGCCGGGCTTCACGTCGACGCGGCCGACGGTGGCGACGAGGCCGTTGGTGCCTTGGCGACCGACACGCTCCACCGTCAGCGCGATCTCGGCGAGGCCGGTGAGGGCGTCGCGGCGCAGGTCCATCGGCACGGTGCCGGCATGACCGGCGACGCCGTCGAGGGTGAAGGAGAAGCGCGATTGTCCGGCGATCGAGGTGACGACGCCGAGCGGCAGGTCCCAGTGCTCGAGCAGCGGTCCCTGTTCGATGTGGAGCTCGAGAAAGCCGACGACCCCGGCGGGGTCGATGCGGGCGCTCTCGATGGCGTCGGTGTCGCAGCCGAAGTCGGCGAGCGCCTCGGCGAGGCTGCGCCCGTCGCGATCGCGCACCGCCAGCCATTCGCGTCGGTAGGTGCCGGTGGCGGCGGAGGAGGACGACAGGGCGGTGGGAAAGCGCACGCCCTCCTCGTCGCCGAAGGCGAGGATCTCGACCGCGAAGGGCAGCTTCACACCGCGCTTCTCGATCTCCGCGACGGCGAGGATGCCGGCGATCACGCCGAGGCAGCCGTCGAGCTTGCCGGCGTCGAGCACCGTGTCGATGTGGCTGCCGACCAGCAGCGTCTTGGCCCGTTCGGGGGCGGCGTCGGCCTCGCGCCGGCCGCGCAGCGTCGCCACCGCGTCGACCCGGGTGGTCAGGCCGATCCCGCGCATCCAGGCGCCGACGAGGTCGATCGACCGGGCATGCGCCGGCGACAGATAGGTGCGTGCGACCCGCCCCGGCTCGTCGGAGACGAGCGCCAGTTCATCGAGCAGCGCCTGGGCGCGCTCGCCGAGGGCGCGCGCCGCATCGGGCGCGAGCGGGGTGGGCGAGGAGGCGGCGGGGGTCGTCACGGTGCGACGCGGTCCTCCAGTCGAAAACGGAAGATTCGGTGGATCTGGGCGAGCGCCGTCTCGAATTCGATCTCGGCGGCGTTCGGCAGGCGCTCCTCGAAAGCCGCGAGGATCATGCCCTTGGTCGCACCCTTCACCGCGAAGATGAAGGGGAATCCGAATTTTTCGCGATAGCGGGTGTTGAGATCGGTAAATCGGGCGAACTCGTCCTCGGTCAAGGTGTCGAGCCCGACGCCGGCCTGCTCCCGCTTGGAATCCTCGGCCATGACGCCGGCGCGCGCCGCCTTGCCGGCGAGATCGGGGTGGGCGCGGATCAGAGCCAACTTCGCTTCCGTCGTGGCGGCGGCGACCGCGGCCGCGAAAGCCGCGATCATCGCCTCGCGCGAAGCGAAGGGGCGCATCGCCGCGGCGGCCTCGGCCACCCAAGGCGAATGCTCGGCGACGTCGCCGAAGCGTCCGACGAAGTCGGCCGGCGAGAGCGCGTCGACCGTGGCGATGTCGAACATGCCCCCTCCCCTCAGTGCGCCGCGATCCAGTCGGCGAGCCTCGCCCGATCCTCGGCGGTGAAACCGGTTTCGTTGCCGAGCGGCATGGCGTCGGTGTCGACCGCCTGCGCCTTGATCAGGGGCGCATAGCGGACGAGATCGGCGACACTCTCCATTGTGACTCCCTTGGGCGCCTCGGAGAAGCTCTCGTGGCGGGGCTTCGCCGCATGGCACATGGTGCAGTGCTTGGCGGTGAGCGTCAGGATCTCGGCATCGGAGATCGCCGCACCGGTCGACACCGCCGTCTTCGGCAGGGTGAGGATCAGCGCCGCGACGAGGCCGAGCGCCGCGACACCCGGGGCCCAGAGGATCTTCGCCACCGGATCGCCGGCTTCGTGGCGGACGATGAAGTGGCGGATCGGACCGCCGACCACCAGGATCAGGGCGACGATCAGCCAGCTCTGCGGATGATTGGTGAGGATCGGATAGTGGTTCGACACCATCATCAGCAGCACCGGCAGCGTCAGATAGGTGTTGTGCACCGAGCGCTGCTTGGCGATCACGCCGAGGCGACCGTCCGGGGTCTCACCGGCGATCAATTGGTCGACCATGATCTTCTGGTTCGGGATGATCACCCGGAAGACGTTGGCCGCCATGATGGTGCCGACGAAGGCGCCGATGTGGATGAAGGCGCCGCGGCCGGAATAGACGTGAGTGTAGCCCCAGGCCGCGCCGACGATCAGGGCGAAGACGGCGGCGGCTAGAAGGAGCGGCTTCTCGCCGAAGGCCGAACGGCACAGCCGATCGTAGATCAGCCAGCCGGCGGTCAGCGAGGCGATGGAGATGGCGATCGCCGCCCAGGGCTCCAGCGGCATCAGCTTCGGATCGATCAGGTAGGCGCGGGCGCTCCACCAGTACTGCACCGCCATCAGGACGATGCCCGAGACGAAGGTCAGGTAGGCGTCCCACTTGTACCAGATCAGGTCCTCGGGCAGCCGCGGCGGGGCGACCATGTACTTGTCGACGTGGTAGAAGCCACCGCCGTGGACGAGCCAGGAGGTGCCGAGGCCGGTCGGCGGCGTTTCGGGGCGTTTCCGGAAGGAGACGTCGAGGGCGATGAAGGCGAAGGAGGTGCCGATCCAGCCGATGCCCACGATCAGGTGGAACCAGCGGGTGAGGATGTTCAGCCAATCGGCGGCATAGGCGAGCATCGGAATCTCCTCGTGCGAAGGGCGGAGCGTCGGCCCCGCCCTTCCCGTCGGTCGTGCGCGGCACGGGTGCTTCTCAGCAAACCCCGTGCCGCCCGGTGTTCGTCACTGCGGCAGCTTGTCGTCGATGCCCTTGATGTACCAGTTCATCGACAGGATGGCGCCGTCGTCGAGATCCTTGACGGTGGAGCCGTCCTGCTTGGTGATGGTGCCGCCGAAGGGCTTCAGCGTGCCGGCCTTGATCGCCGCGGCGGTCTTCTCGGCCATGGCCTTGACGTCGGCGGGGACGTTCTTGATCGGCGGCAGCACCACCGCCTCTTGCTTCATGCCGTCCCAGGTGTCGATCGCCTTCCACGAGCCGTCGAGGGCGGCCTTCACCCGGCCGATGTAGTAGTGCGACCAGTCGTCGACGATCGAGGTGATCTGGGCCTTTGGGGCGAACTTGTCCATGTCGGAGGACTGGCCGAAACCGAGGATGCCCTTCTCCTGGGCGACCTGGAGGGCGGCGGTGGAGTCGGTGTGCTGGGTCAGGATGTCGGCGCCCTGACCGATCAGAACCTTCGCCGCGTCGGCTTCCTTACCCGGATCGTACCAGGAGTTCACCCAGATGATCTTGACCTTGACGTTCGGGTTGACCGACTGGGCGCCGAGCATGAAGGCGTTGATGCCGGAGACGACCTCGGGGATCGGGAACGACACGATGTAGCCGATGGTGTTCGACTTGGTCATCTTGCCGGCGATCTGGCCGATGACGTAGCGGCCCTCGTAGAAACGGGCGGAGAAGGTGGCGACGTTGTCGGCGCGCTTGTAGCCGGTGGCGTGCTCGAACTTCACGTCGGGGAACTTCTTGGCGACCTTGAGGGTCGGGTCCATGAAGCCGAAGGAGGTGGTGAAGATCAGCTTGTTGCCGTCGCGGGCGAGGCGCTCGATGGCGCGCTCGGCGTCCGGGCCTTCCGGTACGTTCTCGACGAAGGTGGTCTGGACCTTGTCGCCCAGCGCCTTCTCGACCGCGATGCGGCCCTGGTCGTGCTGGTAGGAATAGCCGAAGTCGCCGACCGGGCCGACGTAGACCCAGGCGGCCTTGAGCTTGTCGGCGGCGGCGGCCGGGCCGGCGAGGCTCGCGGAGAGGGCGAGCGCGACCGAACCGGCGAGGGCGCTCGCCATCGCATCACGGCGGGTGAGCGCGGACCATTTCTTCATGGGGTCTTCCTCCATCGGACGAAGCGGTACGGAACTGGGAAAGGCCGGCGCGCCCGACCGCGAAGCGGCGCCGACCGTGACCTTCATCGATCCGGCACGAAGGGCTGCCCGAGGCAGGCCGGCGTATCGGCCCTCGCGCGCCCGCGTCGTGTCGAGATCACGACCAGTGCGGCGATGGTGACGATGTAGGGGAGCGAGGACAAGAGTTGCGCCGGCACGCCAACGCCGAGCCCCTGGACGAAGAAGCCGAGAATGGTCACCGCACCGAAGAGATAGGCGCCGATGACCAGCCGCGACGGCAGCCAGGAGGAGAACACCACCAGCGCCAGCGCGATCCAGCCGCGCCCGGCGGTCATGTTCTCGATCCATTGCGGGGTGTAGGCGAGCGACAGGTAGCCGCCGCCGAGACCGGAGAGCGCGCCGCCGAACAGCACCGCCGCCCAGCGCACCCGGATCACCGAATAGCCGAGCGCATGGGCGGAAGCGTGGTTGTCGCCGACCGCCCTGAGGATCAGGCCGGTGCGGGAGCGGAACACCACCCAGGAGACCACGACCGCCAGCACGATCGACAGGTAGACGAGGATGTCCTGGCCGAAGAGCAGCGGCCCGACGAAGGGGATGTCGGTGAGGCCGGGGATCTGGAGCTTCTGCAGGCGCACCCCGGGCTGGCCGACGAAGCGCTCGCCGATGAGGCCGGAGAGGCCGAGGCCGAGCAGCGTCAGGGCGAGGCCGGTCGCCACCTGGTTGGCGACGAGGTTCAGCGTCAGCACGCCGAAGGGCACGGCGAGGAGCGCGCCCGCCGCCGCCGCCGCGAGGATGCCGAGATGGGGGGAACCGGTCGTCAGCGCCGCGGCGAAGCCGGCGACTGCGCCCATCACCATCATCCCCTCGACCCCGAGGTTGAGGACGCCGGCGCGTTCGGTGACGAGCTCGCCGAGCGCGGCGAGGAGCAGCGGCGTCGAGGCGGTGACGATGGTGAGGAGGACGGCGAGAAGGGCGGACTGGTCCATCACACGCCCTCCGCGGCCGGTGCACTGCGGACGATGCGCAGACGGTAGAGGATGAGGGTGTCGCAGGCGAGCACCCAGAAGAGCAGCACGCCCTGGAAGACGCGCGCCGCCTTGTCGGAGATGCCGAGCGCCACCTGCGCCGCCTCGCCGCCGAGATAGGAGACCGCCAGCATCAGCGCCGCCACCACCACGCCGATCGGATCGAGCCGCCCGAGGAAGGCGACGATGATGGCGGTGAAGCCGTAGCCGGGCGAGATGTTGGGCTGGAGCTGGCCGACGGTGGAGGCCACCTCGACGATGCCGGCGAGACCGGCGAGCCCTCCCGACAGGAGGAAGACGAAGAGCGTCATGCGGTCGGAAGAGAAGCCGGCGAAGCGACCGGCGCGCGGCGCCTCGCCGAGGACGCGGACCTCGAAGCCCTTCATCGTCCGCCGCATCAGGACGGCGAGCGCCACCGCGGCGACGAGCGCCAGCACGATGCCGAGATTGAGGCGGCCGCCGCCGAAGATCGGCATCGCCTGCCAATCCTCGAAATTCACCGTCTTGGGGAAGTTGTAGCCCTTGGGGTCGCGCCAGGGGCCACGCACCAGCCAGTCGAGCAGGAGCTGCGCGACATAGACCAGCATCAAGGAGACGAGGATCTCGTTGGCGCCGGTGCGGATCTTGAGGAACGCCGGGATCGAGGCCCAGAGCATGCCGCCGAGGATGCCGAGGACGAGCATCGCCGTGAGCGCGAGCGGCGACTGCCATGATGTGAAGAACACCGGCACGATGCCGCCCATCAGCGCGCCCATGGTGAACTGGCCCTCGGCGCCGATGTTCCAGACGTTGGCGCGATAGGCGACCGAGAGACCGACGCCGATCAGGATCAGCGGCGTCGCCTTGACCACCAGTTCCTCGATCGACCACAGGCTGGAGAAGGGTTCGAGGAAGAAGATCCACAGCGCCTGCAACGGCGGCTTGCCGATCGCGGCGAAGATCAGGCCGCCGGTCACCACCGTCGCCATCACCGCGATGACCGGCGAGGCCCAGGCCATCAAGACGGATCGTTCGGGGCGTTTCTCGAGCTCAATACGCACGGCCGTCGGCCTCCCGGAGCTTCAGCGCGCCCTCGATCGCCTCGGAGCCGCCGTGGGCGCCGCCCATCAGCAGACCGACCTTCTCGAGCGTCATGACATGGGCGTCGTAGCCCGGCGAGAGGGCGCCGCGCGAGATCACCGCGATGCGGTCGGCGATCTCGAATATCTCGTCGAGGTCCTGGCTGATCACCAGAACCCCGGCCCCGTCGGCGGCGAGATCGACGAGGGCCTGGCGGATGAGGGCGGCGGCGCCGGCGTCGACGCCCCAGGTCGGTTGGTTGACCACCAGCACCAGCGGCTTGCGGTCGAGTTCGCGGCCGACCACGAACTTCTGGAGATTGCCGCCGGAGAGCGAGCGGGCCTCCGGGTCGGGCTTGCCCTTGCGGACGTCGTAGGCGGAGGAGACCCGGGCGGCGGTCTCGTCGGCGGCGCGGAAGTCGAGGAAGCCGAGCAGACGGCGGGCGGCATCGGCGAAGATCGAATCGCGGGTGAGCACCACGTTCTCGGAGAGGCGGAAGGCGGGGACGGCACCGTGGCCGAGGCGCTCTTCTGGTACGAAGGCGGCGCCGAGTTCGCGCCGCTCGCCGACGCCGAGATGGCCGCAGGGCTCGCCCTCGATCACCACCGCGCCGGCGCGATCGACCCGCCGCTCGCCGGAGAGCGCATCGAAGAGTTCCGACTGTCCGTTGCCGGCGACGCCGGCGATGGCCAGGATCTCGCCGGCGCGCAACTCCAGCGACACTTTCTGCAGCGCCACCGCGAAGGGCCCGTTGGCCGGCAGGTCGAGTTGGTCGACGTAGAGGCGGGTGGGGCCGGCGACACGGGCATGTTTGGGACGGATGGCGTGGACATCGGCGCCGACCATCAGTCGGGCGAGGCTCGCCGCGGTCTCCTTCGACGGGTCGACGCGGGCCACCACCTTGCCGTGGCGCAGGATGGTCGAGGCGTGGCAGAGGCGCTTCACCTCCTCGAGGCGATGCGAGATGTAGAGGACGGCGCAGCCCTCCGAGGCCAGTCGTTCGAGCGTCAGGAAGAGTTGGTCGGCCTCCTGCGGGGTCAGCACCGCGGTCGGCTCGTCCATGATCAGGAGCTTCGGCTCCTGGAGCAGGCAGCGGACGATCTCGATGCGCTGGCGCTCGCCGACGGAGAGATCGGCGACGGTGGCGCGCGGCTCGAGCGGCAGGCCGTAGTCCCTCGAGACCGAGGCGATGCGCGCCGCCAGAGCGTTCATGTCGGAGGCGTTCGGCAGGGCGAGGGCGATGTTCTCGGTGACGCTCAGCGCCTCGAACAGCGAGAAGTGCTGGAACACCATGCCGATGCCGAGATCGCGGGCCCGGCCGGGATCGGTGACGACCACGGGCTCGCCTTTCCAGAAGATGCGGCCGGCGGTCGGCTGCAGCGAGCCGTAGAGCATCTTGACCAGCGTCGACTTGCCGGCGCCGTTCTCGCCGAGGAGAGCGTGGATCTCGCCGGGGCGGATCGCCAGGTCGACCTGATCGTTGGCGGTGAAGGCGCCGAACTTCTTGACGATGCCGCGCGCCTCGACGAGGAACTCGGACGTTTCCGCTTCTCCGCGGCCGGCGCCGGCTTCGGCCGTGACGCTCGCACTCATGCCCGTTCCTCCCGCACGCCGCGCTCGCCGGCGGCGATGCGCGTTCCCCCATGCGTGTTCCGTGCCACCTCGTCGGCGACGAGCAGTTCGACGGTGATCGACGCGGCGATGACCGCAGGGACCTTGGAGCGCGGCCCCGCCGCACCCACCGGGCAGACCATACGGCGAGTCGCGGCGCTCGTGTGCCCGATTTCCGTCAATCTGCTCGCGAATCGGGCACGCTTGGTCTGCGAGCCGATCACCCCGACGAAACCGAGATCGGCGCGACGCAGACAGGCGTCGACGATCGCGAAATCGAGGGCGTGGTCGTGGGTCATGGCGAGGACGAAGGCGGCGGGCGGGGCGGTGGCCACCATCGTCACCGGGTCGGCGGGCGCGTGCCGGGTCACGTTCGCCGGATGGGCGAGCGGAAAGGTGTCCGGCCGGCCGTCGATCCAAGCGACGCGGAACGGCAGCGGCGCCAGCGCCAACACCAGCGCCCGACCGACGTGGCCGGCGCCGAAGAGCAGGAGGTGGCGGCGGTCGTCGCCGAAACGTTCGACCAGCCGGCCATCGAGTCCGAGACCCGGATCGAGCGCCGGATCGTCGCTCACCCGGCGATGCAGACGGCCGTCGCGCACTTCACCCAGCAGGGTGAAGCGACCCGCCGCCTCGAGCCCGGCGAAGCGGCGCGCCTCGACGAGATCGTCGCGGTCGAGCACCTCGATCGCCACGGTGAGGCGGCCACCGCAGCACTGGCCGAGGTCGGGGCCGAGCACCACCTCCTCGAAAGCGATGCCGACGGCGCCGTCGCGCAGCCGGGCGCCGGCGCGGGCGAGCAGCCGCCATTCGAAGGCGCCGCCGCCGATGGTGCCGTGGAAGCCGCCGTCGGGACGCATCACCAGCGCCGCACCGATCTCGCGCGGGGTCGAGCCGCGGGTCGCCACCACCGCGATGCGGGCGGCTCGCCCGTGGTCGGCGAGGATGCCGGCGACCCGGCCCCAGTGTCCGCTCACGGCGAGCCCTCCGGATGGCGCAGCGCCTTGACCGCCTTCAGGATCGCCTCGGGCGTCGCCGGCACGTCGAGGGCCGGCAAGCGGCCGGGGGCGAGCGAGGCCAGCGCCCGCAGGATCGCCGAATGGACGGAGATCGCCAGCATGAAGGGCGGCTCGCCCACCGCCTTGGAGCGGTGGATGGTCTCGACCCGCGCCTCGCCTTCCCACAGCGCGACGCGGAAGTCCTCCGGCACGTCGTGGGCGGTGGGGATCTTGTAGGTCGAAGGTGCGTGGGTGAGCAGGCGACCGTGGTCGTCCCACACCAGTTCCTCGGCGGTGAGCCAGCCCATCCCCTGGACGAAGCCGCCCTCGATCTGGCCGATGTCGATCGCCGGATTGAGCGAACGGCCGGCGTCGTGGAGGATGTCGACGCGGGTGACCCGCGTCTCGCCGGTGAAGGTGTCGATCACCACCTCGGAGCAGGAGGCGCCGTAGGCGAAGTAGAAGAACGGCCGGCCATGGGCGGCGTCGCGGTCCCAGGTGATCCCGGGCGTCGCGTAGAAGCCGGTCGAGGACAGCGACAGGCGTGCCCGATGCGCCTCGCGCGCCACGTCGGCGAAGGACAGGCTGCGGCCCGCCGACCAGACTCGGGCGTCGGCGAAGCGGACCGCGTCGACCTCTCCGCCGAGGAGCCGGGCGGCGGTTTCGGCGAGACGTCCGCGGATGGTCTCGGCGGCGCGCAGCGCGGCCCAGCCGTTGAGGTCGGACCCGGAGGAGGCCGCCGTCGGCGCGGTGTTGGGGACCTTGTCGGTCGCGGTGGCGGTGACGCGCACCGTGGCGAGCGGCAGGCCGAAGGCCTCGGCCACCACCTGCGCCACCTTGGTCATCAGCCCCTGCCCCATCTCGGTGCCGCCGTGGTTCACGCTGACCGAGCCGTCGGAATAGACGTGGACGAGGGCGCCGGCCTGATTGAGATGGGCGAGGGTGAAGGAGATGCCGAACTTCACCGGGGTCAGCGCGATGCCCTTCTTCAGCACCGGGCTCGAGCGGTTGAAGGCGTCGATGGCGGCGGCTCGGGCGCGGTAGTCCGAGGTCGTTTCGAGCCGGTCGACGAGGGCGGCGAGGATGCCGTCGTCGACGACCTGGCCATAGGGGGTGACGCCGTGGGCGGCGGCGGCATGGTCGGGATAGAAGTTGGCGCGGCGCACGTCGAGCGGGTCGATCCCGAGGCGGATGGCGATCGCGTCCATCATGCGTTCGGCGAAGACCATCCCCTGCGGTCCGCCGAAGCCGCGATAGGCGGTGGCCGAGACCGTGTCGGTCATCAGCCGGCGGGAGGCGATGCGGGCGGCGGGATAATCGTAGGCGTTGTCGGCATGGAACATGGTGCGGTCGACGACGCCCTGGGAGAGGTCGGCGGAGTGGCCGCAGCGGGCGAAGAAATCGACCTCGACCCCGGCCAGTCGGCCGGAATCGTCGAACCCGGCCGACCAATCGACGCGGAAGTCGTGGCGCTTGCCGGTCATCATCATGTCGTCGTCGCGGTCGAGCCGGATCTTGGCCGGCCGGCCGGTCACTCCGGCGACGAGGGCGGCGATCACCGCCCACTGCGTCGCTTGACTCTCCTTGCCGCCGAAGCCGCCGCCCATGCGACGGCACTCGCACGGTACCGCCGCCTCCGGCAGGCCAAGGACCCGGGCGGCGACGTGGGAGACCTCGGTCGGGTGCTGGGTCGAGGCGAAGATGCGGACGACGTCGCCGTCGCCGGGCACGGCGAGGGCGATCTGGGTCTCGAGATAGAAATGCTCCTGGCCGCCGATCATGAAGCCGTCGTGGAGCAGGTGGGGGGCGGCCGCGATCGCGGCGTCGGCGTCGCCCTTGGCGAACGCATAGGGCGGCAACACGTCGGTGCCGCGGTCGAGGGCGTCGGCGACGGTGACCGCCGGCTTTTCTTCCTCGACCTCGATCACCGCGAGGCGGGCGGCGCGGCGCGCCGCGGCTCGGGTCTCGGCGGCGACGGCGAAGATCGGTTGACCGTGGTAGCGGACCTCGTTGACGGCCAGCACCGGATCGCCGCCGACCGAGGGCGAACAATCGTTGACCGCGGGTACGTCCGCCGCGGTGAGCACCGCGACGACCCCGGGGGCGGCGCGGACGCGGTCGAGGTCGAGCCGCAGGATGCGGCCGCGCGCCGCGGTGCGGCACCAGCCGGGGACGACCTGGAGTGTGCCGGCCGGCTCGGGCAGATCGTCGATGTAGGCGGCGGCACCGGTGACGTGGAGGTGAGCCGATTCGTGCGGGCTCGCCCGGCCGACCACCGTGGTCGGCGCGTCGGGGCGGGGGGTGCCGTCAGAGGTCGCGTCCATGGGAGGCCTCCTCGCGGGCACCGACGACGCGGGTGCGGGTGGTGGGCGTACCGGCGATCTCGACCAGCGCCTTGCCGAGGAGCCCGACCGCCGCCTCGGTGCGATAGTCGGCGGAGGCGCGCAGGTCGGAGAGCGGCGTGAAGTCGGCGCGCAGCGCGTCGAGCGCCGGCCGCCAGCTCGCCGGATCGGCGATCGAGGCGCCGACGAGGGCGGCCTCGGCCCCGTCGGCCCGCTTCGGCGTCCCCGCCATGCCGCCGAAGGCGAGGCGCGCCTCGGCGATGATCGTGTCGTCGAGAGCGAGGCGCAGGGCGCCGAGCACGGCGGAGATATCCTGGTCGTGGCGCTTGGCGATCTTGAAGACGCGCAGCGCGTGGTTCGCCCGCGGTCGGGGCACGAAGATGCGGGTGAGGATCTCGTCGTGGGCGCGATCCTGCCGCCCATAGGCGATGAAGAAGTCCTCGAGCGGCAACCGGCGGACGTGACCGGGGCGCACCAGCTCGATCGAAGCGCCGAGCGCGATGAGCAACGGCGGCGTGTCGCCGATCGGCGAGCCGTTGGCGATGTTGCCGCCGATGGTACCGGAGGCGCGCACCTGGACGCCGGCGATGCGGCGGAAGAGAAGGGCGATGTCCGGATCGAGGCGGCCGAGGACGCGACCGGCCTCCTCGAGGGTGACGGCGGCGCCGAGCACGATCTCGTCGCCGCGCTCCTCGACGCGGTCGAGCCCGTCGAGCCGACCGAGGTGGACGAGGCGCGGCAGGTCGCGACCGGCCTTGTTGATCCACAGCCCGACGTCGGTGGCGCCGGCGACGAGGGTGGCGTCGGGACAGGCGGCGAGGATGCCGCCGAGCGTGTCGAAGCGCCGGGGCGCGGCGAAGAAGCGGCCCTCGTCACCGATGAAGACCTCCTCACCGTCGTCGAGAGCGGCGAGCGCCAGGCGCGTCTCGGCCGCGGCGGCGGCGAAGAGATCGTCGGGCAGTTGGCCGGGGCGGGCGGCGCAGGCCTCGAGCGCGGCGGCGACGATCGGGCGGTAGCCGGTGCAGCGACAGAGGTTGCCGGAGAGGCGATCGATCACCGCCTCGCGGTCGACCGGACCGGGAGTGGCGTAGAGGGTGAAGAGGCTCATGACGATGCCGGGCGTGCAGAACCCGCACTGCGAGCCGTGGAGATCGACCAACGCCCGTTGGATCGGGTGCAGCCGACCGCCTTCGGCGAGATCCTCCACCGTGACCACCTCGCAGCCGTCGACGGTGCCGAGCAGGCGGATGCAGGCGGTGACCGGCTCGTAGACCAGACGGCCGTCGACCAGACGACCGAGCGCCACGGTGCAGGCGCCGCAATCGCCCTCGTTGCATCCCTCCTTGGTGCCGGTGCGGCGGCGATCGAGACGCAGGTGGTCGAGCAACGTCGTCGTCGGGTCGAAGTCCGCGACCTCGATCACACGGCCCTGCGAAAGGTAGCGGATCGAGCGGCGCATGGCCTCAGCTCCCCCGGTAGGTCGAATAGCCGTAGGGCGCGACGAGCAGCGGCACGTGGAGATGGTCGAGGCCCTCGGCGATGCCGAAACGCAGCGGCACGACGTCGAGGAAGGCGGGCCGGTCCAGCACAAGCCCGCGGCGGCGGAAATAGTCGCCGACGGCGAAGATCAGCTCATAGGTGCCCGGCACGAAGGTCTCGCCCTCGAGTATGGGGCGATCGACCCGACCGTCGGCATTGGTGCGATGCTCGCAGACGCGGCGGCGGCTGCCGTCGGGGTCGAGCTCCCACAGCGTGATGGCGAGATCGGCGGCCGGCAGACCGCTCGAAGTGTCGAGAACGTGCGTTGTCAGACGGCCCATGGTCGTTCCTCGTTCCGCGAGACGTCGCAACCGAGCCCCCTTCGCTCGATCGACTTGGGTCCGGCGGCGGTCGCCTACGGACATTTCCTGATCATGCGTCGACTCGACCGTTCGAAAAAGCGATGAATTTCGAGCGGATCGCTCTCCTGAAGGCAACGATCGCCGTGCCGACGGCTTATCGGGCAGCCTCTGCCCGTTTCCGCGCCAGATCAACCGGTCAGCCCGTCGGAAGGGCACTCCCTCCCCAGGACTCTTCGATGAAGTCGGAGAGGGCGGCGACCGAGAGGCTCGGCACGGCGCGCTCGCGGGCGACGACGCCGAGGTGGTCGGGCAGGAGGTCGGGATCGGCGAGCGGCACGAAGGCGAGTTCACGACTCGCCAGTTCGCGCTCGATGCCGACTCGGGTCATGAAACCGATCGCCGAGGCTGCGCGCACCAGCTCCGCGGTGAGGTGCAGCGAATCGCTCTCGCCGCGGATGGTCAGCACCTTGCCGACGCGTGCCAGCGCCGGCTCGAGCGCGGCGCGCAGCGACAGACCGCGGGCGGGCAGCACCAACGGCTCGCCGAGAAGGTCTTCGAGGTGCAGCCGCTCGGCGCCGGCGCGAGCGTGGCCGGGCGGCAGAACGGCGCCGAGGGCGTGCGGCTCGTGATGGACGACCCGCATGCCCGGCAACGGCCGAGTGGAGAAGGTGAAGCCGAGGTCGGCGGAATTGGTCTCGACCAGTCGGTGGACCTCCTCGGCGCCGGCGACCACCAGGCTGGTCTCGACCCCGGGGTGGCGGCGCCAGAAATCGGCGAGGAGGCGCGGCAGCCGCTCGGCGGCGATGCTCTCCACCGAGGCGAGGCGGACGCGACCGCGCTTCAGGCCCCGCAGCGTGTCGAGTTCGGCGACGATGTCGTCGTGGCGATCGACGGTCTCGCGCACCTGCCCGAGCAGCAGCTTGCCCGCTTCGGAGAGGCGCAGCCCCCGGCCGACGCGGTCGAACAGGCGGATGCCGAGATCCTCCTCGAGCATGAGGATCTGACGATTGACGGCCGAGGAGACGATGTTGAGGTCGCGTGCCGCGGCGCGGATCGAGCCGGCCTCGGCGACGGCGAGGAAGCTGCGGTAGCCGTTCGACAGGATGGCGCCGCGTCCGCGCATGAGGGTCCTCCGCCCCGATGGCGGGATCTTGCGACGGCGACGCACATCGGTGCAAGCCGATCAGGCGTCGGTCGCCCGGGTGCGGGCCCGATGAAGGTCGATGGCGACGAGCAGCAACAGATTCACCCAGGCGCCGGCCGAAGTGGCGAGCGCCAGGCCGGCGACGTCGAAGGAGCCGGTCAGCCAGAACTTGAGGGCGACGTTGACCGCGATGCCGGCGAAGGCGACCCACATCGGCGTGCGGGTGTCGCCGCGGGCGTGGAAGCCGGGCACCACCGAGCGCAGGAGCACGATCGCCATGAGGCCGACGGCATAGGCCTGTAGGGTCGCGGCGGAGCGCGCCACCGCCGCCTCGTCGAAGGCGCCGCGGGCGAAGGCTATCCCGACCAGCCGGTCGGGGACGGCGAGGAAGGCGACGACGAAGGGGGCGGTGAGCGCGATCGACCAGAGCACGGCGCGGCGCTGGGCGCGACGGGCGCCGACCTCGTCCTTAGCCGCGAAGCGGCGCGAGAGCTCGGGCAGCAGCACCGTGCCGATGGCGATGGCGATGACGCCGATCGGCAACTGATAGAGGCGGTCGGCGTAGTACATCGCCGAGACCGCGCCGATCGGCAGGGCGGCGGCGAGGATGGTGTCGACGAACATGGCGATCTGCGCGGCGCCGGAACCGATGGTCGCCGGGCCGAGGCGCTTCAGGAAGGTCTTCACCTCGTCGTCGAGGCGCGGACGCACCGGGGCGAGCACGAGGCCGGCGGAACGCGCCGCCCACACCAGCAGGATCAGTTCGGCGACGCCGGCGAGAGCCACGCCGATGGCCGCGCCGGTCGGCGGCAGGTGCGGGGAGCGAGCCGGAACGAGAAGGGTCGCGGCGACACAGGCGATGATCGCCAGATTGAACAGCACCGGGGCGCCGGCGGCGGCGGCGTAGCGATGATGGGCGTTGAGGACGGCGCCCCAGACCGTCACCAGGGTGACGAAGAGCAGGTAGGGAAAGGTGATGCGGGTGAGCATCACCGTGAGGTCGCCGAGCTCGCCGGCGCCGGCGAAGCCGGGGGTGAGGAATTCGAGGAGGCCGCGGGCCCAGATCTCGGCGGCCACCAGGATCACCACTTGCACCGCCACCAGAGCGCCGAGGACGCGGGCGGCGAAACCGAGCGCCTCGTCGCGGCCGCGGGTCTCGAGCACCCCGGCGTAGGTCGGCACGAAGGAGGCGTTGAAGGCGCCCTCGGCGAAGAGGGCGCGGAAATGATTGGGGATGCGCAGCGCGATGAAGAAGGCGTCGGCGAGCGGACCGGCGCCGATCACCCAAGCGAGCACCACGTCGCGCAGGAAACCGGTCAGGCGCGACAGCATGGTGAAGCCGGAGACCGTGCCCACCCGCTTCAGGAACACCGCGGCGCCGCCGCTCGGCCAGATCTTCACGCTCTCCCCCCGCATGGTCCCGGCGAACCGCCGCGCCCGCGCCGTAACCGTCTCATAAGGCGAAGCGACGGCGACCGGGAGGGAAATTCGCGGCCGACCGATCGAAAGCGGCTCACGCGGCGGCGTCGGCCTTGCCGGAGGCGACGCCCGGCTTCTCGACGACGGCCGCCTGCGGCTTGGCCTGCCAGATCTTCTGGCGATTGCGGATGGCGCGCGGAGCGGGGCCGAAATAGGTCGGGGTCTTGACGAATTCACGCGGGTGCAGGATCACGCTGGCGATGCGCTGGTAGAGCGCCTTGGCCGAGATCGGCTTGCACAAAAGTTCGTGAATTCCCAGTTTGCGCGCCTCGAGGATGCGTGAACGCTCCGTGTGCGCGGTGACCATGATGACCGGCACATAGGCGAACGGGTTCTGTGGATTGCGGATCATCCGCACCATGTCGGCGCCGTCGAGGATCGGCATCACCCAGTCGAGAATGAGGATGTCGGGATTGGCGCGGTCCATCGCCTCGAGGCCGGAAGCGCCGTCTTCCGCCTCGACGATCCGCCGCGCGCCGAACCCCTGCAGCATGGTGCGCAGGATGGTGCGCATGTAGGCGCTGTCCTCGACGACGAGGAAGGTCAGGGACGAGAGATCGAGGTTCACGCGAGGGGTCCTCCACGGATCACGAGTCTCGCCGGGAAAGGTGAACAAGCGGTTGCCGCGTGACCTGCGGCGACGAACCACGGTCCGTAGGGCCACGGATGGCGAAATTGGGCCGGCTTGATCATGGTCAAAGTACCTCGAATTCCTGTAAGTCTAATTGGAGACCGGCGGGAGCGTGGAGGCAGGCTTCTGTCAGACGATCGTCCAAGACGATCGCGGCGGTCGGAGAAGACGAACGACGAACGCCATCGATGAGGGGCGGTGCAGCGGGGTCAGACCTTCGTTTCACCGGTTCGGCGGCGAGAGTACCAAGCAGACCCGGAAGAGGGGCTCGAGGACGGACATGAACTATCAGTCGATTTTCGAAGACGCGATCGACCAGCTCAAGGCCGAGAAGCGCTACCGGGTATTCGCCGATCTCGAACGCATCGTCGGTCGTTTCCCCCGCGCCCTGTGGCGCAAGGAGGGCAAGGAGACCGAGCCGCGCGAGATCGTGGTGTGGTGCTCCAACGACTATCTCGGCATGGGCCAGCACCAGAGCGTGCTCGGTGCGATGATCGAGACCGCCCAAGGGCTCGGCACCGGTGCCGGCGGCACCCGCAACATCTCCGGCACCTCCCATCCGCTGGTCGAGCTCGAGGCCGAGCTCGCCGACCTGCACGGCAAGGAGGCGGGCCTCGTCTTCACCTCCGGCTTCGTCTCCAACGAGGCCGGCATCTCGACCATCGCCCGGCTCCTGCCGAACTGCCTGATCCTCTCGGACGAGCTCAACCACGCTTCGATGATCGAAGGCATCCGGCGCTCCGGCTGCGAGAAGAAGCTCTGGCGTCACAACGACGTCGAGCACCTCGAGGAACTGCTCGAGGCGGCCGAGCCGGGCCGCGCCAAGCTGATCGTCTTCGAGAGCGTCTACTCGATGGACGGCGACGTCTCGCCGATCCGCGAGATCTGCGACCTCGCGGAGAAGTACGGCGCACTCACCTACATCGACGAAGTGCACGCGGTCGGCATGTACGGCTCGCGCGGCGGCGGCATCGCCGATCGCGAGGGCCTGATGCACCGCATCGACGTCATCGAGGGGACGCTGGCCAAGGCCTTCGGCACGCTCGGCGGCTACATCACCTCGACCCAGGCGATCTGCGACGCGGTGCGCTCCTACGCGCCGGGCTTCATCTTCACCACCGCTCTGCCCCCGGCGATCGCCGCGGCTGCGGCGGCCTCGATCCGTCACCTCAAGCGCTCCTCGGCCGAGCGCGACATGCAGCAGCGTCAGGCGCAGCGCACCAAGGACGTGCTCGGCGCCGCCGGCCTGCCGGTGATGCCGACCGCCACCCACATCGTGCCGGTGATGGTGGGCGATCCGGACCTGTGCAAGAAGGCATCGGACATGCTGCTCGAGGAGCACGGCATCTACATCCAGCCGATCAACTATCCGACCGTACCGCGCGGCACCGAGCGGCTGCGCGTCACGCCGACACCGTTCCACGACGACGCGCTGGTCGCCGCCCTCAGGGACGCGCTGGTCGACGTGTGGTCTAAGCTCGGCCTGCCGCTGACCGGCCCGGTCCACCTCGATGAGGACACCGACGAGATCACCCCGCCGGTGACCCGCGTCGCGGTTCCTCGTTCGGGCGGCTGACCCTTCTTCTCCCGAGTGCGTGGCCCTGCCCGCACCCATCGGCCTCGGTGGCGACACCGGGGCCGTTCTTTTTCGCCGTGAAGGTTCTTCGTCGCGAGCGCTCGGCGGGAGCCGTCCGGATCACTCCGCCTTCGAGGCTTCCGTCGATTTCACCACCGGCGGCCGCTCCGGCAGATCGCTGTCGTCGAGGATGCGCCAGCCGGCACCTTCGAGATCCTCGTACTGGCCGGACTTGAGGCTCCACATGAAGGCGAAGAGCCCGAGGAGGCCGAGGCCGATGGCGATGGGGATCAAGAAGATCAGGACGTCCATGGCTTCCCTTTTCCTGCGCCGGGCGGCGTCGGGTGCGTTCCGTCCCGCGACCGGCGCCGAGGATCATCCCTGCGCCGGCTCGCCACACCGGTCAAGAGCGGGCGAACCCGGGCTCCACCGCCGCCGAGGGCGGCTCGCCCCCGCGGTCGCCGCCGCCGATGCGCAGCCGCAGGGCGTTGAGCGTGACGAGGACCGAGGAGCCGGACATGGCCAGCGCCGCGATCAGCGGCGTCACGTAGCCGGCCACCGCGACCGGCACCGCGATCACGTTGTAGATCACCGACAGCCACAGGTTCTGGATCATGGCGGCGCGGGCGCGGCGGGCGACGGTCAGCGCCGTCACCACCGGGGCGAGGCGATCACCGAGGAAGACGGCGTCGGCGGCGGCCTGCGACAGGTGGACCGCCGTCACCGGTGACAGCGACACGTGGGCGGCGGCGAGCGCCGGCGCGTCGTTGAGTCCGTCGCCGACCATCAGCACTTTGTGGCCGGCCGCCTTCAGCGCCTCGAGCCGGGCGATCTTGTCGGTCGGCCCGAGTTGGGCGGCGAAAGCCGAGACGCCGAGAGTGGCGGCGGCTTCGGCCACCGCCGCCTCGCGGTCGCCCGACAGGATCTCGACGGCGAGACCGAGGGCCTTCAACCGATCGATCACCTCGCGTGCGTCGCGGCGCAGGCCCTGTTCGAAGGCGAAGAGCACCGGCGCTTCGCCTTCCGCCCGGTGGGCGACCAGCGAGGCGCCGCGGAAGCGGGCCAGCACCGCCGCGACCGCTTCGGGATCGACCCCGCAGAAGTCCGGCGATCCGAGCCGTTCGATGCGTCCGTCGATCGTCGCCTCGATGCCGCGGCCGGGCTCCTCGCGCACCTCGACCGGCGGCGCCACGGCGCGGGTGACTTCGGCCAGGGCCCGACCGAGGGGATGGCGGCTGGCGCGCGCGAGGCGGCCAGCGCGCTCCAGCCGATCGGGATCGATCGCATCGCGATCGAGGAGGCGGGGCTCCGGCAAGGTGAGGGTCCCGGTCTTGTCGAAGACGACGGTGTCGACCGCGGCGAGACGCTCGATGGCATCGCCCGAGTGAAGGAGGATCCCGGCCTTGAACAGCATGCCCGAGGTGACGACCTGCACCGCCGGGATGGCGAGGGCGAGGGCGCAGGGGCAGGTGATGATCAGCACCGAAACGGCGATCACCATGCTGTCGGCGAAGCCGCGATCGGAGAGGGTCCACCATCCGAGCAGGGTGAGGAAGGCCGACGCGTGGACGATCGGGGCATAGGCGCCGGCGGCGCGGTCGGCCAGACGCATGTATTTCGACTTCGCCTGCGCGGCGCTCTCGAGCAGGGTGTTGACCTCGTCGAGAAGGGTCCCCTCGGCCGCGGCGGTGACGCGGACCCTGAGGAGGCCGCCGACGTTGAGCGTGCCGGCGTAGACGACGGCGCCGGGCCCGACGCTGACCAGGGTGGTCTCACCGGTGACCAGGCTCTGGTCGATGTCGGAGGTGCCGTCCTCGACGACGCCGTCGACCGAGACGCGCTCGCCGGGGCTCACCAGCACCAGATCGCCGGCGGAGACCTTGGAGAGCGGCACTTCGCGGACCGAGCCGTCGGGGAGGATGCGGGCGGCCGAGTCGACCCTGAGCGCGGCGACGTTTTCGGCGACGGACCGGGTTCGCCGCCGCATGTTGTGGTCGAGGAAGCGGCCGGTCAGCAGGAAGAACAGCAGCATCACCACCGAATCGAAGAAGGCGTGCTCGGCGGAGCGCATGGTCTCGAAGAGCGAGAGCGCGAGAGTGCCGACGACGCCGATCGTGATCGGCACGTCCATGTTGGTGCGGAAGACGGCGAGGGCGCGAGCGGCCGAGCGGAAGAACGGCCGCCCGGAATAGGCGATCACCGGGATGGCGATCAGCGCCGAGATCCAATGGAAGAGGTCGCGGGTCGGCGCGTCGATGTCGGAGGCGTTGCCGGCCCACACCGACACCGACAGCAGCATGATGTTCATCGCGCCGAAGCCGGCGACGCTCATGCACCGCAGCAGTTCCTTGGCTTCCGCCTCTTCCTCGGCCGAGCGACGGCCGGGATCGAAGGGATGGGCGCGATAGCCGAGTCTCTCCAGCCGGCGAACGATGGCACCCGCGCCGGTCTCGCCCGGCTTCCAGTCGAGGGCGAGGCGGCGGGTGGTGAGGTTGACTCGCGCCTCGGTGACGCCGGGCAGCCTGCCGAGACCGCGCTCGATCGTCGACATGCAGGCGGCGCAGGTGATGCCTTCGACGGCGAGGTCCATGTGGACGCTCCCGTCGGCCTTCGGCGTGGCGAAAGCGTCCCAGTCGCGATCGGTCTCGGTCATGCGCGCGGCGCTCGGCTGGTGAGGGAGAGGCACCCGGTCGACGGGTGGGCTCAGCGCAGGAAGAGCGAATTCTCGGAGCGGAAGACGAGGCCGGCGTCGTTCTCGCCGAGGATCTCGAGGCCCCATTTGCCTTCCGTGACACCCGTGGCGGCGCCCTCGAAGGCGCCGTCGGCGCCGGCGACCTTCTGAAGCGGCACGACATGGTCGTGGGCGCGGTTGGCCGGGTGCAGCAGCATCGCCTTGAAGGCGACGCCGGAGATCGGCGCACCGGCGGCGTCGTGCGCCTCGAGGCGGACGACGACGCGACCGTCGGTCACCCGTTCCGCCTTGGCGTCGACCCGCCACCCACGCGACGCCTGGGCCTGGGCCTCGGCGATCGAGCGATTGAAGCGCTGGCTGTCGCGGTAGGACGACTGGGTGACGACGCCGGGGAAGGAATCGAGCGCCTTCCAGATCATCACACCGTTCACGGCGAAGACGAAGGCGAAAGCGCCGAGCAGAATGAAGAGGACGTGGCGACCGGTGAGGCGGTAGCCGCCGTTCTCGGGCTCGCGCTTCTCGTTCAGGGACGTCGGCATGGATCCCTCCATCTGCGGGCCCGACCCTCGGGTACCGGACCGGCCTCACCACCATCGGGGTCTCCTCCGTTTCCGGAGGTCGGCGGCGCGGCCATGGTCGCGCCCTCTCGTCGTGGGCGGCGCCGGCCACCCTGCCCGGCCGATCGATCGCGACCGGCCGAACGACGCGCCTCAGGGCGCCTTGAAGAAGTCCTTGGCCCGCGCCGTCTCGCCATCCGGGGCGGCGACGACGAAGACGACGTCGCTCGAAGCCCCGATCTTCGCATCCGGCGGCACCAGTACCTGGACGCGGACCTCGCGGGTCTGATCCGGCTCGATGGTGAAGACCAGCCGTTCGCCGTCGCGCTTCGCCAAGCTCGCCGAATCGATCCGGGCGCCCGATGGCAGGCCGGTCACCGACAGCGTCAGATCACGGATATGCGGCTCCTTGTTGAGCAGGCGCACGGTGTAGCCGTTGCGGATCGAACCGTCGGAATTGGTGACGTATTGGGGGTTCCGGTCGTGGAGGACGTTGAGGCCGACGGTGGCGCGGGTCGACAGACGCCAGCCCATCACCACCGCCACGACGACGATCAGCACGACATAGATCATCGTGCGGGCGCGCACGTAACGATGGATGGCGCCCTCGCCGCGGGCGCGGCGCTCGATGTTGATGTCGGTGTCGTAGCCGATCAGGCGGATCGGCTTGTCGAGCTTCTCCATCACCCGA
This sequence comes from Siculibacillus sp., assembly GCA_030247555.1. GTDB lineage: Bacteria > Pseudomonadota > Alphaproteobacteria > Rhizobiales > Ancalomicrobiaceae > CALBKH01. The sequence continues at coordinate 19,197 of JAOTSD010000028.1, read as the reverse complement.
TCGCAGGCGTCGATGCACAGGCCGCATTGGATGCAGCCCATCTGCAGGCCCTCGCGGATGTCGACCCCGGTCGGGCAGGCGGCGACGCATTGGCCGCAGTCGATGCAGTCGCCGGCCGGTTGCCCCTGGGCACGCAGCTTGTTGTTCTGCTTCAGCGAGCCGCGCGGTTCGCCGCGGTCGACGCGATAGGAGACGTTGAGCGCCCATTCGTCGGTCAGCGCCGCCTGGATGCGCGGCCAGGGGCACATGTAGAGACAGACCTGTTCACGGGCGAAACCGGCGAGAACGTAGGTCGACGCGGTCAGGATGCCGATCCAGATGTAGGCGATCGACGGCGCCTGGAAGGTGATCAGCTCCTTCACCAACGTCGGCGCATCGGCGAAATAGAGGACCCAGGCGCCACCCGTCCACCAGGCGATCATGATCCAGATGAAGTGGGTCGCCGCCTTGCGCCAGAGCTTGTCGAGGCTCCAGGGCGCCCGATCGAGCTTCATCTGATCGCGGCGGTCACCTTGGAAGAACCGGGCGACGGCGAAGTAGAGATCGGTCCACACCGTCTGCGGGCAGAGATAGCCGCACCAGATGCGGCCGGCCACGGCGTTCATCAGGAACAGCACGAAGGCCGCGATGATCATCAGCCCGGTGACGTAGTAGACCTCCTGCGGCCAGATCTCGATGAAAAAGAAATAGAACCGCCGCCCGGGCAGATCGAGCAGGATCGCCTGGTCGGGCTGGCCGGGGGCGCGGGTCCAGCGCAGGAAGGGCAGGAAATAGTAGATGGCGAGACCGATCGCCAGGATCCCCCATTTGATCCTGCGGAAGGTGCCGGAAACCGCCGCCGGGTACATCTTGGCCTGATCGGCGTAGAGACTCCCGCCTCCGCCCTCGCCACCCTTCGCCGCATTCATCCCGTCCATTCCCCTCGCACTTCGATCGGACCCGAGTCCGGCCTGCTTCTTTCGCCCCTTCGCGGCTTCGTCGCCCCCTCCCGGGACACGATCGACCGTACGGGCGTCCCGGTCGCCGGCCTCCGCCGACGACCCGTGGCGAGGCTCTAGGGCGGGATCGTCGCCGGCGCAAGCCACGGATGCGTGTTCGCCTCCTTCGGCCGGCCGGACGAACGCCGCATTCCCGTTCCGCCCTCCGTCAAACGAACGAGGGAGACGGCATGCGTCTCCCTCCGGGTCGTGGCGCACCGTCACCGGCCGCCGAAGTCGACGGGGGAGAGGTCGCCCCCTCCCCCGTGAAGTCGTGAGATCACTTGCCGCCGCCCAGCGAGTGGACGTAGACGGCCAGCGACTTGACGGTGATCGGGTCGAGACGATCTTCCCAGGCCGGCATGACGCCGTGGGAGGCCACGTTCATCTGCGCGATGACCTTGGCCGACCCGCCGCCGTAGAGCCAGATCTTGTCGGCGAGGTTGGGCGCGCCGAGTTCGAGATTGCCCTTGGCGTCCTCGCCGTGACAGGCGGCGCAGTTGTCCGAGAACAGCTTCTTGCCGGCGTCGGTGCCCTTGACCGAAGTATCGGACAGGGAGACGACGTAGTCGGCGACCGCGGTCATCTCTTCCTTCTTGAGCACGCCGTCCTTGCCGAAGTTCGGCATCTGGCTGTCACGCGCCTGAGAATGACCCGAGCGGATGCCGTAACGGATCGTCTGGTAGACGTCGGCGAGCTTGCCGCCCCACAGCCAGTCGTCGTCCTGCAGGCTCGGATATCCCGGAGCGCCGGTCGCACCCGAGCCGTGGCACGGGGCGCAGTTGTCGCCGAAGGCCGCCTTGCCGTTCGCCATGGCGAACTCGAGGAAGTCCTTGTTGCCCTTGATCTGGTCGACGGAGGCGTCGGCCGGGATCTTGGCGCGAGCGAGGCGGTCCTTGATGCCGGTCTCGTAGGCGGCGATCGAGTCGGAGCGCATGGTCGCACCCCACAGGCCCTTGGTGTAGTCGCTCACCATCGGCCAGGAGGGATAGAACAAGAAGTAACCGAACGACCAGATGATGCATGCGTAGAACACGTAGAGCCACCACTTCGGCAGCGGCGTGTTCAGTTCCTTCAGACCGTCCCATTCGTGGCCGGTCGTCGTTTGACCCGACAGATGGTCGAGTTCCTGCTGTGCCATGGATCAATCCTCCCGCAGGGGGACGCGCGAGGCCTCGTCGAAGGACCGCCTGTTGGACGGCCACAGAGCGTAGACGAGGACCCCCGCGAAGATGACGAAGAAGTAGACCAGACCCCACGTCTGGGCGAATTCCGCAAGAGAGTTGTAGGTGCTCATGTGATCACCCCACTCAACGGAGATTCGCCTTGTCGTCGTAGAGCTTGAAGTCCACCAGGGTGCCGAGCATCTGCAGATAGGCGACCATGGCGTCCATCTCGGTGACCTTGGCGGCATTGCCGTCGAAGTCACGCGCGACCGACTTGGGGTAGCGCTTCAGCATAGCGTCGACGTTCTTGTCGTCGGGGTTGGCCTGAGCCGCGACGTCGGCCGCCACGTTGGCGATCTGGTCCGCGGTGTAGGGCACTCCGACCAGCGCATGGGTTTCCACCATGGCCTTGAGATGTCTGGTGTCCAACTCGTTCTTCGCCAGGAAGGCGTATCCCGGCATGATGCTGTCCGGCACGACCGAGCGCGGATTGGCGAGGTGTTCGACCTGCCACTTGTCGGAATACTTGTTGCCGACGCGCGCCAGATCCGGACCGGTGCGCTTGGAGCTCCACTGGAACGGATGGTCGTACATGGATTCCGCCGCGAGGCTGAAGTGGCCGTAGCGTTCGATCTCGTCGCGCATCGGACGGATCATCTGGCTGTGGCAATTGTAGCAGCCTTCACGGATGTAGATGTTGCGTCCCGCCAGTTCGAGCGGGGTGTAGGGACGCATGCCCTCCACCTTCTCGATCGTGCTCTTCAGGTAGAAGAGCGGGACGATCTCCACCAGGCCGCCGATGGCGACCATGAGGAGGATGCCGACGAGAAGAACGATCGAGTTCTTCTCGAAGATGGCGTGCTTTTCCATCAGAGACATGACTCGCGCTCCTTCACTCGGCCGGTGCCAGAGCCGGGGAACCGGCGGTGGCGCTCTCGGCGTCCTCGCCATGAACCACGGTCATGTACAGGTTGTAGACCATGATCAGCGCTCCGACGAGGAACAGCAGACCACCGGTGGCGCGGATCACATAGTAGGGATGCATGGCGGCCACGGTCTCGATGAACGAGTACTCGAGGAAGCCGAGCTTGTCGTAGGCGCGCCACATCAGGCCCTGCATGATGCCCGACACCCACATGGCGCAGATGTAGAACACGATGCCGATGGTGGCGGTCCAGAAGTGCCAGCTGACCAGCTTCAGCGACCACATCTCCTTCTTGTTCCACAGCCAGGGGAACAAGCAGTAGAGAGCGCCGAAGGAGACGAAGCCGACCCAGCCCAGAGCACCGGAGTGCACGTGGCCGACGGTCCAGTCGGTGTAGTGGCTGAGGCCGTTCACCGCCTTGATCGACATGAGCGGACCTTCGAAGGTCGACATGCCGTAGAAGGCGACGGACACGACGAGCATGCGCAGCACCGGGTCGGTGCGGAGCTTGTCCCAAGCGCCCGAGAGCGTCATCAGACCGTTGATCATGCCACCCCAGGACGGCATCCACAGCATGATCGAGAAGGTCATGCCGAGGGTCGAGGCCCATTCCGGAAGGGCGGTGTAGTGCAGGTGATGCGGGCCGGCCCAGATGTAGAGGAAGATCAGAGCCCAGAAGTGGATGATCGACAGCCGGTAGGAGTAGACCGGACGCTCGGCCCGCTTCGGCACGAAGTAGTACATGATGCCGAGGAACGCGGCGGTCAGGAAGAAGCCGACCGCGTTGTGGCCGTACCACCACTGGACCATGGCGTTCTGGACACCCGAGAACACCTGGACGGACTGATACGAGAACACCGACACCGGCACGCGGACGTTGTTGCCCAGGTGCAACATGGCGACGGTGACGATGAAGGACAGATAGAACCAGTTGGCCACGTAGATGTGGGCTTCCTTACGCTTCCACAGCGTGCCCAGATAGGCGAGAAGGTAGACCACCCACACGACGGTCAACCAGAGGTCGGCGTACCATTCCGGCTCGGCATATTCCTGCGCCTGGGTGACGCCCAGCAGGTAGCCCGTGCCGGCGATCACGATGAAGGCGTTGTAGCCGAGCACGATGAACCACGGCGTGACGATGCCGGGCATGCGGGCCTGGGTGGTGCGCTGCACGACGTAGATGGACGTCGCCAGCAGCACGTTGCCGCCGAAGGCGAAGATGACCGCCGAAGTGTGCAGCGGACGCAGGCGCCCGAACTGGATCCACTGGAGGTCGAAGTTCAGGAAGGGGAAGGCCAACTGCGAGGCGGCGATCACGCCGACGAGGAAGCCGGCGACACCCCAGAACATCGAAGCCACGGAAGCGAACTTCACCGGCCCGAGGTTGTAGTTGGGCTTGCCGTCGACCGTCTGGGCCGGCTGGCCGCTGCGATCGTTGTAGCCCTTGATGATCAGGAAGATGCCGATCGCCGCGAAGACCGCGCCGACAGCTGCGTGGATGGCCATCTGCGGTTCCCACGCCTTGCCGGCGATGATCACACAGACGACGGCCAGAAGCGCGAGGAAGAGAGTGTAGCCCATCTCCTCGAGCGTGAATGCCTTTGTCTCGACTGGTCGAGCCATCGTTCGCCCCGTTTCTTTTATCGATACGCCCCCGGACGGTCCGCCCCGCCTCCCCGTTCCTCGGACCATCGTCCTCGACCACGGGGCACACGGCCCGGCCGTCCGCCTAGATTTCCGGCGTTCCTACGGCGAACACCGGGAGGCCCGGTGAACGACGTCGAAACGCCGGAGGGTATCGTTCCGAACCTAGAGCCGACCCACATCCGCGACTTTGATCCAAGTCAACGTGACCCGGATGTCCAATCGCACGGATGGGGCAGGTTTACCCCGGTACGGACACGCCGACGAGAATAGCGGCGAGCGCCATCTCTCAGCAGCCGGTCGAAATACCTACGAACCCGCGTTTCGATTACGACCTTCGTCGCCCCGGGGCAATCGAAGGAACACGGCTCGGGATATCGCCGATCGTCGCATGCCGTCTCATCAGCATTGATACGGTTTCCAAAATCGCCCAGCGGCGCTAACTTTCGTCCGACGAGCGCCCCTGCGGGTCGAACGAAGAATGAGGGATTCTTCTTCGCCCGGAGGAGGTTTTCCGCTCGCGGGCGACCCACGGACGGGTGGGGCGCCGGGAATCGCGCCGGCGTCGTCGGGATCCGGAACCGACCCGACGGGGGTGCGGGCCGCGGAGAGTCGCGGCAGACGACGTACAGTCTTCCCGTCCGAAGATCGGATGACGGCCGATCAGCCGCGGATGCCCGGATTCCGCAAGGGAAACGGCCGGATGCAGCGACGTTCGCGATCTTCCCGCCGCAGGGATTGATCCGCGTCAAGGCCGGAAGAGGAAGGTCACCACATGGTCGCCGCCATGGATCAACAGACGACGAAGACCCCGCTCGACCTCAAGTACGCGACGCGCAGCGTGCCGCGCTACACGTCCTATCCGACGGCGCCGCACTTCGACGCCTCGGTCACGGCCGAGGTCTACCGCGGCTGGCTCGCCGGGCTCGACCCGAACGATCCGATCTCGGTCTATCTGCACGTCCCCTACTGCCGGACGATCTGTCATTACTGCGGTTGCCACACCAAGGGGGCGCGCAAGGACGATCCGGTCATCGACTACGCCGAGGGCTTGGTCGAGGAGATCCGGCTGGTGGGCGAGGCGATCGGTCGCAGGCTTCCGGTCGCCCATATCCACTGGGGCGGCGGCACGCCGAGCCTGTTGCCGACCGAATCGTTTCGCGCCGTGGTGAAGGCGCTGCGTTCCGCCTTCGACATCCTGCCGAGCGTCGAGCACGCCATCGAACTCGACCCGCGCACGGTGCGCGAGGATCTCGCCCAGCTCCTCGCCGAATCGGGCGTCACCCGGGCGAGCCTCGGGGTGCAGGACTTCGACCCGACGGTGCAGAAGGCGATCGGCCGCATCCAGCCGATCGAGACGGTGGAACGCGCCGTCGCGGCACTGCGCGGCGCCGGCATCACGGCGATCAACTTCGACCTGATGTACGGCTTGCCGCACCAGACGCCGGAGACGATCCGCCGGACGATCGAACTCACCCACGAGTTCGCCCCGAGCCGCATCGCGCTCTTCGGTTATGCCCACGTCCCCTGGTTCAAGAAGCACCAGCGCCTCATCGACGAGGCGTCGCTGCCGGGTGCCAACGCGCGGTTCGAACTGGAGCAGACGGCGCGCGCCGCGCTGGCGACCTTCGGCTACGAGGCGATCGGCCTCGACCATTTCGCCCTCGCCGGCGACGAGATGGCGGTGAAGGCCAGGTCCGGCGAACTCCACCGCAACTTCCAAGGCTACACCACCGACGAGGCGAAGACGTTGATCGGCCTGGGGTGTTCGTCGATCGGCAAGATGGCCGACGGCTTCGCCCAGAACGACCCCGACATCGGGCGCTGGCGCAGGGCGGTCGACGCCGGCCGCCTGCCGATCGCCAAGGGTCGGGCGCTCGACGCCGACGACCGGCTGCGCGCCGACATCATCGAACGGGTGATGTGCGACTACGCCGTCGACGTCGATGCGGCCTGTGCTCGCCACGGGGTGAGCCGCGCGGCGGTGGCCGACGCCTTCGAGCGGCTGATCGAACCGGCCCGCGACGGGCTGGTCGAGGTCGACGACGCGAGGATCACGGTGACCGAGGCCGGTCGCCCGCTGGTGCGCATCGTCGCGGCCGCCTTCGACGTCTATCTGGCGCGTGCGGCGGCACGGCATTCCGTCGCGGTGTGAGCCGACGCCCCTCGCGTGGCGCGCTCTCTCGCTCTCGCGGGGGAGGGCCGGGGTTGGGGTCGGCGCCACGGATCGGGGCGTCACCGAACGGCGATCACCGGCCGAGCCTCATTCGCGGAAATGCCCCCTCCGACCCGGCTCCGCCGGGCCACTTCCCCGCGAGGGGGGAGGACGCGTTCCTCTCGACCACCGAGGTGGATCGCGCCGGACGGTTCTTCGCCGGCGATGATCGGCGATGGAAGCCGAGCCACCTCGCCTCAGTCGACCGCGATCGGCGCCACCACGGCGGTGAGCGCCGCGACGAGATCGGCCGGGGCGATGCGGATCTCCAGGCCGCGGCGGCCGCCGGAGACGCAGATCCGCTCCGTCAGCATCAGCGTCGCGTCGGCGACCACCGGGAGCGGCCGCTTGGTGCCGAAGGGCGAGATGCCGCCCAGGACGTAGCCGGTGAGGCGCTGAGCGTCGGCCTTGTCGCCCATCTCCGCCCGCTTCCAACCGAGCGCCCTGGCCGCCAGCGGCAGGCCGAGCTTCCGCGCCACCGGCACCAGGGCGAGCGCATGGGCCTTGGCGCCGTCCGTGACCACCAGCGTCTTGAACACGCTTCCCGGATCGAGCCCGAGCTTCTCCGCCGCCTCGAGGCCGTAGGCCTCGGCGCGCGGGTCGTGGTCGTATTCGAGCAGGTCGAAGGCGATCTTCTTCGCCTTCAGGAAGGTGGTGGCGGGTGTGGCGGCCACGACGTCTCTCTCCGGGATGGACGACGCCGATGTTCTGGCCCGCCTCCGAGCCACGTGAGAACCCCCGCCGGTCGCGCCGGGCACGCGCGAGGGTCGGAAGCCGAAACGGAAGCGATCAGTGGGTGCCGGTCAGGTGGCAGATGCCGCAGACGTCGGTGATTCGGATGCGGTCCTGCTTCTCGATGGCGATGAGGCCACGGCGCTTCAGGTCGGAGATCACCCGGCTGACCGTCTCGATGGTGAGGCCGAGATAGTCGGCGATCTCCTGACGGGTCATGGTCAGTTCGATGATCTGCTCGTCCTTGGGACCGGAGGGGCCGGTGCAGCCGGGTTGGCCGCGCTCCGGGACGAAGCGCATCAGGAAGGTCGCCACCCGCTCGAAGGCCGACTTGCGGCCGAGGAGGACGGCGTGGTCGTGGAGCCGCTCGATCTGGTCGCGCAGGCAGCGGGCGACGTGGCCCTGGAAATCGCTCGACGTCTCGATGTCGCGACGTTCGAGGATGCGCACGACGCTCGGCGTCAACGTCTCGGCGTTGCAGTCGTAGAGCTTGCCGCCGACGATTCCGAAGAGCGAATTGGGCGCCACGATCTCCACCACCTGACGGCGCCCGTCCGGCAGCAGCTTGAACAGCATCACCGCGCCTTCGAGGAGTTCGTAGACGCGATCGGCCGGATCGCCCTCGTAGAAGACGGCGTCGTGTTCCCCGACGCGCTGGGTCTTCACCCGTTGCGAACGCGCGAATTCCAGCCACACCAGATCGGCGTCGCCTCTGGCATCTTTGGGCAGCCCGCCGGCGGTGCCGAGGGCTCGATCGGAATAGGCCATGTTCGTCTCCTCCTCGCCGGCGCCCATCCGCCCGACATGGAGACCATGTCGTTCGTCCGCGAACGGGAACCGGTGCCGATCGCATCGATCGGACGATTCCGATGGTAACGTCGTCACTCCTCACCTGTCGCTCTGCTCGCCGCCGACCCGTCATCGGCGACGAAAGGGATGGATGTGGCGCGTCTTTCGGCTCGTTCAGGCTAGAAACAAGGCAAGCGCCCCACAATTGAGGGGACCTACTTACGCCGTTCCACCCGAGTTCACGATGCTTCGTCTCGTCACACGACCGCGCGGTCGGCGGGCTGAGCCCTGTTCTCCTCCGTCGATCGAGGCGGATCAGAGGAGTGCGACCAGTGTGTCCCCGGAAAGTGGTTTGCGCAACAGCCGCACGAGCGGCAGATCGCGCAATTCGTCTTCGATCACCTTCTGGGCCTGGCCGGTGATGGCGATGACGCGCGGCCGCGGCGCCAGCCGGTCGAGCCAACGGATGACCTGGGCGCCGCCGATGCCGGGCAGGCCGAGATCGACGATGACCACGTCCTCGGCGGCCGGCGGCGGGCCTTCGAAGAAGCTCTCCGCATCGGGATGGAGCACGACGTCGTGGCCGAGCGCCTGCAGCAGGAAGCGCAGGCTGTCGGAGACGCCCGGATCGTCTTCCAAGATGTGAACGGACCCGATGGACGCACGCCGCGCCCCGGGGATCGCCTCGGTCATTCTCGAGCACTCGTCCGAACGGTGGAGCTTCCACCATCGACCGAAACGGTTCGCATGACGATCCGTAGTGTCCCCGATCCGCATTCACCCGCGCGTCATCGCGGCGGGCCTCGCCGGGGCCGGAACGCGACGAGGCCCCGTCCGGGCGGACGGGGCCTCGTCGATGAGTGCCGCCCGAGACCGGAGGATCAGCCGTGTTCGCCGGTCAGGACGATTCGGACGAGATCGGCGGCGTTGCGGGCGCCGAGCTTCTCCATGATGCGGGCGCGGTGCACCTCGATGGTGCGCGGCGAGATGCCGAGGTGGCGTCCGGCCTCCTTGTTGGAGGCGCCGGCGGTGATCTGGCCGAGCACTTCGATCTCGCGCGGCGTGAGCAACTCGCGCCCGGGGAAGTCGTGGGCGACGGACTTGTGGTCCTCCCCACCGCGACGCGCCTGGGCATCGAGCGCTTCCTGGACGCGCTGGACGATGTGGTCGGCGTCGAAGGGCTTCTCGATGAAGTCGAAGGCACCGAACTTGATGGCGGTGACCGCCATCGGGATGTCGCCCTGACCGGAGATGATGAAGATCGGCGCCGGATAGTGATCCGCGTTGAGCGCCTTGAGGATGTCGAGCCCGGAGCGGCCCGGCATGTGGACGTCGAGGAAGACGCAAGCCGGCGGATGGGTCTTGGCCGCCTCGAGGAAGGCGTCGCCGGTCTCGTAGCCGGAGACCTTGTAGCCTTCGAGCTCGAAGACCACCGCGAGCGCGTCGCGAACCGCCGGGTCATCGTCCACGATGTAGATCGCCTGGTCGGATTTCTGCACGCGTCCGATCATCTGCCACCTCGATACGTCGTTTTCCTTCCGCGAAGGCCGCGGAATTCAGCTCGCTTTCACCGTCGTCATCACCCCGAGTGGCAGCGACAACACGAAGGTCGCGCCGCGGCCACCACCGCCGGGCTCGACGAGGAGATCTCCACCGTGGTTCTGAGCGATGGAGCGAGAAATCGCAAGCCCCAGCCCCAGCCCGGTCTTCTTGGAGGTCGAGAAAGCCTTGAAGAGATCGCGCACCGTCTCGCTCGGGATGCCCGGGCCGCTGTCCTCGACCTCGACCAGGAGACGCCCGTCGGCGGCGCGAACCGCGATACGGATCCAGCGCTCGGCGCGATGGCGGACGGCTTCGAAGGCATTGCGGATCAGATTGATGAGGATCTGCTGGATCTGGATCGGGTCGGCCTCGAAGGGCGGCAGACCCGGCATCTCGTCGCGCACCACCTCGACGGCGGCGCCGTCGTTGCCGAGCAGCGTCACCTCGAGCGCCTCGTCGATCAGCCGGCGGATGTCGACCGGTTGGCGCTCGGGTTCGCGCTTTTCGACGAAGTGGCGCATCTTCTGGATGATCGATCCGGCCCGCTCCGCCTCGCGGGAGGCCTTCCCGAGGATCTCCAGCACCGCTCTCTCGACGTCGCCGTCTCCGCCGTTCAGCTTGCGGCTCAGCGCTTGGAGATAGAGCATCAGGGCGGTCAGCGGTTGGTTGAGTTCGTGAGCGACGGCCGCGCCCATCTCGTCCATGGCGTTGACGCGCGCCATCTGCACCAACTGCGCCTGGAGCTGCGCCAGGCGTTGCTCGACCGCCTTGCGCGGGCGCAGGTCCCGCATGATGCCGATGTACTGCGGTCCCTCGGGGGTCTTGGCTTCGCCCACCGACAGTTCGATCGGGAAGACGGTGCCGTCGGCGTGACGGGCTCGCACCTCGCGGCCGATGCCGATGATCCGCTTCTCGCCGGTGCGCTGGTAGTGGGCGACCGCGGCGTCGTGCTCGGAGGAGTACTCCGGCGGCATCAGCAGCGAGATGTTGCGCCCGACCACTTCGGCGGCGGGATAGCCGAAGAGCTGTTCACACGCCTTGTTGAAGACGAGGACGCGGGCGCGATCGTCGATCACGACGATCCCGTCGACCGCGGTGTCCAACACCGAGAGGAGACGTGCCTCCGAAACGGTCTGCGACGGTTCTGGCAACTTCTGCTCCCCGAGCGGGCACTCGACGACCGCACGGCGACGCGAGCGCGCGGAGGTCGGGGTTTCTCCTGACCTCTCCTTAAAATTCATCTGGAGACGATTCTCAAGCACTCGCCGCCGTCGTGCTCCGAAGGTCGACGAACTTGGTCAACGCCGTTCGGGTCGAGAGGCGGCGAATTCGCGGCCGGGATCGCCGTCGAGCGAGCCCGACCGACCCGTGTCGTTCGCAGGCGGGAGCGCGACCTCACTTCTTGAGGAGGTCGCGGATCTCCTCGAGCAACACCTCCTGGCGCGGCGGCGCGGCCGGCTCGGCCGGGGCGGCGGCCTCCTGCTTGCGCAGACGGTTCATGCCCTTGACCACGAGGAAGAGCACGAAGGCGACGATCAGGAAATTGAGCGTCACGGTCAGGAACTGGCCGTAACCGAACGTGGCGCCCATCTCCTTGGCCTTGACATAGGTCGCCGGAGACTGGACGTCGCCGGTCAGCGCCTTCAGCAGTACGAACTTGTTGGAAAAGTCGAGACCGCCGGTGATGGCACCGATCACCGGCATGATCACGTCGGCGACCATGCTGTCGACGATCTTGCCGAAGGCGCCTCCGATGATCACGCCGATGGCGAGATCGACGACGTTGCCCTTGAGCGCGAATTCCCTGAATTCCTTGAGCATGTCCGGATCCTCGGTTGCGACCCCCCGCGGGGTCGGCACGACGTCGCCATCCAGTTCTTTCGTCCCACTCCTCGCGTGGGGAGCGGTTCACCGAACTTCTGGCACGAAGATCCTTCGCCGACAACGACGAGCCGGTGCCGACGCCTCGGCGCGGGGCGGGTACGGCGGCGGCTCCGGCTCGCGGGCGGGGAGCGTGGCGCGGGCGGGCCCGTGCGGTGGACAGCGGGCCGCACATGTGGTCGAGTGACCGCAACTCGTTCGTGCCGGCACGGGGTTCCCACGAGTGGAGGCCGCCGAACCATGCTTCAAGGCTGGGTCGTCCTCGCAGTCGCAGTCGTCTACATCGGCCTGCTGTTCGGCATCGCCCATTGGGGCGATCGCAATTCCAATCGTTCGTCGTCCCTGACCGGCCGGCCGGTGATCTACGCCCTGTCGCTCGGCGTCTACTGCACGTCGTGGACCTTCTTCGGCTCCGTCGGCCTCGCCGCCAACAAGGGCCTCGACTTCCTCACCATCTACGTCGGACCGATCGTGCTCTACACGCTCGGCTACCCGATCATCAAACGGGTGGTGAAGCTCGCCAAGGCCGAGCGCATCACGTCGATCGCCGACTTCATCGCCGCCCGCTACGGCAAGAACCAGTCGCTGGCGGCGGTCGTCACCGTGATCGCCTTCATCGGCATCGTCCCCTACATCGCACTGCAGCTCAAAGCCGTCAGCCAATCCGTGGAGACACTGCTCGCCCGCATCGACTTCGGCCTGATGCCCGGCGTGCCGACGCCGTTCCACCCCGACGTGCCGCTGACGGTGGCTCTGTCGATGGCGGCCTTCGCCATCCTGTTCGGGACCCGTCACATCGACGCCACCGAACACCAGTCGGGACTGATGCTGGCGGTGGCGGCGGAATCGGTGGTCAAACTGGTGGCGCTCACCGCGGTCGGCGCCTACGTCCTCTTCAAGCTCTTCGACGGGCCGAGCGATCTCGTCGCCGCGACGATGGCCAACCCGATCGGCGAACAGATGTTCAACCGGGGGCTCTCGGGCGGCAGCTGGATCGTCATGTCGCTCCTGTCGTTCTTCGCGGTGTTGCTCCTGCCGAGGATGTTCCACGTCGGCGTGGTGGAGAACCACACGACTTCGGAACTGACGGCGGCGCGCTGGATGTTCCCGGCCTATCTCATCGCCATCAACATCTTCGTCGTGCCGATCGCCATGGCGGGGCTGGTACGCTACGGCACCGCCATCGACGCCGACACCTACGTGTTGCGCCTGCCGTTCGACGCCGGCTCCGAAGTGGTGACGATGATCGCCTTCATCGGCGGTCTGTCGGCGGCCACCGCGATGGTCATCGTCGCGGCGCTGGCGCTCGCCGTGATGGTCTGCAACGAACTCGTCGTGCCGATCCTGGTGCGCCGCGACATCCATTTCGAGGACGACGGTCCCGACATGGTGCGGGTGCTGCTGACGTTGCGGCGGGTGGCGATCCTCGTCATCCTGCTGCTCGCCTACGCCTACCACCGGGCGGTGGCCGACGCCTCGGCGCTGTCGGAGATCGGACTGCTCGCCTTCGCGGCGATCTCGCAGTTCGCCCCCGCCTTCTTCGGCGGCCTGATCTGGCGGCGCGGCACGGCGCGCGGCGCCATCGCCGGGCTCGTCGCCGGCTTCGGCCTGTGGATCTACACTCTGGCGCTGCCCACCTTCATCGAGGCGGGCTACGGCTCGTCCTCGCTGTTGCAACAGGGGCCCTTCGGCATCTGGCTGCTCAGGCCGCAGTCGCTCTTCTCCCTCACCTTCGATCCGCTCGCCCACGGGGTGTTCTGGAGCCTGATGGTCAACACGCTGGTGTTCGTCACCGTGTCTCTGACCCGCGCGCCGGAGCCGATCGAGCGGTTGCAGGCCAACATCTTCGTTCCCTCCGACTTCACCCCGACCCCGGCGCTCAGGCGCTGGCGTACCGCCGTGACCGTCGACGACCTCGTCTCCACCGTCGCCCGTTACCTCGGCGAGGAACGCGCCACCCGCGCCTTCGCCGACTACGGCCGCACCCACACGGTGTCGCTGCTCGGCGACCGGCAGGCGGACCTGCATCTGCTCCGCTTCGCCGAACAACTGCTCGCCTCGGCGATCGGCGCGGCCTCGTCGCGGCTGGTGTTGTCGCTCCTGGTCAAGCGGCGCGACCCCTCCACCAAGGCGGCGGTGAAGCTGCTCGACGACGCTTCCGCCGCCATCCAGTACAATCGCGACCTGCTCCAGATCGCGCTCGATCAGGTGGGTCAGGGTATCTCCGTCTTCGACCGCGAACTCGGCCTGATCTGTTGGAACCGCCAGTTCCGCCAGATGCTCGACCTGTCGCCGGAATTCGCCCAGGTCGGCGTGTCGTTGCAGACGATCATCCGCGACCGGGCGGAGCGCGGCGAGTTCGGGCCCGGCAACCCGGAGCGGATCATCAAGGACCGCATCGACCGTCTCGTCCGCCGCATGGAGACCTACCACGAGCGCCTCGCCTCGACCGACGCGGTGATCGAAGTGAGGACCGCACCGATGCCCGACGGCGGCATCGTCACCACCTGGACCGACATCACCGAGCGCGTCTCTTCGGCCGAGGCGCTGGCCCGGGCCAACGAGACGCTGGAGCGGCGGGTGCGCGAGCGCACCGAAGAACTGACCCGACTGAACGCCGAACTGTCGCGCGCCAAGGCGGAGGCCGACGACGCCAACATCGGCAAGACCAAGTTCCTCGCCGCGGCCGGCCACGACATCCTGCAACCGCTCAACGCCGCCCGGCTCTACGCCACGTCTCTGGTGGAGAAGACGGTGCAGACGCCGCTCGCCACCCATGCGGTCAACATCGACCAGTCGCTCGACGCGGTCGAGGAGATCCTCGGGGCGCTGCTCGACATCTCCCGGCTCGACACCGGGGCACTGAAGCCCGAGTTCTCGGTCTTCCGCATCGACGACATCCTGAAGCAGCTCAAGGTCGAGTTCGAGCCGATCGCCAAGGCGCGCGAGCTCGATTTCCGCGTTCTGCCGTCGAGCCTGTGGGTGCGCTCCGACCGTCGACTGCTGCGGCGGTTGGTGCAGAACCTCGTCTCCAACGCCATCAAGTACACGCCGGAGGGGCGGGTGCTGGTCGGGGTCAGGCGGCGGCGCGGGCGGTTGACGGTCGAGGTGCTCGACACCGGCCTCGGCATTCCGCAGGCCAAGCAGCGGTTGATCTTCCAAGAGTTTCAGCGGCTCGATCAGGGCGCCCGGATCGCCCGCGGCCTCGGCCTCGGCCTCTCCATCGTCGAGCGCATCGGGCGGGTGCTCGGCCATCCGGTCGAGTTGCAGTCGGCGCCGGGCAAGGGCTCGCGCTTCTTCGTCGACGTGCCGACGGCGGCGGCGCTGCCCAACGTCTCGCCCGACGTCGGGGCGCCGCGGATGTCGTCGACGCGTTTCGACGGCATGCTGGCGTTGTGCCTCGACAACGAGGAGAAGATCCTCGACGGCATGGAGGCGCTGCTCGTCGGCTGGGGCATCGAAGTGGTCAAGGCGCGCGATCAGAGGGAAGCCTCGGCGCATCTCTCCGAGCTGGTGAAGGAACGCGGCCGCGGTCCGGACATCCTGCTCGTCGACTATCACCTCGACGACGGCACCGGCATCGATGCGGTCGTGCAGTTGCGCTGGCGCTTCGGCGCCGACATCCCGGCGGCGCTGATCACCGCCGACCGGACGCCGCAGGTGCGCGAGGAGGCGGGCGAGAAGTCGATCTCGGTGCTCAACAAGCCGGTGAAGCCGGCGGCGCTCCGGGCGGTGCTGGCACAATGGCGCGCGGCCAAGGCGGCGGCGGAGTGAGCCGACCTCGGGCGCCGGGTGCGTGCCGCGCCGGTGTTCGGACGGTGCGGTCGGCCGAGGCTCACCACACCCGCCGGCCTCACATCTTGCGATACCTCACCCGCGCCGAGCGCTCGATCGCGGCGGAGACCAGCGGGTCGAGGTCGAAGGTGTCGCGCATCATCTCGAGGAAGCGCAGCTCCTCCTGACCGGCGGCTAGATCGACCGCCGAGATCTCGATCGCCAGCGCGTAGGCGGTCTCGTAGAGCTTCTGCGGCAGCGCTTCCTTCGCCTTGCGCAGGATCTTGCCGATGCCGCCGCTGGTGTCGAGCAGCTTCGCCGTCTCGTCGGCGAGTTCGGGAATGCGGCCGCGGTCGAACCCCTCGAACACCGGCAGGGTGTCGACGATGAGCCCGATCTCGCCGATCTCCTTCTCGGTGACGGTGCGATCCGCCATCGACACGGTGATCATCAGGTGGACGAGGGCTTCGTGGGCGGAGAAGGTCTTGGGCATGTCGGCTCCGTGGCGTGTGGCCGGCACGCTAGGTCGAGACCGCCCCTCTGGCAAGCGGCGGCGCCGGGGAGGTGCCGGCTTGTTGACGCTCTCGCACCGCACTATTAGTGTCCGCCGGCTCGTTCGCGGAGCATTTCCGCGCCGTTTCACCCTCGAAGGACCCGTATCACATGACCGCGCCCAGCTCGCGTGCCCTCGATCTGTCTCCCGCCGTCCTCGAGGCGGCCGGCCGTTCCAAGGCCTGGCCCTTCGAAGAGGCGCGGAAGATCGTCGCGCGGCTGTCGAAGAAACCCAAGGACGTGGTCCTGTTCGAGACCGGATACGGCCCCTCGGGGCTGCCCCACATCGGCACCTTCGGCGAGGTGGCGCGCACCACGATGGTGCGCCACGCCTTCCGCATCCTGACGAAGGACGAGGTCCCGACCCGGTTGCTCTGCTTCTCCGACGACATGGACGGCATGCGCAAGGTGCCGGACAACGTGCCGAACCAGGAGCTGCTGCGGGCCAACCTCGGCAAGCCGCTGACGGTGGTGCCGGATCCCTTCGAGCAGTTCGAGAGTTTCGGCCACCACAACAACGCCATGCTGCGCCGCTTCCTCGACGCTTTCGGCTTCGACTACGAGTTCGCGTCCGCCTCGGACTACTACGCGCGCGGCGTGCTCGACGAGAAGCTCCGCGTCATGCTGGAGCGCTACGACGAGGTCATGGCGATCATGCTGCCGACGCTGCGCGAGGAGCGGCGCAAGACCTATGCGCCCTTCCTGCCGGTGCATCCGGAGACCGGCGTCGTCATGCAGGTGCCGGTGGAGGAGCGCGACCCGTCGAAGGGCACCATCGTGTGGACCGACCCCGACACGGGGAAGCGCCACGAGACCTCGATCTACTCCGGTGGCTGCAAGGCGCAGTGGAAGCCCGACTGGGCGCTGCGCTGGGCCGCGCTCGACGTCGACTACGAAATGTCGGGCAAGGACCACATCGACAACGTCAAGACCTCCGGCAAGATCTGCCGCGTCCTCGGCGGCCAACCTCCCGAGGGGTTCAACTACGAGCTCTTCCTCGACGACAAGGGGCAGAAGATCTCCAAGTCGAAGGGCAACGGCCTGACCATCGACGAGTGGTTGACCTACGCCTCGCCGGAGAGCTTGGCGCTGTTCATGTACCGAGAGCCGAAGGTCGCCAAGAAGCTCTACTTCGACGTGATCCCGCGCAACGTCGACGACTACTACCAGTTCCTCGACGCCTACGAGCGCCAGAGCGACGAGCAGAAGCTCGGCAATCCGGTGTGGCACATCCACTCCGGCGAGCCGCCGAAGAAGCACATGCCGGCGTCCTTCTCGATGCTGATGAACCTCGTCTCGGCCTCCAACGCCGAGGATCGCGACGTGCTGTGGGGCTTCATCCGGCGCGTCGCGCCCGGGGTGACGCCGCAGAACACCCCCGAGCTCGACCGGCTGGTCGGCTACGCCATCCGCTACTTCCACGACTTCGTGAAACCGACCAAGGTCTTCCGCGCGCCGGAGGAAGCCGAACGCGCCGCCCTCGCCGCCCTCGACGCCGCGTTGGTCGCCCTGCCGGAGGGCGCCGATGCGGAGGCCATCCAATCGGTGGTCTTCGACGTCGGCCGCTCCCACTTCCCCGACCCGGCGAAGAAGGGTCCGGACGGCGGCCCCGGCGTGTCGCTCGGGTTCTTCGCCAGCCTCTACCAGATCCTGCTCGGCCAGGAGAAGGGACCGCGCTTCGGCTCCTTCGTCGCCCTCTATGGGGTGACAGAGACGCGGGCGTTGATCGCGGCGGCGCTCGCCGGAACGCTCTCCGCCGGCGCCTGATCGGGCGACCTCAGCGCGAGGCTCCCTCCCGCCGCCCCTCCTCGGTGGCGGCGGACGCCTCGGCGCCGGAGAGCGGCGCCGTCGTCCGGTCCGCCGGCATCTCGCCCGGATCGGGGAAGGGATCGACCCCGATCGGCAACGCCGTGCCGTGCAGACCGAGGCCCTTCGCCTCCGCCTGCCGTTCGGCCGCGTCGAGCGCGCGCTCGCGATCGAGCGCCCGCGCCCATCCCGACGCGACGAGCCGTTCCGCCATGTCGGCGCCGGCGAGCCGGCAATCGGCGACGAAGGATCCGCGCCGCACCTTGTCGGGCAAGGGGCAATCGACCGCCTTGCCGCGCACCACCGCCCGGACACCGGCGAGCGCCCGTCGCCCGCACGGCCATTCGGTGCCCGCCCGGTCGCGGCAGATCTCGTCCGGCCCGATGATCGCCACGCCCGGTAGCCGCACCCGGATGTCGCCGACCGAGAATTCGGCCGGATTGTCCATCCGCACCAGCCCGAGCCGTCGCATCACGATCGGCGGCGGCGGCGGTTCGGGTCGAAGCGGCGGCGCCACCCTCTGCGGCGGGAAAACCGTCTCGGGCAACGGCGTGATCCCCGGCCCGCTCACCCGTCGCACGGCCACCGGCGCCTCGGCGGGAGCCGACGCGGAGACGGAGGCGACACCGGCCGCCGTCGGGCCGCCCGGGGACGACGGCGGCGGGGGCACGCCCTCCGCGCCCCGCGCTTCGGACACGTGGGCGGGCGGCGGCGGAGCGACCTCGTCGGGCTCGTCCTCGGGCCGGACCGCGACGACGACGACCGCGATCACCGCCGCCGCCGCGGCGGCGACGAAGTGGCGCAACGGCGATCGACGATGTCTCGGCTTCATTGGCTCGCCCACAGGATCCGGGCGATCCATAGCACGTCGGCATGCGCCAAGCGCAACCGCCTGCTCCGGCCGACCGGAGCGGAGAAGATGCACGAGCGGCTGTTGCGGACGACGAAGGTGCGGATCGTCACCGCCCCGTCGCGCCCGTGGATCAACACCCGATCGCCGCGGCGCAGGGCGGCCGCGGTCGAGGCGAGGAGCACGTCGCCGCGGCGGTAGAGGGGGGCCGTCGCGTCGTCGGCGACGACGTGGGCGAAGAGAGACGCCTCGCCGCGACCCGGAAAGCGAAGGCCACCCCGCCGATTCACCGCCCCGCCTTCTGCGAAGCCTGTCTCTTATACACATCTCCGAGCTCACGAGAC
>JAOTSD010000027.1 GCA_030247555.1 Siculibacillus sp. | reverse complement strand
TCCACCCGAAGAAGATCGCGATCATGGGCCCCGGCTCGCTGATCACCGATCCGATCTCGGCGATCTCGCTCGGCATGGCGCTGATGTTCGGCACCGCCGGCCTGCCGCACATCCTGATGCGCTTCTTCACCGTGAAGGACGCCAAGGCGGCCCGCAAGTCGGTGTTCTACGCCACCGGCTTCATCGGCTACTTCTACATCCTCACCTTCATCATGGGCTTCGGCGCCATCGCCCTCATCGCGGGCAACACCCCGAACCCGGCCGACAATCCCTTCCTCGACCAGTCGCTCGTCGCGGCCGGCAAGGACGTGATCGCCTCGATCCGGGGCGGCTCCAACATGGCCGTCATGCATCTGGCCAACGCCGTCGGCGGCGAGTACTTCCTCGGCTTCATCGCCGCGATCGCCTTCGCCACCATCCTCGCGGTGGTGTCGGGTCTGGCGCTCGCCGGCGCTTCGGCCATCTCCCACGACCTCTACGCCTCGGTGTTCCGCCGCGGCCGCGTCAACGAGGCCGATGAGATGCGCGTCTCGAAGATCGCCTCCGTCGCCCTCGGCTTCCTCGCCGTCGGCCTCGGCATCGCCTTCGAGAACCAGAACGTCGCCTACATGGTGGGCCTCGCCTTCGCCATCGCTGCGTCGTGCAACTTCCCGGTCCTGCTGATGTCGGTGTTCTGGAAGGGCATGACCACCCGCGGCGCCTTCATCGGCGGCTTCCTCGGCCTGATCTCGGCGGTGGCCATGGTGGTGATGGGTCCGACCGTGTGGGTCGCGGTGCTCGGCAACGCGAAGGGCTCCAATCCCTTCCCGTACGACAACGTCGCGATCTTCTCGATGCCCATCGCCTTCATCGGCATCTGGCTCTTCTCGCTGCTCGACAACTCGGCCCGCGCGGCCGAGGACAAGGCCGGCTTCGAAGCCCAGTACATCCGTTGCCAGACCGGCATCGGCGCCGCCGGCGCGGCCTCGCACTGATCCGGAAGATCTCCGGGGTGGCCCAGGCCGCCCCGGACCCACTCCCGAGAAACGGCCGGGCCGCGGATGCGTCCCGGCCGTTTTTCGTCCATTCTCTCCCCGCTCCGGCGGGTCAGGGGCGGTCCGCGCCGCGGCCCCGCCCGCGATCGTCCCCCCGTGGATCGGCCGCCACCGACCGCGCACCCCATCGGTGTCCCATGCCCAGAGCCTTCGATACCAAGACCGCCCCATTCGATCGCCTGACGCCCGACGAAAGGGCGGAACTCGTGGGCGCGCTCGACATCGGCTATTTCCGCCCCGGCGAGAAGATCCTGGAGAAGGGCGCTCCGGCGGAGCAATTGTACGTCGTCCTCAAGGGGGCGGTGGAGGAACACGACGACGACGGCCATCTCATCGCCGTGCTCGGTCCGAAGCAGATCTTCGGCATCCGCGCCGTCGTCCACGGGGCGGCCGGCGCCAACTATCAGGCCTCCGAGGAGAGCCTCGTCTATCTGGTGCCGCGCGACCTGCTCCTGTCGCTGATCCGGCGCAATCCCGAGTTCGCGGTGTTCTTCTACACCGACATCTCCTCGAAGCTCGCCGAGGTCGCCCGCACCGAGAAGAGCGGCCAGGGCATCGAGGGCGTGCTGCGCACCCGCATCCGCGACGCCCGCCTGCGCCCGCCCGCCTTCATCGAAGCCGCCGCCTCGATCGAGGAGGCCGAGCAGCGCATGTCGGAGACCGAATCGAACAGCCTGATGGTCCGCGACGGGGCCCGCCTCGGCATCGTCACCCGCACCAACCTCTCCAAGGCGGCGATCCTGACCAAGCTGCCGCTGTCGACGCCGGTCGGCGAATGCACCAGTTGGGCGCTGATCTCGGTCGACGAGAACGACTTCGTCTTCGACGCTCTGATCACCATGACCCGCCACAACAAGCGCCGCCTCGCGGTGACGCGCGGCGACGAGACCATCGGCGTGCTCGAGGACATCGACATCCTCGGCCTCTTCGCCGGCAACTCCCAGCTCATCCCCGGCCGCATCGATCGCGCCCGGAGCCTCGACGATCTCGGAGTGGCGGCGCGCGACATCCAGTCCCAGGTCGAGCGGCTTCATCGTCAGGGCGTCAAGGTGCGCGAGATCGCCGCCATCACCTCCGACCTCAACCGCCAGCTCTTCGCCAAGCTCTTCGTCATGGTGGCGCCCACCTCGATCCGCGAGGCCGGCTGTCTCTTCGTCATGGGGTCGGAGGGGCGTGGCGAGCAGACGGTGCGCACCGACCAGGACAACGGCCTGCTGCTCGCCCATCCGGTGCCCGAGGAGGACCTCGCCCGCTTCCGCGTCGAATTCCAAGCCGCACTCGCCGCCTTCGGCTTCCCGCCCTGTCCGGGCGACATCATGGTGTCGAACCCGATGTGGTCGCAGACCGTCGACGACTTCCAGGATCAGCTGCGGCGCTGGGTGCTGACGCCGGAGATCGAGAGCCCGATGTATCTCGGCATCTTCTACGACGCCGTGGCGGTGGCCGGCGACGCCGAACTCCTCGCTCGCGTCAAGGGGCGCTTCATCGACCTGATGGCGGGCGAGACCGCGGCGATCGCCCATTTCGCCAAGGCCATCGACCAGTTCCCCGGCCCCGGCGGCGTCATCAGTTCGATCATGGCGACGGTCGGTCGCGAGGAGCCGATCGACCTCAAGAAGTCCGGCACCTTCCCGATCGTCCACGGCATCCGCAGCCTCGCCATCGAGAAGGGCCTGACCGAGACCTCGACCTTCGAACGCATCGGCCGCATCGCCGAGACCGGGCTCTTCGACGAGGCCTTCGCCCGCGACCTCGCCGCCGCCTTCGGTTGGTTCATGGAGTTGCGGCTGCAATCGCAGCTGCGCGCCCATCTCGCCGGCACCACCGAGGGCGAGTCGATCATTCGCCCCGGCGACCTCACCACCCTCGACCGCGACCTGATGCGCGACGGGCTCCGAGTGGTGAAGCGCTTCCGCGAGATCGTCCGCAACCACTTCAAGCTGGGGATGTTCTGATGTTCGAGCGCGTGGTGCGCCGGATCCGTCGGGAGTACGACCGGCGCCGGTTGAAGGATCCCCACTGGGCGGACCTGTTCGAGGAAGACCCCTCGGGCGAGGTGGTGTCGATCGATTGCGAGACCACCGGCTTCGACGTCAAGAAGGACGAGATCATCTACGTCTCGGCGATCCGCGTGGCGGGCGGCCGCATCCTGACCTCCTCCGCCTACAACGCGATGATCCGGCCGGAGAGCGCCGCGATGCGCGCCGACGCGATCCGCGTCCATCAACTGCGCGCCGTCGACGTCGAGGCCGGCCGGCCGATGTCGGCGGTGCTGCCGGAACTGCTCGAGTTCATCGGCGGGCGGCCGGTCGTGGGTTATTGGATCGACTACGACGTCTCGATGCTCGACCGCTGCGTCGGCCGGTCCTTCGGCTTCCGCATGCCCAATCGGCGCATCGAGGTGTCGGAACTCTACTACGAGCTGAAGTACCGCAAGGCGCCCCAGGGCACGCAGGTCGACCTGTCGTTCAACGCCATCGCGCGCGACCTCGGCCTGCGCCAACTGCCCGCCCACGACGCCTTCAACGACGCTCTCTCGGCGGCGGAGATGTACGTGCAATTGACCGACATGAAGGCCCGCGGCCGCACCATTCCGCGGGATCGCGGCGCCGACGTCGCCACCGCCATCGCCCATTGACGGCGGCGGCACCACCACGACGGCCGAGATCATAAGGAAAACCACGCTACCGCCACTCGCGGGCCTTGCGTCGTCGCGCGCACGAGGGCAAGGTCGGCAACCCGGCCCCGGGATCCAATCCGCCTGCGGCGCGATCGCGCGTCGCCCAAGGAACGAGACTTCGGACGATATCGATGAGAGTGACAGTCGAGCGGGCGCAACTCGTCAAATCCCTGACCCATGTCCACCGGGTCGTGGAGCGGCGCAACACCATTCCGATCCTCTCCAACGTCCTGATCCGGGCGGAGGGAGGCGAGCTGAAGCTCAAGGCGACCGACCTCGATCTCGAGGTCTCGGAGGCCGTGCCGGCGATGGTCGAGGAGCCGGGTGCCACCACGGTGCCCGCCCACATGATCCACGACATCGTCCGCAAGTTGCCCGACGGCGCCCAGGTCGAGCTCGCCACTCGACCCGACGGTGCGACGCTCGACATCCGCTCCGGCCGGTCGAAGTTCGCGCTGCAGATGCTGCCCGAGCAGGACTTCCCCGACCTGACCGCCGGCACCTTCTCCCACCGCTTCCAACTCCCGGCCGTGGAACTGAAGCGTCTGGTCGATCGCACCTGGTTCGCCATCTCGACGGAAGAGACCCGCTACTACCTGAACGGCATCTACTTCCACGCCGTGACGGTCGGCGGCGACCTGCGTTTCCGCGCCGTGGCCACCGACGGCCACCGCCTCGCCCAAGCCGAAATGGTCGCCCCGCACGGTTGCGAGGGCATGCCCGGCATCATCGTGCCGCGCAAGACCGTCGGTGAGATCCAGAAGCTGGTCGACGCGCCGGACGCCGAGGTCACGGTCGAATTGTCGGACTCCAAGATCCGCCTGACCTTCGCCGCCAAGGGCGAGGAGGCCGCCGGTGGCATCGTCCTGACCTCCAAGCTGATCGACGGCACCTTCCCCGACTACGGTCGCGTCATTCCGCAGGGCAACGACAAGGAGATGAAGGTCGATCGCGACGATTTCGCCGCCGCCGTCGATCGCGTCTCCACCATCGCCTCGGAGCGCGGTCGCGCCGTCAAGCTGACGGTCGGCGAGGGCAAGCTCGTCCTCTCCGTGACCAATCCGGACTCCGGATCGGCGACCGAGGAACTGGCGGTCGAGTACGACGACGAGGCGCTCGACATCGGTTTCAACAGCCGCTACCTGCTCGACATCGCTTCGCAGCTCGAGACCGAGACGGCGGTCTTCCGCCTCGCCGATCCCGGCTCCCCGACGCTGATCCAAGACCTCGGTTCCCAGAACGCGCTCTACGTCCTCATGCCCATGCGGGTGTGAACCGGCGTGAGAAACCGCGCTCGGATCGCGCCGCCCCTCGGGGCGACGCGACGGAGCCGACGATACGACGAAGGCCGGCGGAGCTCTCCGCCGGCCTTCGTCGTATCGGTGCGGGCTCTTGCATAAAAACCGACCGGTTGGTATGATAGGCTGCTTTCGGAGGTGACCCAACGATGCCCCGCACCGCACGCGACCCCGTCGCCACTCGCCGCAGCCTGCTCGACGCCGCCCTGCGCGTCATTCGAGAGAAGGGCTTCGTCGCCACCTCGGTCGACGAACTCTGCGCCGCGGCCGGCGTCTCCAAGGGCGCCTTCTTCCACCACTTCACCGACAAGGAGGCGCTGGCGGTCGCCGCGGCCGAATATTTCTCGGACGGTGCCGCCGAACTCTTCGCCGCCGCGCCGCACCGCGAACTCGCCGACCCGCGTGACCGACTCTTCGGCTATCTCGCGATGCGGCGGGCGCTGCTCGACGGCGCGCTGCCCGACGTCACCTGTCTGCTCGGCACCATGGTGCAGGAGGTCTACGACACCCATCCGGCGGTCCGCGAAGCCTGCGCCTTCGGCATCGGCGCCCACGCCGGCACGCTCGTCGCCGACATCGCGAGCGCCAAGGCGCGCCACGCGCCCACCGCCGACTGGGACCCGGAGAGCCTGGCGCTCCACACCCAGGCGGTGATCCAGGGCGCATTCGTGCTCGCCAAGGCGGCGGGTGACACCCGCGTCGCCGTCGACGCCCTCGATCACCTCGAACGCTATCTGCGCTGTCTGTTGCCCGATATCCGGGCGTGAGGAGGGAACCCCCATGACCGACGCGGCCCCGTTCTGCTGGTACGAACTGATGACCCCGGACACCGCCGCCGCCGAGGCCTTCTACGGCTCGGTCATCGGCTGGTCGGCGAAGGATGCCGGCATGCCCGGCCTTGGCTACACGATCTTCTCGGCCGGCGAACTCCCGGTGGCCGGTGTCATGGCCCTGCCGGACGACCTCGTCGCGGCCGGGGTCCCGCCCCATTGGACCGGCTATGTCCGGGTCGAAGACGTCGACGCCATGCTGCCGCGGCTCACCGACGCCGGTGGGGCGATCGTCAAGCCGGCCGAGGACATCCCCGGCGTCGGCCGTTACGCCGTCGTCGCCGATCTCCACGGCGCCGTCTTCTGTCTCTTCCGCGAGGCCGACGTGGAGACCCCCGCTCCCGTCGCCCCGATGACACCCGGCCACGTCGGCTGGCACGAACTCTCCGCCGGCGATGGTCCTTCCGCCTTCGCGTTCTATTCGGGTCTCTTCGGCTGGACCGCGGCCGAGGCGATGCCGATGGGCGAACTCGGCGTCTATCAGCTCTTCGCCGCCGGCGGAGCGCCGATCGGCGGCATGCTGACCAAGATGGCCGACTGTCCGAAGCCGTTTTGGCTGTTCTATTTCAACGTTCCGGCGCTCGACCTCGCGCTCGAGCGGGTGAGGGCCGGCGGCGGAAGCGTCATCCTCGAGCCGATGGAGGTTCCCGGCGGCAGTTGGATCGGCCAGTGCCTCGACCCGCGGGGAGCCATGTTCGCCGTCGTCGCCCCGGCGCGGTGAGCCGGCTGCGACATCTTCGCCACCGCGTGACAATTGTTCCAGCCGCGCGGCGGCCCGCGGAACTAGCGTCGGTTCGTGTCCGGCATCGCCGAGAGGAGACGAACCGATGAACCCCGACCTCCGCCCGATGAAGTTCTTCATCGACACCCACGACACCCGCCGCGGCACCTTCCCGGCGGGCATCTCCGCCGACGCCTTCGCCGGCTTCCATGCGGTCTACGAAGAGGCCTGTCGCGCCGAGGGCGTGGTGTCGCTGCGCATCCACGTCGGCTTCGCCGAGGGACGCGCCTTCTGCTTCACCATGACGCCCGACGCCGAGGCGGTCCGTCGCGTCCACGAGCGCGTGGGGCTGCCTTTCGACGAGATCACCGAGGTGGTGACGTCGACGCCGGGCGATCTCTTCTTCGCCCGCGCGGCGTGAGGCGGGGGGAGGGGTGCGACATGGGGAGCGTCACGCATCTCGCCGTGAGCGGGTATCATCGGCGCATGCGCGCGGTGCCGACACTCGAACTCTTCCCCTCCCTCGCCGACCTCGGCGACGAGAGCCGGCGGCTGCTCGAGACCTCGGTGACGCGCGTCGCCTGCCCGAGCGGCACGCCGCTGATCGCCCGCGGTGATCTCGTCACCGGCGCCTATCTGGTCGAGAAGGGGGCGCTGCGCGTCTACTACGTCAGCGCCGAGGGGCGCGAAGGCACGCTCTACTGGATCGAACCGGGGCAGTCCTGCATCCTGGCGCTCAACGCGCTCTTCTCCCGCCTCGCCTATCCGGCTTGGGTGGAGAGCGACGGCGACACCGAGGTGACGGTGGTCCCCGGCGACGTCTACCGCCGCCTCTTTTCTCTCGAACCGGCGGTGCAGAGCTTCACCTTCGAGGTCCTCTCCGGCCGGCTCTTCGAACTGATGGCGCTGATAGAGGAGACGGCGTCGCAGGGGCTCGAGGCGCGCCTCGCCGCCTTTCTGCTGCGGCGGGCGAAGGGTGAGCGGCAGATCGCCCTCACTCAGGACCAGATCGCCCGCCATCTCGCGACCTCGCGCGAGGTCGTTTCGCGGCTGCTCCGCGGCCTCGTCACCCGCCGTCTCGTCGCCACCACGCCGCGACGCGTCACCCTCCTCGATCCCGCCGCCCTCGCCACCCTGGTCGAGTGACGGCGGGTCGACCCCGCGACCCCCCGATGACCGCCGCCCGGCGCGACCCGCGCCGGCGCGCGATCGCGCGGAACCTCCGCATTGAGAGGGTCGACCCGCGACCGGCGGCGCGACCCGCACCGGCGCGCGATCGCGCGGAGTATCCCATGTTCGAGTCCTCCCTCCTCTTCTTCACCGGGATCGGCGCCTTCGTCGTCGGCCTCGGCGCGGCGATCCTCATCGTCTGGCGCGATCTCGGCCCCGTCGCCCGTCTCACTGCGCCACAGCGCGTCGCCCTCGTCGTCGCGCTCGGCGGCGGCGTGCTCGCCTTCGGCCTCAAGCTGACGGTGATCGAGACGTTGACCTTCGCCGGACGCGATCGGCTCGCCCCGGTCCTGACACCGGCCGAGCCGAGCGAGCCGGAGGCCGCCTTCGAGGTCGGCCGTCCGATCTGGGAGCCGTTGCCGCGTGTCGCCCCGGCGCCCGCCGGCGATCCGACGACGCCCGAGAAGGTGGCGCTCGGCCGCCGCCTGTTCTTCGACACCGCCCTGTCGCGCGATGGGACGCTCTCCTGCGCCTCCTGCCACGATCTCGACCGCGGCGGCGCCGATGGCCGGCCGACGGCGGTCGGCATCGACGGTGCGGTCGGCTCGCGCAACACCCCGACGGTGTGGAACGCCGCCTTCCAGGCCCGCCTGTTCTGGGACGGCCGCGCCGGAAGCCTCGAGGAACAGGCACTGGGGCCGATCGCCAATCCGATCGAGATGGGCGCCGACGTCGACGACGTCGCCCGCCGTCTCGCCGCCGATCCGTCATGGCGCGCCGACTTCGTCGCCGCCTTCGGTCCGGCCGCCGCGATCGAGCCGGCGACGATCGCCCGTGCGCTCGCCGCCTTCGAGCGCACCCTGGTCACGCCCGATGCGCCCTATGATCGCTTCCTCGCCGGCGACACGGCGGCGCTGACGCCCCGGCAGATCCGCGGCATGTCGCTGTTCGAGACCGTCGGCTGCATCGTCTGCCACGCCGGGCCGGGCTTCAGCCGCGCGAGCCTGCTCGCCCCCGAAGGCGGCCGCGCCGGGCTGCGCCGCTTTCCCTCGCTCGCCACCCCCTACACCGAGAAATACCGCCTGACCGACGATCTCGGCGCGGCGCGCGGCGGCACCGCCGGCATCTGGCGCGTCCCCTCGCTGCGCAACGTGGCGCTGACCGGCCCCTGGCTCCACAACGGCTCGGTCGACGATCTCTCCGAGGTGGTCCGGATCATGGCGACGGTCCAGGCCGGGCGCGAGGTCTCCGCCGACGGCCGCGTCGCCACCCGGGTCGAATGGTCGGCCGAGACCCGCCGCCTGACCCGCCGCACCCCCGCCGCCCTGAGCGAGGCCGACATCGCCGACATCGTCGCCTTCCTCGAGGCCCTGACCGGCGACGGGTTGCGGAAAAAGGCGCGGGCGGCCGCCACCGCGACCGCCACCGCATCGACCGAGCCGCCGCTCGCGTCGCGGTCACCGTGAGAGCCCCGCCGCCGGTTCGCTCATCACAGGAGTTCGGCCCAGACCCACCAGAGGAGGACGAGCGACACGACCGACACGACCGCGGCGAAGGGGCGGGAGACCTCGGCGGGTCCCCGCGCCGCCGGATCTCCGGCCTTCGGACGGACGATCCCGATTTTCCGGAACAGCCACAGGCCGGCCGCGAGGCCGACGAGCCCGCCGATCGGACCGATGAAGAAGATGGCGCTCATGGCGCCTCCGCCGTCGAGCCCCGGTCCGGTGATGGCGATGACCAGCAACGCCAGCCCCAGCCATCCGGCGATCGCCCCGAGGAGGGCGCTCAGCGATGCGATGACGATGTGCACGGAGACGACCTCCTCGAATTCCGGTCGCGCCACTGCGACCGACCGGAACTCTATTCCGAAACCGGACGATCGGTCGATGATCGGGTCGCGTGGCGGCGACCGCCGCCGTCGCTGCTCCGGAGGGCGGTTCGTCTCCGCCGCGCCGAACGGAAACGGCCCCGGGGACGCTCCCGGGGCCGCGCGTCTTCGACGTCCATCGCGGTCGATCAGGCGACCAGTTCCCACACGTTCGGCGAGCGCTCGAGGCGGGCGACGAGCAACTGGCGCTCGAGCTCCATCTCCTTGGGCAGCCGGTCGCCGAACTGGGCGAAGTGGTTCATCTGATCGGCGGCTTCGGCGAGACCCTTTTCGCGGTCGACCTTGACGATTTCCTCGTAGCGCTCCTGCGGGAAGTCGAGACCCTTCCAGTTGAGGTCGGAGTAGCGCGGCACGAAGCCGTAGGGGCTCTCGACCGCGCCGGCGCGGCCGTTGACCCGGTTCACGATCCACTCAAGCGCCCGCATGTTGTCGCCGAAGCCCGGCCAGATGAACTTGCCGTTATCGTCCTTGCGGAACCAGTTGACGCGGAAGATGCCCGGCACGTTCGGCAGGTTGCGGCCGAGGTTCAGCCAGTGCGCCCAGTAGTCGCCCATGTTGTAGCCGCAGAACGGCAGCATGGCGAAGGGATCGCGGCGCATCGCCGCCTGGCCGACGGCCGCCGCGGTGGCTTCCGAGCCCATGGTGGCGGCGAGATAGACGCCGTGCGCCCAGTCGAAGGACTGGAAGACCAGCGGAAACGCCTTGGAGACGCGACCGCCGACGATGAAGGCCGAGATCGGCACACCGGCCGGATCTTCCCACGCCGGATCGATCGACGGCACCTGCGCCGCCGGGGCGGTGAAGCGGGAATTCGGATGGGCCGCCGGGCGGCCGCAGTCCGGGGTCCATTCCTTGCCGGTCCAGTCGATCAGATGCGACGGCGCCTCGTCGGTGAGCCCTTCCCACCACACGTCGCCATCGTGGGTCAGCGCCACGTTGGTGAAGATGCAGTTGGCGTGGAGGGTGGCCAGCGCGTTCGGGTTGGATTTCGAATTGGTGCCCGGCGCCACGCCGAAGAGGCCGTTCTCCGGGTTGATGGCGTGCAGCACGCCCTTGGCGTCCGGCTTGATCCAGGCGATGTCGTCGCCGATCGTCGTGACTTCCCAGCCCTCGTATCCCTTGGGGGGGATGATCATGGCGAAGTTGGTCTTGCCGCAGGCCGACGGGAAGGCGGCGGCGACATAGGTCTTCTCACCCTTCGGGTTCTTGACGCCGAGGATGAGCATGTGCTCGGCCAGCCACCCTTCGTCGCGCGCCATCACCGAGGCGATGCGCAGCGCGAAACACTTCTTGCCGAGCAGCGCGTTGCCGCCGTAGCCCGAACCGTAGGACCAGATCTCGCGGGTCTCGGGGAAGTGGACGATGTACTTGGTGTCGTTGCACGGCCAAGTGCTGTCGACGGCGCCGGCGGCGAGCGGCGCGCCGACCGAATGGATCGCCGGCACGAAGTCGTCGTCGCCGAGCACGTCGAGCACCTTCTGGCCCATCCGGGTCATGATCCGCATGTGGACCGCGACATAGGCGCTGTCGGTCAGTTCGACGCCGATGTGGGCGATCTTCGAGCCGAGCGGACCCATCGAGAAGGGGATGACGTACATGGTGCGACCGCGCATGCAGCCGTCGAAGAGCCCCTTCAGCGTACCGCGCATCTCGGCCGGATCGGCCCAGTTGTTGGTCGGGCCCGCGTCGTCCTTTTTCGCCGAGCAGATGTAGGTGCGATCCTCGACGCGCGCCACGTCGGAGGGCGCCGAGCGGGCGAGGAAGGAATTCGGGCGCTTGGCCGGATTGAGGCGGGTGAAGACGCCGGCGTCGACCAGCTCCTGGCAGAGGCGATCGTATTCCTCTTGGCTGCCGTCGCACCAGTGGATGCGATCGGGCTTGGTCAGCGCCGCGACCTCCTCGACCCAGGCGATCAATTTGGCGTTCTTGGTGGGAGCATGGGACATCAGCGTTCTCCGACGGGTGCGCGCGATCTGGTCACGACTTGGGTCGCGAGGGTTCGGATCGTGAAGCGTGGGTCGCAATGGGTGGACGAGATCGCCGCCCGAGCGGGCGACGGACGGCGACGAGGCCGTCGTGGCGAGTTCGGAATCTCACACGATGAGATCGGCGTCCCGAGCTCGGACGGTCCCGGCGAGACGGGGAGGCCCGCCCCCGCCGGGGCCGGAACCGAAGGCCCGGTGATCGGTCTGGCTCGAGGGCAAGACTCCTCCGCGAAAAGGCGACATCGACCCGGGACGCTTCGACGAGAAGTATCCCGCTCACCGAACCTTCGGAAGCGAAAGGCCGCCGGCCGGTGGACCCGGTCCGATGTGAGCAGGTGCAAAATACTACACCGGCCGTGCCGCGAACAAGTGTGCAGAAAGTCGGATCCGTCGCTATCGCCTTGAATCGGTTATAAGAAATTACTTGCACGGGTGGTGCTTATTCCCACGAAACGAGAGCTGCGAAGAGCTCTTCGGGTGTGTGGGCGGGGCTCGGCAGCACCAGCCGCGCGAAGGCGCGTCCCTCCTCCGCCGTGGTCGCGAGGTCGAGGCCCTCCGGGTCGACGCCGGTCACCGCCCAGTCGCCGGCCGGTGCGCCGAGCTTCGCCACCCAGGCCGCGACCCTGCCCGGCGTCTCCGAGAGAGCGGCCAGAATGCGACCTTCCGACGCGGTCAGCGCCGTGGACGCCGAACAGTCGAGCAGGAAATCCTCTCGGCGCACCCGCATCGCCTTGCCGAAGCCGCCGACCAGATGGCAGTCGTCGAGCTCGAGGCGGAAGAAGGCGAAGTCGCCGAAGCCGGCATAGAGCCCGGCGTCCGGGTTGCGGGTGAGATAGCGCCGCCGCTGCACCGTGTCGCCGTCGATCCGTTCGATGCGCCCGACGAGGGTGACGCGCCCGCCCTGTTGCGGGTCGCCGAGACCACCTTCGACGAAGAGCAATGAGGCGCGCGGGTCCTCGGCGAGATTGCGGCTGTGGGCGGCGAGGGTGGAGAGCAGGACGATCGGCGACCCGTCGGGCTCACAGGCCACCGTCACCAGCGATCCGAAGGGGTGACCGGTGCGCCGCGCGATCGTCGCCATCGCCGCGGTGCGGGCGCGGCGCACCAGCAGGCGCGAGGTGGCGACGGGGGAGAACGTGTCGGCTTCGTTCATGTGGAAACCTCGTCGGGATGGCGACGCGGCGGCGGTCGTCGTCGGGAGGCGGGAGCCCGGCCGGTCGCCGATAGAATATCACCCCGATCCCGCCGGCCGTCCACCCACCGGCCCGCGGCTGGCGGCCCATCCCCGCCTCGTCTATGATCACCGCCATGATTTGCGCATATTCGCGGCGCTGGAAGGTGCGCGGATCGCCTCACTCGGAGTGACTTCCCGAATGCCCACCATCGCCCTCGTCGACGACGACCGCAACATCCTGACCTCTGTCTCCATCGCGCTCGAATCGGAGGGCTATCGGGTCCAGACCTACACCGACGGCGCCTCCGCGCTCGACGGCCTGAAGGCCAATCCTCCGGACCTCGCCATCTTCGACATCAAGATGCCGCGCATGGACGGGATGGAGCTGTTGCGCCGTCTGCGCCAGAAGTCCGAACTGCCGGTGATCTTCCTCACCTCCAAGGACGACGAGATCGACGAGCTCTTCGGCCTCAAGATGGGCGCCGACGACTTCATCCGCAAACCCTTCTCCCAGCGACTGTTGGTCGAGCGGGTCAAAGCGGTGCTGCGCCGCGCCGTCGCCAAGGGGGAGGGGGCCGCCAAGCCCACCGACGCCGCCAAGGTGCTGGAGCGCGGTCCGCTCACCATGGATCAGGAGCGCCACACCTGCACCTGGAAGGGCGAGCAGGTGGTGCTCACCGTCACCGAGTTCCTGATCCTCTACGCCCTCGCCCAGCGCCCCGGCGTGGTCAAGAGCCGCAACGCTCTGATGGACGCGGCCTATGACGATCAGGTCTACGTCGACGACCGCACCATCGACAGCCACATCAAGCGGCTGCGCAAGAAGTTCAAGGCGGTCGACGACGACTTCGAGATGATCGAGACGCTCTACGGCGTCGGTTATCGCTTCAAGGAGATGTGACGGTCGCGTGTCGAGCCGGACGGACGAGATCCCGACGCCTGCCGAACGCCGCCGCGCCGCCCGGCCGCTGCGCGGGCTGAGGCTCATGCTGCGCCGCTCCGGCCGTGCCCTCGGCGCCGTCGCCTTCTCCTCGCTCACGCGTCGCATCGTCCTGCTCAATCTCTTCGGCCTCGTCATCCTGCTGGCGTCGATCCTCTATCTCGATCGCTTCCGTGCCGGACTGATCGACGCGCGGGTCGAGAGCCTCGAGACCCAGGGAGAGATCATCGCCGCGGCGATCGCCGCTTCCACCCAGAGCGACACCGGCGGCGTCACCATCGACCTCGAGACGCTGCTCAAGCAGGAAGTCGGCGACGACCGGGTGCGGGCCGAGGAGAAGAACGAAGCGTCCGACGAGTTCTCACTCGAGTTCCCGATCGATCCGATGCGGGTGGCGCCGATCCTGCGTCGCCTCGTCTCGCCGGCCAAGACCCCCGCCCGGGTGTGGGATCGCGACGGGTTCCTCGTGATCGACAGCCGCACCCTCTACCGACGGGGCGATTTCGGTCCCGATGCCGCGCCCAAGCCCGCTCCCGCCGACCCGGGGTTCTTCCATCGTTCGATCGACACGCTGTCGCGCTGGCTGCGCGGCGGATCGGACCTTCCGCTCCACCGCGAATTCGGCATCGCCGACGGCAAGAGTTACCCCGAGGTGGCCGCGGCGCTCGAGGGACGGGTCATGCCGATCGTCCGCGTCACCCGGGCAGGGGCGATGATCGTCACCGTGGCGGTGCCGATCCATCGCGGCCGATCGGTGCTCGGCGCCCTCCAGCTCTCCACTCAGGCCGGCGACATCGACGGCATCGTCCGCGACGAACGCATGGCGATCATTCGCGTCTTCCTCGTCGCTTCCGCCGTCATCGTCGCCCTGTCGATACTGCTCGCCGGAACGATCGCCGCCCCGCTGCGGCGGCTCGCCGCCGCCGCCGATCGCGTCCGCCGCTCCGCCAAGGCGCGCGAGGAGATCCCCGACTTCCCCGATCGTACCGACGAGATCGGCCACCTGTCGCGGGCGCTGCGCGACATGACGACCGCGCTCTACAATCGGCTCGAGGCGATCGAGAGCTTCGCCGCCGACGTGGCGCACGAGCTCAAGAACCCGCTGACCTCGCTGCGCAGCGCCGTCGAGACCCTGCCGCTGGCCAAGTCGGACGTCTCGCGCGGCCGGCTGATGGA
This sequence comes from Siculibacillus sp., assembly GCA_030247555.1. Taxonomy (GTDB): domain Bacteria; phylum Pseudomonadota; class Alphaproteobacteria; order Rhizobiales; family Ancalomicrobiaceae; genus CALBKH01. Next base: position 36,410 of record JAOTSD010000027.1, on the reverse strand, counting down.
GGTGATCCAGCACGACGTGAAGCGGCTCGACCGCCTCATCACCGACATCTCCGACGCCTCGCGTCTCGACGCCGAACTCGCCCGCCAGGACGCCTCGCCGGTCGACGTGCGCGCCCTCCTCTCCGCCGTGGTGTCGTTGCAGAACGACCTCGCCTCCGACCGCGGCCAGCGCGTCACCCTGACCGTGACCCCGCCCGGCGCGCCGAGCCTCGCCTTCGTCGTCATGGGGCACGACAGCCGCCTCGGTCAGGTCTTCACCAACCTCGTCGACAACGCCCGGTCCTTCTCGCCGGACGGCGGCGAGGTGCGGGTGCGGCTGAGCTTCGCCTGCGGCAAAGTCGAGGTGGTGGTCGACGACGACGGCCCCGGCATCCGGGCCGAGAAGGTCGAGCGCATCTTCGAACGCTTCTACACCGACCGCCCGGAAGGCGAGAGCTTCGGCAACAACTCCGGGCTCGGCCTCGCCATCTCGCGCCAGATCGTCGAGGCCCATCGCGGCCTGATCCTCGCCGAGAACCGCACGCGGCCGGACGGCTCCGTCGCCGGAGCCCGATTCGTGGTGTGGTTGCCGGGAGGCGAACTTGGCTGAGAGTCATCCGACCCATCACGCCACCGCCGTGCTCTGGGGCACGCGCGCCGTGCTGCTGCGCGGCGCTTCGGGATCGGGCAAGTCGCGGCTGGCGCTCGAACTGCTCGCCGAGGCCCGGCGGCGCGGCATCCACGCCGCTCTGGTCGGCGACGATCGGCTGATGCTGCAGGCGGCCTCCGGTCGCCTCGTCGTGCGCGCCGTCGCCGCGCTCGCCGGGCGGATCGAAGCCCGCGGCCTCGGTATCGTCGACATAGGCCACGAACCGGCGGCCGTCGTCGGCTTGGTCGTCGATCTGGTGCGCGAATGTCCCGAGCGCCTGCCCGACCGCGACAAGGGCGATCTCGTCGCCGAGATCGCCGACGTGCGGCTGCCGCGCCTGCCGCTGTGGATCGAGGACGCCTCGCCCGTGGTCCGCATTCTCGCGGCCCTCGCGGAGGCCGACGAAATGGCGGAACGAATTCCGCGTCGGCACGATTTTGCCACTTGAACTTCGGCGCGGACCCGACCATTTTTCGTCGTCTGCCGAGGAGGTGGGGCGAGGTCGCGCCCGCCGGCCGGTCCTCAGGGTCCGCGCGTCCTCGTCGAGGGAGCTGTTGATGATCGGTCTCGTCCTCGTGACTCACGGGGATCTCGCCAAGGAGTTCGTCAAGGCGCTCGAGCACGTCGTGGGTCCGCAGGACAGGGTCGCGACGATCTGCATCGGGCCGGACGACGACATGGAACAGCGCCGTCAGGACATCCTCGAAGCGGTGAGGTCGGTCGACGACGGCACGGGCGTCGCCATTCTCACCGACATGTTCGGTGGCACGCCCTCCAACCTCGCCATTTCGGTGATGAACGGCGGTTCGATCGAGGTGGTGGCGGGGATGAACCTGCCGCTGCTGGTGAAGCTCGCCAAGGTGCGCTGCGAGCGCGCTCTGGTCGATGCGGTGGTCGAGGCCAAGGAAGCCGGACGCAAGTACATCAACGTCGCCAGCCAGGTGTTGCAGGGCTGAGAGCGACGAGGAACGACGAGGTCGGACCCGAGGGTCCCGGCGGAGGGGCGGCATGAGCGGTGAAGTGACGGACGGCATCGCGCGCGACCTGCCCATCACCAACAAGCGCGGCCTCCACGCGCGTGCCTCCGCCAAGTTCGTCCAGACCGTCGAGCAGTTCGACGCCGAGGTCGAGGTATCCAAGGACAACCAGACGGTCGGCGGCCTGTCGATCATGGGCCTGATGATGCTCGCCGCCTCGATCGGCACGACGATCCACGTCGTCGCCCGCGGTCCCCAGGCGCACGAAGCGATGACCGCCATCGCCCACCTCGTCGAGAACAAGTTCTTCGAGGAGTGAGGAGCGGTTTCTCCTCGCCCACGGCGAGGAGAAACGCGAAGCTCCGGTGGAGCTTCGCGAATGCCATTCCCGGACCGGTAGGCGACGCGTCGGGCACCATTTCGTCCTCGATCGGGTCCGTGGTCTTCGGGCGGGAAACGGTGCGCGATTCGCCTCGACGGACGCGGTCGTCACGACCACTTTGAGGTGGGCGACGACATCGAGCATCGTCCCGCCGCCCCGGGCGGCATTCGACGAGGAACCGTCAGAGTTGCGCCCCCTCCCGGGCGGCCGCCCGATGCAGCATGCCGAACAGGTCCCGTGGCTCGTCGGGGTCGGCGAGGAGGTCGATTTCCTCGTGGAAGTCGCCGAGCGTCAGCTTGGTGTGTACGTAGCGCAGCGCCGAGAAGTCTTCCGTGGCGAAGCCGACGGAATCGAAGAGCGTGATCTCGTCGACGGAACGTCGGCCCGGCACCTCGCCGGCGATCACCCGCCAGAGTTCGGTGACCGGATGGTCGGGGGCGAGTTGTTGGACCTCGCCTTCGATGCGGGTCTGCGGCGGGTACTCGACGAAGATGTCGGACCGCCGCAGGATGTCGGCGTGGAGTTCGGTCTTGCCCGGGCAATCGCCACCGACCGCATTGATGTGCTGACCGGCACCGACGAGATTGTCGGTGAGGATCGTGGCGTTCTGTTTGTCGGCGGTCACCGTGGTGACGATGTCGGCACCCTCCACGGCCTCGGCGACGCCGCCGCAGATCTCGATGTGGAAACCGTATCGAGCGAGGTTCGCGGCGCATTTCTCGCTGGCCCAGCGGTCGATGTCGAAGAGACGCAGCCGGTCGATTCCCAGCAGCGCCTTGAAGGCGACCGCCTGGAACTCCGATTGCGCGCCGTTGCCGATGATCGCCATCGTCCGGGATCCCGGTCGCGCCAGATGGCGGGCGGCGACCGCCGAAGTCGCGGCGGTACGCAGTGCCGTCAGGATCGTCATCTCGCAGAGCAGTTGGGGATAGCCGTTGCCCACCTCGGCGAGAAGGCCGAAGGCGGTGACCGTCTGGCGACCCTCGCGCATGTTCTTGGGATGACCGTTGACGTATTTGAAGCCGTAGGTGGTGCCGTCGCTGGTCGGCATCAGTTCGATGACCCCGTCGACCGAGTGGGAGGCGACACGCGGCGTCTTGTCGAACTCGGGCCAACGGCGGAAGTCCGCTTCGACGAAGTCGGCGAGCTCGGTGAGAAAGCGCTCGATGCCGACGGCGTTCACCAGCCGCATCATGTTGTGGACGCTGACGAAGGGGACGATGTTCAGGGCGCGGTGGGTCATGACCAGCTCCGGGTCGGTCGGTCGAGGATCCGCCGGCCCATCAGGCTGGCGACGAGGTCGACGAGCAGCAGCGCGGTGCGGCCACGCTCGTCGAGGAAGGGGTTGAGTTCGACCACGTCGAGGCTGCGGACGCAGCCGGTGTCGTGCAGCATCTCCATCAGCAGATGCGCCTCGCGGAAGGTCGCCCCGCCCGGCACCGTCGTGCCGACGCCGGGGGCGATCTCCGGATCGAGGAAGTCGACGTCGAGACTGACGTGAAGGATGCCGCCGCGCGCCACCACCCGCTTCAGGAAGCCGCCGACCAGGCCGGCGATGCCGTTCTCGTCGATGGAGCGCATGTCGTGGACGGTGATGCCCGATCCGGCGAGCGCCGATCGTTCGGCCGGGTCGACGCTGCGCAGGCCGACCATGCAGACGTTCTCCGGCTTCACCGGCGCGGCCAGCGGCGGGAACCAGCCGTCGAACCCCGGCCGTCCGGTGACGTAGGCGGCCGGCACGCCATGGAGATTGCCGCTCTCGCTGCTGTCGAGCGTGTGGTAGTCGGAGTGTGCGTCGAGCCACAGCACGAAGAGTTCGCGGCCGTCCGCGACGGCACGCCGGTTGATGCCGGCGATCGACCCGGCCGCCACGCTGTGGTCGCCGCCGAGGAAGATCGGCATGCCCTCGGCGGCGGTCTCGTAGGCCGTCCGCTCGATCAGTTCGGTCCAAGCGGCGATCTCGGCGAGATCGCGGATCGCCGGATTGGGATGGGTCCGATGGGCGACGGGGCCGATCGACAGGCTGCCCCGCTCGCGAACCTCGAGGCCGAGATCGCGCAGCGTATCCGCCAGCCCGGCGGCCCGGAAGGCCTGCGCCCCCATGTCGGCGCCACGGCGTCCGGTTCCCGCCTCGACCGGTGCGCCGATCAGAATACAGGTCCTCGTCATGTCGCCCCCGTCTCCGTCCGGCCTCCAGCGTATCGGGGTGGCATGGCAGAGTGAACGGGCTACATTGGCAAAAGGCGTGAAACGACTTACCGTTTCGATAAATGTACCTGACCAGATTGGACTCATATGGACGATCTCGACCAGCGCCTGATCTCCGTCCTGCGCCACGACGGCCGCCGCAGCATCTCCGACCTCGCCCTCGAACTCGGCCTCTCGCGAGCGACGGTGCGCTCCCGCCTCGAGCGCCTCGAGGCGGAGGGGACGATCATCGGTTACACCGTGGTGCTGCGGGCCGACGCGGTATCGCTGCCGGTTCGCGGCCTGACGATGATCGAGGTCGAGGGCCGTATGCTCGACCGGGTGATCGATGCTCTGGTCGGCTTCCCGGAGATCGGCGCCGTCCACACCACCAACGGTCGATGGGATCTGGTGGTCGAACTCTCGGCCCAGAGCCTGACGGATCTCGACGCGGTGCTGCGGCGATTGCGATTGGTGCCGGGCATCACCGGCTCGGAAACGACCCTGCTGTTGGCCACGCCGCGCAGCACGCGTGCGCGCTTGTGACGATCGACCGGATGGGACGTGATCGTCCGGAGCGGGGGCGTTTCGGGGATGTCCCGTCGATCGGACGGCGCGAGACTTCGGCTCAGCCCGGCGACGTCACTCGCTTCACCGCCCTCAGCGGCGAGCCGCTCGCCGCGATGCGAGCCAGTCCTTCGTCGATCCGCTCGATGCCGACGGCCATCATCCGGGCATTGGCGTGGAGGAAGGTCTCGGCGTCGCGCACCAGCGCCACGTGGCCGGGCCAGAACAGGAGATCGCCGCGTCGCCAGGCGCGCGGGTCTAGGTCGACGCCGACGCCGACCGTCGCCTCCTGCTGGTCGGCGTCGCGCGGGGCGGCGACGCCGCAGGCCTCGAGCGCCGTCTGCACCAGTCCCGGGCGGTCGAGCCCCAGCGACGAACGGCCGCCCCACAGATAAGGCGTGCCGAGGAACCGCTCGGCGACCGCCACCGGATCGCTCTCCATCGACGAAACCGGCGTGAGATGGTTCGCCACGATCGCCCGCCCGTCCGCGGTGACGGCGAAGACGCGGCCGTTCGCCTCGGTCTCGCGGACGACGGCGAGGCGGGCGCCAAAGCTCGCCCAACCGTGCGGCGGCAGCTTGATCGAGGGGCCGGGGTAGAGGAAGGTCCTCAGCGCCGCCACCTTGTGGGTGGGCGCCGCGCCCTCGCCCTTCAGATAGGCGTGGCAGGGCATGTAGCCGACATAGCCGTCGCGGCCGAGCTGGACCCAGCCCCAACCCTCCTCGTCCTCGTCGAAGACGGTGAGGGGCTCGCCGATCAGCGCCTCGGTGTCGAGACCGGCGTCGGCGCGCGGCGCCCGACGCAGGGGAGCGATGCCGTCGATCACCCGGGCCGGCGTGCCTTCGACGAAGCGGGCGGCGTCGACGCGCCCCTCGAGGCCGCGTGCCGCGATGTCGGAGCGGGCGGGGGTGAGGCGGGGATCGAGATCGGCCATCGGCGGTTCCGGGACCTCACAGGCCGATCACGCGATCGGCGGCGGTGTAGACGACGAGCGAGACGAGGAAGTCGAGCGCCACCAGCCCGGCCGTCGCGCCGGGCGGTGTGGCGCAGGCGATCCGCGTCACCTGCCAAGCATAATAGAGCCCGAAGCCGAGCGCGGCGAGGTTGAGCGGTCCGAGCATCCGCAGCGGCAGGAGGCCGAGCAGGAAGAGTGCGGTGAAGAGGAAGCTCGGCGCGACGCCGATCAGGGTCGTCCAGTTGCGCGCCACCATGAAGGGCACATAGGCTCGCGAGATGCCGAGCGGCCCGGCCAGCACCGAGAGGAGCAGCGGAAAGGCGATCCAGGAGAGGCCGTAGGCGACGAAGCCGCCGATCCAGTAGAGCGGCCCCGACATCGCCTCGTCGCCGATCCTGTCGGCCAACGGCAGAAAGCGCTGGGCCGAGAGCTCGACCCAAGGCACCGGCAGGCACAGGATCATCACGCCGAAGGAGCGCCAGAAACCCTCGATCGAGGTGTCGAAGAAGGTCATGCCGCGCTCGTCGCCGACCAGCAGTCGCCAGGATCCCCTGAGGGAGCGGACGATCTCCGCGCCACCGATCATCGCGCCGCCGTCTCGTACCAGCGAGTGAGGAAGGACTCGTAGACGCGGGTCAACGTCTCGAGATCGGCGATGGCGACGCGTTCGTCGATCTGGTGCATCGTCTGCCCGACGAGGCCGAACTCGACCACCGGGCAATGGTCCTTGATGAAACGCGCGTCCGAGGTGCCGCCCGAGGTGGAGAGCCCCGGCCGCCGGCCGATCACCGCCTCGATGGCGTCGGAGAGCGTCCCGATCAGCGCGTCGTCGCGGGTGAGGAACGAGTCCGACGACGGATACTCGAGCGTCAGCGTCCACTCGGCGTCGTTGCCGGCCGCCTCGCGCAGCCGGCGGGTCAGCTCGGCCTCGAGGCCGTCGCGCGACCACTGGTCGTTGAAGCGGATGTTGAAGCGGGCGCGGGCCTCGCGCGGGATGACGTTCCACGACGGGTTGCCGACGTCGAGCGACACGAGCTCGAGGTTCGACGGCTGGAAGCGGTCGTTGCCGGCGTCGAGCGGTTCGGCGATCAGCGCCGCGGCGAGCCGCATCGCCTTGGGGATCGGGTTGTCGGCGAGATGGGGATAGGCGACGTGGCCCTGCCGCCCGACGACCGCCACCGTACCGGAGAGCGAGCCGCGTCGGCCGACCTTGATGGCGTCGCCGATCGCCTCCGGGTTGGTCGGCTCGCCGACCACCGCGGCGTCGAAACGTTCGCCCCGCTCCGCCGCCCACTGCAGGAGCTTCACCGTGCCGTTGATCGACGGCCCCTCCTCGTCGCCGGTGATCAGCAGCGACACCGAGCCGGGCAACTCGCGGCCGTCGCGCGCCAGCCGGCCGAGCGCGGCGAGGAAGGCGGCGATGCCGCCCTTCATGTCGACGGCGCCGCGGCCGAAGAGGACGCCGTCTTCGATCGTCCCGGCGAAGGGATCGTGACGCCAGCGCGCGGCATCTCCCGGCGGCACCACGTCGGTGTGGCCGGCGAAGGTCAGGTGGGGGCCCTCGGCGCCGCGCCGGGCGTAGAGATTTTCGATGTCGGGCGTGCCCTCCTCCGAGAACACCGGCCGGTGGATCGCGAAGCCGAGCGCCGCGGCGATCCGCGCCACCAGATCGATCGCCCCGCCCTCGGCCGGGGTCACGGACGGGCAGGTGAGCAGGGCCTGGGCGATGGCGACGGGATCGTCGAGTTGGGGAAGCGAGGTCATGATCCCGGTCTAGCGATCCGGGCAGGACCGGTCAACGGCGTGGCCCCGGAGCGTCGTCGCCGGCGAAAGGGTCGTCGGTGCCGGGCAGCAGCCCGAGTTCGCCGATCATCCAGGCGAGCGAGGCGATCATCGCCAGTTCCGCCGGCCAGAAGCGGCCGATGAAATGTGCGGCGACGGCCGCCGGCGCCAGGAAGAGGAAGAGCCGCCAACCCGAGAGCAGACGATCGGCGAGGCGGCGGACCGAGGCGGCGAGGAAGATCCACGCCATCAGGATCCACCATACCGCCACGAGACCCCAGACGAGGAGGAGCGCCGCCGGCGAACGGCCGATCGCCCGCGCCACCGCGACGAGGCGCGCCTCGTCGACGAGGGTGAGATGGAGGGCGAGCATCGTCCCGGCGATCCCGGCCGAGATCCACCAGGACGTTCGTCCGACCCGGCCGCGGAAGGAGAAGAGCGCGCGCAGCCAGTCCATCGCCGCGATCTCTCCTCTTCGGCGGCGCGCCGGCGCGATCAGTCGCGCAGCAACTCGTTGATCGAGGTCTTGGAGCGGGTCTTTTCGTCGACGCGCTTCATGATGACGGCGCAGTAGGTCGAGGGACCCGGGGTGCCGTCGGGCAGCGGCTTGCCCGGCAGGTTGCCGGAGACGACGACAGAATAGGGCGGCACGCGGCTCATGTGGACCTCGCCGGTCTCGCGGTCGACGATCTTGGTCGAAGCGCCGATGAAGACGCCCATCGAGATCACCGAGCCCCGGCCGACGATGACGCCCTCGACCACCTCGGAACGGGCGCCGATGAAGCAGTCGTCCTCGATGATCGTCGGGCCGGCTTGCAAGGGCTCCAGCACGCCGCCGATGCCGACGCCGCCGGAGAGGTGCACGTTCTTGCCGATCTGGGCGCAGGAGCCGACGGTCGCCCAGGTGTCGACCATGGTGCCCGAATCGACGTGGGCGCCGAGGTTGACGAAGGACGGCATCAGGACCACCGACGGGGCGATGTAGGCCGAGCGGCGGACGATGCAGTTCGGCACGGCGCGGAAGCCGGCCTTCTCGAAGTCGATTGCGCGCCAGCCGTCGAACTTGGAGGGCACCTTGTCCCACCAGGCCGAGTCCCCGGGACCGCCCTTGATGACGCTCATCGAGTTGAGGCGGAAGGACAGGAGGACCGCCTTCTTCAGCCACTGGTTCACCACCCAGTCGCCGTCCTTCTTCTCGGCGACGCGCGCCTTGCCCTTGTCGAGCAGATCGAGGGCGGCCTCGACCGCCTCGCGCACCGCGCCCTTGGTGGAGGTGTCGATCTCGGCGCGGCGCTCGAAGGCGTTGTCGACGGTGCGGGCGAGATCGGCGAGGGCGGCGGGTGTGAAATGCATCGGGCGGCTCCCGGGTCGGGGCGATCGGCCGATCGCCGTGGGGTCGTCGAGGAACGGGCGCCGCCGCATCGTGGTGCGACGGCCCGAGGGTCGCGGGACATTAGCGAGAGGGGGCTCCGAGTCAATCCGACCGGTGGTCGCTGGTCATTCGACGATCAGCCCGGTGAGGAAGCTCGTCAGATCGTCGGTGACCCAGTCGATGTGGCCCTCGTCGATGCCCTCGAGCTCCCAGGCCTCGCGCAGCACTTCGCGCGCGCCGTGCGGCACCACCAGGACGGTGGCCATGCGAAGCGTGTGGGGAACGGCGAGATTGCGAGAGAGGTCCTCGAACATCGCGGCACGCGTCGGTTCGATGCCCGCCCCGGCGAGGAAGGCGTCATAGGTTTCGCGGTGTGGCTTTGGCAGCAGATCGGCTGCGACGATGTCGAAGATGTCGGTGAAATGCCGGGTGATGCCGAGCCGCGCCGCGACCTTCTCGGCGTGCTTGCGGGTGCCGTTGGTCATGATGAACTTGCGCCCCGGCAACCGTTCGATCGCCGCCCCCAGCGCCGGGTCCGGTTCGACCACCGAGTGGTCGATGTCGTGGACGTATTCCAAGAACCCGTCCGGGGTGATGCCGTGTTCGATCATCAGCCCGCGCAAGGTAGTGCCGTAGCGGCGATAGTAGTCCTTCTGCAGGCGCTGGGCCTCTTCCGGGCTCGATCCGAGCAGCCGCTGGACGTAGTCGCGGATCTTGACGTCGACCTGGGCGAAGAGATCGGTGTGGGCGGGATAGAGGGTGTTGTCGAGATCGAACACCCACTCGTCGACGCGGGCGAAGCGGGCTCGCCGTTCGGCGAGCGCGGCCGCGGTGTCGAAGGCGGGGCGGGTATCGATCATGCGGCGGTCTCTCCTGCGGAGCGGACGAGCGAAAGGGCGTCGCCGTGGTTCGATCCGCGCCTCACGGCGTGATCAGCGTACCGGCACCGTGCTCGGTGAAGAGCTCGAGCAGCACGGCGTGCGGAACCTTGCCGTTGAGGATGACGGCGGCCTCGACGCCGCGATCGAGCGCTTCGAAACAGGTCTCGACCTTGGGGATCATGCCGCCGGTGATCACACCGGTGTCGATCAGCCGCTGCGCTTCGGCGCGCGACAATTCCTTGATCAACTGCTTGTCGGCGTCGAGAACCCCGGGGACGTCGGTGAGGAAGAGAACGCGGGTCGCCTTCAGAGCCCCGGCGATGGCGCCGGCGAAGGTGTCGGCGTTGACGTTGTAGGTCTCGCCGTCCTCGCCCGGGCAGACCGGAGCGAGGACGGGGATGATCTCCGACTTCTTCAGTACCTCGAGCACCTCGGTGCGCACCGTCTTGGGCTCGCCGACGAAACCGAGGTCCACCACCTTCTCGATGTTGCTGTCGAGGTCGACGACGGTGCGCTTCAGCCGCGTCACCGTCACCATGTTGCCGTCCTTGCCGGTGAGTCCGATGGCGCGGCCGCCGGCCTCCTGGATGGTCTGGACGATCTCCTTGTTGATCGATCCGGCCAGCACCATCTCGACGATCTCGACCGTCTTCTTGTCGGTGATGCGCATGCCGGCGGCGAACTCCGACTTGATGTCGAGCTTGGCCAGCATGGCGTTGATCTGGGGGCCGCCGCCGTGGACCACCACCGGATTGACGCCGGCGAGCTTGAGGAGGGTGATGTCCTCGGCGAAGGCCCGGCCGAGAGCCGCGTCGCCCATGGCGTGGCCGCCGAACTTCACCACCACCGTCTTGTCGTCGTAGCGCAGCATGTAGGGCAGCGCCTTCGACAGGATCTCGGCTTCCGCGATCATCTCGGATTCGGGCTTCGGCGTGGTGGACATCTCGGCTCTCCCTGCGGACGGACGACGTTCGGGTGGATCACACGGCGAAGAAGGCGATCTCGGCACGGAGGCGGTCGACACCCCAGCCCTTCTCCGACGAGGTCGTCAGGACCTCGGGATGGGCGGCGGGGCGCTTGCGGATGGCGGCTCGCGTTTCGGCGACCACCCGGGCGACCGGCTGTCCGTCGAGGGTCTTGGCGATCTTGTCGATCTTGGTCAGCACGATCTGATAGCTGACCGCCGCCTTGTCGAGCAGGTCGAGCACTTCGACGTCGACCGGCTTGATGCCGTGACGGGCGTCGATCAGCAGATAGACGCGCCGGAGGTTGGGTCGGCCGCGCAGATAGTCGAAGACCAGCCGGGTCCAGGCGTCGACTTGGGTCTTCGGCGCTTGGGCGAAGCCGTAGCCGGGCATGTCGACGAGGGCGAGACCGACGTCCTCCGCCTCGCGCGGGGCACCGGAAGTCAGCCGCTCGGTCTTCTTCGAGCGCTCGTCGAGCACCGCCGGCACGAACCAGTTGAGCTGCTGGGTGCGGCCCGGCGTGTCCGAGGTGCGGGCGAGGCCGCTCTGGCCGCACACCGCATTGATCAGGCTCGACTTGCCGACGTTGGAGCGGCCGGCGAAGGCGACTTCCGATCCTCTGATCGGCGGCAGGTCGGCGAAGTCGGCGATGCTGCGGACGAAACCCCACGGACGCGCGAAGAGGAGGCGGACCCTCTCGTCCACCTCCTCCGACGCCGTCTCGTTTCCCGGAACCGCGCTCATGCCGACCTCAGTGGGCCGCGGGCGGCGAGGAACGCGTGAAGGTCGCCTTGAGGTTCTCCCACAGTTCCACCTTCACGCCGTTCTTGGACATGATGAACCACTGCTGCGAGATCGACAGGAAGTTGTTCCAGGTCCAATAGATCACTAGGCCCGCCGGCATGTTCGCCAGCATGAAGGTGAAGATCACCGGCATCCAGTCGAACAGCATCTTCTGCGTCGGATCCGGCGGCGGCGGATTGAGCTTCATCTGGACGAACATGGTCACGCCCATGATCAGCGGCCAGATGCCGACCATCAGCAGCGACGGCGGCGTGAAGGGCAACAGTCCGAACAGATTGAACAGCGACGTCGGATCCGGCGCCGCGAGATCGTGGATCCAACCGTAGAACGGCGCCTGGCGCATCTCGATGGTGACGAACAGCACCTTGTAGAGCGCGAAGAACACCGGGATCTGGATCAGGATCGGCAAGCAGCCCGCCAGCGGATTGATCTTCTCGCGGCGATAGAGCTCCATCAGGTGCTGCTGCTGGGCGGCACGGTCGTCCTTGTAGCGCTCCTGCAGCTCCTTCATCTCGGGCTGCACCTTCTTCATCTTGCTCATCGAGTCGTAGGACTTGTTCGCGAGCGGATAGAAGATGGCCTTGATCATCACGGTGACGATCAGGATGGCGATGCCGAAGTTGCCGACCCACTTGTTCAGGATGTCGATGAGGAAGAACAGCGGCTTGGTCAGCCAGTAGAACCAGCCCCAGTCGATCAGTCGGTCGAAGCGCTCGATGCCGAGCTTGGCGGCGTAGCCGTCGACCACCGCGACTTCCTTCGCGCCGGCGAAGAAGTGGGTGGTGGTGGAGGCCGAACCGCCGGCCGCGAGCGGCACGCCGTCGGCCAGCATGAAGGTCTGGTAGGTGTCCGGTCGGCCACCGAAGGCCGGAGTCGCCGCGAAGCGCGGCTGCACCTTGGCGGTCTTGTCGGGGACGAGCGCCGCGGCCCAGTACTTGTCGACGAAGCCGATCCAGGCGCCCGACACCTTGTTGGGCTCGATCTTGCGCTTCTCCTTGAGGTCGGAGTAGCCGATCTCCTTCAGCCCCTCGTCGCCGAAGACGCCGATGGCGCCCTCGTGGAGCACGTAATAGCCTGCGGTGTGCGGCGTACCCTCGCGGGTCAGCACCGAATAGGGATAGAGCGTCGTGGCGCGCCCGGCCGAGTTCGACACCTTGTCGGTGATCTCGAACATGTAGCGGTCGTCGACCGTGACGGTGCGCTCGAAGACGAAGCCCTCGCCGTTGTCCCAAGTGAGGGTCACCGGGCTGCCGACGCCGAGGTCGCCCGAACCCTTCTGCGTCCAACGGGTCTCCGGACCCGGCACCTTGACCGGCGAGCCGGCGTCGGAGAGCCAACCGAAGTCGGCGAAATAGGGATCCTTGCCGCCGGCCGGCGACAGGAGTTCGATCGCCGGACTCTTCGGGTCGACGGTCTCGCGGTACTTCTTGAAGCCGAGATCGTCGAGCCGGCCGCCGACGAGATCGATCGAGCCGGTGAGGACCGGGGTGTCGATCTTGACGCGCGGGGCGGCGGCGAGCGCCTGACCGCGGGTGAGCGGCGCGGCCGGGACGACCGGACCGCCGACCGGTCCCGCCGGGGTCGGCACCGCGCCGGGGCCGACGGGCGCCGGGGCGGCCGGAGTGGCGGCGCCTGGCGTCGGCGCCGCCGGAGCCTGCGTCTGCTGGGCGACCTCGGCGGCCTGGCGCTGGGCCTCGAACCTCGGGCCGGCGACGAAATACTGCCAGCCGAGCAGGACGGCGATCGAGAGGGCGATCGCGACGATGTAGTTCCGATTCTCGATCATCGGGTCCGTCCAGGGGTTTCGCCGCGGGCGTCGCGGTGGGAAGTCTCGGATGCGGTGACCGGTTCCCCGGTCGTGGCTGCGGCTTCACGGCCGCGGCGATCCTTGCGCCCCTGCCGGAAGGCGCCGGCGAGGTCGGCGCGCAGATCGGCGAAGGGTTGGGCGAGCGCCTCGCGGCGGCCGATCACCACGTGGTCGAAGCCGGGTCGGCCGAGATCGTCGGCGTCGAGGCGGATCGCCTCCTTCAGCCGCCGCCGTACCCGGTTGCGCACCACCGCGTTGCCGACCTTCTTGGAGACGGTGAAGCCGCAGCGCGGTTCGTCGGTCTCGTCGGGCAGACGCAACGTCTGTAGAACGAAGGCGCGCCGAGCCGACCGGACCCCGCGGGCCACGGCCAGGAACTCGGCGCGTCGCTTCAATCGCTTCATGTCGGCCTCGACCTCGGATCGCCTCCCCGTCGACCGCGGCCAGCCGGGTCGGCCCCGGGGCGCGGGGGTCGGGAACCGTGTCGGGCTCAGGCCGACAGGCGCTTGCGGCCGCGGGCCCGGCGACGGGCCAGCACCAGCCGGCCACCGACGGTGGCGGTACGGGCGCGGAAGCCGTGGCGGCGCTTGCGCACGATCTTGGAGGGCTGATAGGTGCGCTTCATCGGTCCTGTGCCGCCCGTACCGGGCGGCCCCCTTCGGTCTCGAGTTACGTTCCGACCCGCGCGCGGCGGGCGGTCTGACGATCTGCGGCGTCGTCCGCCCGAGGCGGTGACGAACCGGTTTCTGGGATCCTCTCCCGACGCCGCGAAGCGTCGGAACCCTCGAGGTCCACTCGCGGTGCGGGCGCCGCGCCGACGGTGAACGTGGGCGCACGCCACCGCGCGGCCCGAAGGGACGAGGATCCCGGTCGAGGGGGCTTATAGGGGGGGGATGGCGCCCCTGTCAACGCGCCGCGGCGGAGAAAGGGGATGGAATCCACCCCTCCCGCCGATCCGTCGACGAGGAATTCACCCAACCGTGTCGAAGCTGAGGCGCGCGCCGGCGGATCGTGATACGGTAAGTGGTTCGCCGGATCGCGCTGTCGTCCGGCGAAAGCCCATCGACGAGGTCCCCATGTCCGAGCCGACGCCGGACATCCCGCCCGCGACGACCACCGGCGACGCCCCGGCGACGGGGCGCGAGGTGCGTCTGTCGACCAAGCTGATCGTGCTGACCGCCTTCTTCGTGATGGCGGCGGAGATCCTCGTCTTCGTCCCGTCCATCGCTCATTTCCGCCTCGCCCGGCTGATGGAGATGACCCAACGGGCCGAGCTCGTCGCGCTGTCTCTGGAGAACACGCCCGACGTCGGCCGAGCCCTGCAGGACCGGCTGCTCGCCCAACTCGACGCTCGCGCCATCGCCGTGCGCGCCGGCGACGTCCGCCGTCTCGTCGCCATGACCGAGCAGCCGATCCGCATCGACGCGACCGCCGATCTCGGTGCCTCCGAGCCGTTCTCGCCGATCGCCGACGTGCTGGCCATGCTGGCGGCCGGCGACGGTCGGACGTTGCGCCTCGTCGGCGCGCCGCGCGACGACGGCTCCACCGTCGACCTCGTCCTCTCCGAGACGCCGATCCGCGACGCGACGCTGCGCTACGCCGGCCGGCTCCTCGCCACTTCCGCGGCGGTGCTGATGGTGGCGGCGGTGCTGATCTTCCTCGGGCTGCGTCGTCTCTTCCTCGAGCCGCTCGACCGCTTGAGCCGGGCCATGGCCGAATTCGCCGCCGATCCGGAGAACCCGGCACGGATCATCCGGCCTTCCGGCCGGCTCGACGAGATGGGAGCGGCGGAGGTGCGGCTCGCCGAACTGCAGAAGGAACTGGCCGGTTCCCTGGCCCAGAAGAAGCACCTCGCCGACCTCGGCGTCGCCGTCTCCAAGATCAACCACGATCTGCGGAACATGCTCGCCTCGGCGCAACTCATCACCGATCGGCTCTCGGCGATCCCCGACGGCACCGTGCAGCGTTTCGTGCCGAAACTCGTCGCCACGCTCGATCGCGCCATCGGCTACTCCCGCGCCGTGCTCGACTATGGTCGGACCGGCGAGGCGCCACCGGAGCGCCGGCTGATCGCCCTTCGCCGGTTGGTCGAGGACGTCGGCGACATGCTGGGACGTCGCGAGACGATCGAGGGATGCCGCCTCGACGGCGACATCGACTTCGAGATCGACGTGGCGGCGAACCTTGAGATCGACGCCGATCCCGACCAGTTGTTCCGCGTCCTGCTCAATCTCGTGCGCAACGCCACCCAGGCCTTCGAGGCCGACACCGACCCCGCCCTTGTGCGCCGCATCGCGGTCCGGGCGGCGCGCAGCGGCGCCGTGGTGACGATCCGCGTCGTCGACACCGGCCCCGGCGTTCCCGACAAGGCGCGCGAGAACCTGTTCCGCCCGTTCCAGGGCGGCTTCCGGCGCGGCGGAACCGGTCTCGGCCTCGCCATCTGCGCCGAACTGGTGCGCGCCCACGGCGGCTCGATCGAACTGGTCGACCGCGGGCCGGGCGCCTGTTTCGAGGTCATCATCCCGGATCGGGTGATCGACATCGCCAGCCTCGATCGACGGCGCACCTCCCGCGCGTGATGCGTCGCTCGCACGTGGTGCGCCGCGACACCGCGGACTTCATGGCCGACTGACGAAGCGCCTCCAGTGTGCTATCGAGACGTGTCGAGAACCAGATTCAGCAGGTATCATGGCGCGCCATCGACGAGACGACGAGACCATCCTGCGCATCGCCCAGATGCGTTACGACCAGCGGATGCCGCAGAACGAGATCGCACGGGCGCTCGACATCTCCGAATCGACGGTCAGCCGGGCATTGAAGGCGGCGATGGATCTCGGTTTCGTCGAGATCCAGATCTCGCCGACGGGGTTACGCGATTTCGCCCTCGAGCGGCGCCTCTCGCACGCCTACGGGCTCGACTTCGCCGTGGTGGTGCAGCCGCGTGCGGGCGGTGCCCCGGTCGGCGACGTGCTCGGCCGCGCCGTGGCGCGGGTCGTCGAGGAGCGGGCCGGGCAGGGCGCGGTGGTCGGCGTCTCCGACGGCGACACGGTGGCGGCGGTCGCCGCGGCGGTGCGCCGTGCCAAGTCCTCCGACGTCGACGTGGTGTCGCTGATCGGTGGCGTCGGTGCGCCGCAGATCCCCTCCCATTCCTCGGAAGTGTGCCGGACGCTGGCCAACGGCCTCGGCGCTCGCGCCTGGCAACTGCCGGTGCCGGCGATCGTCGACAGCGCCGAGGCGGCGGCGCATCTGCTCCAGACCTCGACCGTCTCGACCGTGTTTGAACTGATGAAACGCGCCTCGATCGCGCTCGTCGGCATCGGCGAGATCAGCCCGCTGGCCACCGTCTTCCGCCACGGCGTGATCCCCACCGATCGGATCGGCAAGATCGCCGCCTCCGGCGCGGTCGGCACCATCTGCGGCTGGTTCTACGGCGCCGACGGCAAGGTCATCCCGACCGAATTCGACGATTGCACCTTGTCGGTGTCGCCGACGGTGCTGCGCTCGATCTCGACCCGCCTCGGCGTCGCCATGCACGTGGAGAAGGCGCAGGCGGTCCGCGCCGCCGTGATGGGCGGTTGGATCAACGCCGTCGGGCTCGATTCGGAGACCGCCGAGGCGCTGCTGCGACTGCGCTGATCCGGCCCCGACGGCGAGCCCGACGCGCCGCGATCACTCGCCTCGGCGGCGCGGCCGACGCGCCGCGATCACTCGCCTCGGCGGCGCGGCCGACGCGCCGCGATCACTCGCCTCGGCGGCGCGGCCAACGCGCCGCGATCACTTCGAAGAGCGCACGGATCGCCTGGGCCTCGCCGCCTTCGGGGCGTCCCGGCGCGGCCTTCGGCGTCCAGGCGAAGATGTCGACGTGGACCCAGCTCGTCGCCCTCTCGACGAAGGACTTCAGGAACAGCGCCGCCAAGATCGAGCCGGCGAAGCCGCCGGAGGCGACGTTGTTCATGTCGGCGATGCGGCTGTCGAGCATGGCGCGGTAGGGCGCCCACAGCGGCATGCGCCACAATGGGTCGAAGACGCGGGTCGAGGCCGCCGCGATCTCGGCGGCGAGCCCATCGTCGTCGGTGTAGAAGGGCGGCAGGTCGGGGCCGAGGGCGACGCGGGCCGCGCCGGTGAGCGTGGCGAGGTCGATCAGTAGATCCGGCGCTTCCTCGTCGGCGAGGGCGAGCCCGTCGGCGAGCACCAGCCGGCCCTCGGCGTCGGTGTTGCCGATCTCCACCGTCCGGCCCTTGCGCGAGGTCACCACGTCTCCGGGGCGGAACGCGCGGCCGGAGACGGCGTTCTCGACCGCCGGCACGATCAGCCGCAAGCGTACCGGCAGGCCGGCGCCGATCACCATGGCGGCGAGCGCCAAGGCGTTGGCGGCGCCGCCCATGTCCTTCTTCATCAGCAGCATGGCGCTGTCGGGCTTGAGGTCGAGGCCGCCGGAATCGAAGACCACGCCCTTGCCGACCAGCGTCACCTTCGGATGGGCGGGGTCGCCCCACCGGGCGTCGATCAGCCGCGGCGGCCGGTCGGAACCCTTGCCGACGGCGTGGACGAGCGGGAAGTTCGCCGCCGGGAGATCGTCGCCGATGATCTCGGCGACGGACCCGCCCGCCGCCTCGAAGACCGAACGGATCGCCGCCGCCAGCTCCGCCGGACCGAGGTCGTTGGCCGGCGTCTCGACGAGATCTCGGGCGAGGAGGACCGCCTCTGCGGTGCGGCCGATCGCGGCGAGGTCGACCGACGCGCCGACGACGAGACGCACGACGCGCTCGGGCGCGGCCTTGTAGCGGCGGAAGCGCCAGCTCTCGAGCGCGAAGGCGAGGGCGGCGAGGCCTTCGTCCGCGAGCGCGCCGTCGAAACGCCAGTCGCCGGCCGGCAGCAGGCTCGCCGCCTTGCCCGGCAGGAACGGCGTGCGCGCCGCGTCCTTCTCCCCTCCCATGCCGAAGAGTGCACCCGCCAGACCTCCGTCGACGGCGGGCAGCGCCAGCAGCGACCCGGCCTTGCCCTCGAAGCCGGAGGCGCGGGCGAAGGCGGCCGCGACCGCGCCGAGATCGTCGAGCCGCGGGCCGAGCGTTTCCGGCGTGACGAGGTGGATCGGTAGGGTCGGACCGGGGTGATCGGCGGTGAGCAGCGGCAGGGCCAAAGGCGGGTCTCCCGGTGGAAGGGGGGGGGCGATGAGAGGGAACGCCGGTGCCGGCGAGTGCGGCGACGGTTCGCCCGTCGACTGTATCCGCCCGGCCCATCGGTTCAACCCCGCGAGCGAAGGGTTCGAGGTCGGCGCGAACGCCGTCGTCGCCGCTCCGACCCGATCTTAACTCCCCGTTAGGGTTAACGAAGGATAACCGAGGAATGTACCGGCCCGCGCGTCGGTTCCGTCCGTCTCGGAGTGTCCCATGAACCGCCCTTCGGGTCGCAACGCGTCCACTCTGCCGTTGGTCGTCGCCGCGGTCGTCGCCCTCACCGGCGTGCTCGGCGGTTGCGCCGCTCCGGCGCGCAAGACCGACGGTGTGTCGGTCACCGGCTCGATCCCGCAGGATCCCAACGACCGCCGTGCGGCGATCACGGAATGGACGCGCCGTTATCAGGCGGCTCCCGACGATCGTGGCAACGTCTTCGGCTTCGCTCAGGCGTTGCGCGCCGATGGACGCACCGCGCAGGCGGTCGAGGTCCTGCAGAAGGCGATGTTGCAGTTCCCGCGCGACGGAGGCATCGCCTCGGCCTACGGCAAGGCGCTCGCCGAGAACGGCGACTTCGACGAGGCGTTGAAGGTGGTGCGCGCCGCCAACGATCCGCGGACGCCCGACTGGCGTCTGACCTCGGCGGAAGGCGCCGTCCAGGACCAACTCGGCAACACGGCGGAAGCGCGGCGGCTCTACCAGGCGGCGCTGAAACTGGCGCCAGAGGAGCCTTCGATCCTCAACAACCTCGGCCTCTCCTACGTCTTCACCAATGAACTCGGCAGGGCGGAGGCCGCGCTGAAGCGCGCCGCCGCCTCGCCTCGCGCCGACAGCCGGGTGCGGCAGAACCTGGCGCTGGTGGTGGGGTTGCAGGGCCGATTCGAAGAGGCCGACCGGCTCGCCGCGGCGGAACTGCCGCCGGAGGAGGCGAAGGCCAACGTCGCCTATCTGCGCTCCATGTTGAGCCAGCCCGACACCTGGAAGCAGATCGAACGCACCGACCGCAAGCCCGCAGAGGCGCGCCGGACCGCGGGTTGACGGGACCGACGCGATCGGATCGTGGGGGAGGGGTCGGATCACCGGCCCCTTCTTCGTCGCGTCCCTCGCCGGTTCAACCCGCCGGCTTCGCCTCGGCGGCGGCGGCGAACTGGTCGTAGGCTTCGACGGCCTGAGCCGCGTACATGTAGGCCGGTCCGGCGCCCATGTAGATGGCGGTGGCCACCGTCTCCATGATCTCCTCGCGGGTCGCCCCGGCGGCGCGGGCCGCCTTGGTGTGGAAGGCGATGCAGGGATCGCAGCGCACCGCCACCGAGATGCCGACGGCGATCAACTCCTTGGTCTTGGTGTCGAGCACCCCGGCTTTCAGCGCCCCGGCGGCGAGGGCGGAGAAGCCCTTCATCGCGTCCGGTGCACCGTTGCGCACTTCCCTGAGGAGGACCGACTGCTCGGCCGCGATGTTCTGCCAATTCTTCATGGGACCTCTCGATCGCTCGGGTTCGCGAGACACCGCCCCGTCGTCGATCGGGCGGCGGGTGGCCGGCCGATCGCGCTCGCGATCACCGGACGTATCGGGGCACAGATGGCTGCCCCGAACATATCACACAATTCTCATGTGAGAGGTTCGGCCATGCGCATCGCGCATGACGCGGAGCGAACCGGCATCGATGTCACTTCCAGCCGAACAGCTGAATCATGGCGGGACCGATGATCACCGCGAAGAGCACCGGCAGGAAGAAGACGATCATCGGCACGGTGAGCTTGGGCGGCAGGGCCGCGGCCTTCTTCTCGGCTTCGGCCATGCGGGCGTCGCGGCTCTCCTGCGAGAGGACGCGGATCGCCTGACCGAGCGGCGTTCCGTAGCGCTCGGCCTGGATGAGAGCGGTGACCACGCCGCGGATGGTGTCGAGACCGGTGCGCGAGGCGAGGTTCTCGAAGGCCTTGCGGCGTTCCTGGAGGTAGGAGAGTTCGGCGGCGGTGAGCGACATCTCCTCGGCGAGCGGCAGCGACGTCGAGCCGATCTCGTCGGCGACCTTGCGGAAGGCCGGCTCGACCGACATGCCCGACTCGATGCAGATCAGCAGGAGGTCGAGCGCATCGGGCCAAGCCCGCTTGATCGACTGCTGGCGCTTGGTGATGGCGTTCTTCAGGTAGACGTTCGGCAGATACATGCCGCCGCCGGCGGCGAGCAGCGAGAAGGCGAACTTCATGCCCGCCGGCTTGTCGACCACCTCGAGTACGAACAGGTAGAACAGCGCCACCAGGAAACAGACGAAGGGCAGCACGAAGCGGGCGAAGAGATAGACCGTCAGCGGCGCCTGACCGCGGAAGCCGGCCATGCGCAACTGATCGGCTGTCTTGTCGTCGGACAGCGCGTTCTTCAGGTTCAGCGCCTCGACCAACTGCTTCATGAAGGCCTTGGGCTCGGCGCGCAGGCTCTTGGCCCGCTCGGTGCCGAGGCGGGCACGTTCGCGCACGCGGATCGCCTCGCGTTCCACGGCGACCGCCTTCATGCGCGAGGCGAGCTGATCCCTGTCCAGCAGCGGCATCGCCACCGTCACCACCGTCGCGGCGACGCCGATCGCGACGCAGGCGGCGAGCAGCATCTGCGGATCGGTGAGGATGTCCATTAGGCCGCCCATTCTCGCTCCCTCAGAAATCGAAGTCGATCATCTTCTTCATAACCATGATGCCGAGCAACATGTAGAGCAGACCGCCGATGACGATCACGTTGCCCGCATTGGTCTTGAAGAGGAGCATGATGTAACTCGGACTCGTCAGGTAGACGAGGCCGGCGACGACGATCGGCAACGAGCCGATGATGGCGGCGGAGGACTTGGCCTCCATCGACATCGCGGTGATCTTCGCCTTCATCCGCTTGCGATCACGCAGAACCTTGGACAGGTTGGACAGCGCTTCGGAGAGATTGCCGCCCGCCTTCTGCTGGATGGCGATGACGATGCCGAAGAAGTTCGCCTCCTGCACCGGCATGCGCTCGTAGAGCTTCAGGCAGGCCTCGCCGACCGGGACGCCGAGGTGCTGGGCTTCGATGATCTGGCGGAATTCGCCCTTCACCGGCTCCTTGGTCTCGGTGGCGACCATGCGCAGGCAGTCGCCGAGTGGCAGGCCCGAGCGGATGCCGCGGACGATCAGGTCGACGGCGGTCGGCAGTTCCTCGAGGAATGCCTTCTGCCGGCGCTTGCGCATCTTGTCGACGAGCCAGCTCGGCAGGCCGAGGAAACCGATGACTCCGCCGCCGAACGCCACCAGCGGATTGCCCGAGATGATCAGCACGAGGAGCCCCGTCGCCACCGCCAGACCGATGGAGAAGAAGAGAAATGTGCGCCGGTTCCAGTCCAGTCCGGCCTGACTCAGGCGGATGGCGAGTGGCGGCTTCTTGTTGCGCTTGTCGAGCGCCTCCTGCTTGGCCTCGAATTCCTTGAAAGCGTCCTGGATCGATCGGCGGCGGCCGGCGGTGGCGCGTTCCTCGACCACCTTGCCGGGATCGAGCAGGCGCGTGAGGCGCTTCTCGGTGGTCTTCTCGTCCTGGACGCGATCGAAGAGCAGGGCATAGGCGATGCCGCCGGCGGAGAGCATCGCCAGCACGATCAACGCGAGAGTGGTCGCTCCGAGACCGAACACGCTCTCCTCCTCAGTTGACCACGTCGGCGATGTTGGCGGCGTCGAGGGCTTCGGCGAGGCGCTTGTCCTCGCCGAAATAGCGGGCTCGCTCCCACATCTTCGGCCGACCGATGCCGGTGGAGCGATGGCGGCCGACGACGCGGCCGAACTCGTCCTCGCCGAGGATCTCGTAGACGAAGAGGTCTTGGGTGGTGATGACGTCGCCTTCCATGCCGAGCACTTCGGTGATGTGGGTGATGCGGCGCGAGCCGTCGCGCAGGCGCGCCGCCTGCACCACCACGTCGACCGAAGTGCAGATCATCTCGCGGATGGTGCGGGCCGGTAGAGCGTAGCCGCCCATCGTGATCATCGATTCCATGCGCGAGATCGCCTCGCGCGGGCTGTTGGCGTGCAGCGTGCCCATCGAACCGTCGTGACCGGTGTTCATCGCCTGCAAGAGGTCGAAGGCTTCCGGCCCACGCACCTCGCCGACGATGATGCGTTCGGGGCGCATGCGCAGACAGTTCTTGATCAGATCACGCATGGTGATCTGGCCCTCACCCTCGATGTTCGGCGGGCGTGTTTCCAGGCGCACCACGTGCGGCTGCTGCAATTGCAGTTCGGCGGCATCTTCGCAGGTGACGATGCGTTCGGTCGACTCGATGTAGCGGGTCAGACAATTCAGCAGCGTCGTCTTGCCCGAGCCGGTGCCTCCGGAGACGACGACGTTGCAGCGGCTCCGGCCGATGATCTGGAGGACCTGCGCGCCTTCCGGGGTGATCGACCCGAACTTGACCAACTGTTCGAGAGTCAGCTTGTCACGCTTGAACTTGCGGATGGTGAGGGCCGGACCGTCGATCGCCAGCGGCGGCGCGATGACGTTGACGCGGCTGCCGTCGGGGAGGCGGGCGTCGCAGATCGGGCTCGCCTCGTCGACGCGCCGGCCGACCTGACTGACGATCCGCTGGCAGATGTTCATCAGCTGCTGGTTGTCGCGGAAGCGGATCCCGGTCAGCTGCACCTTGCCGGCGACTTCGATGTAGGTCTTCTCGGCGCCGTTGACCATGATGTCGGCGATGTCGTCGCGGGCGAGCAGCGGCTCGAGCGGTCCGTAGCCGAGCACGTCGTTGACGATGTCGGCGAGCAGTTCCTCCTGCTCGGCGATCGACATCACCAGATTCTTCAGCTGGATGATCTCGTTGATGACGTCGGAGATCTCTTCCCGCGCCGATTCCGGATCGAGGCGGGCGAGCTGGGAGAGATCGATGGTGTCGATCAGGGCGGAGAAGATCGACGACTTGGTGTCGTAGTAGTCCTCGGACTTCTGCCGCTCCTGAGGACGGTTGGGCGGGATCGGCGCGTTGGGATCGGTGTTGGCGATCGACGGCGCGGGCGCCGAGGGCGCACGTTGCGGCGCGCTCGCCGGACGCGTCGCCGGTGCCGCCGCCGATTGCCGGAGGCCGCCGCCCGCTCCTTCGTTCGCTCCTCTACGTCCGAACATGCCTTGTCACCTCGACCAACGCGTCACGACGCCTTGCGCGCCCGGAGCTTTTCCAAGAGCGGCGCGAAAGGCGACTTCTTCGGCTTGCGGATCTCCGCCCGGCCGGTTACCGCGCCGGCGAGATTGCGGAAGGTCTCCGCCACCTGGTTCTTGGCGTCGAGTTCGCCGATCATCAGCCCCTTGTTGGCCGCGTCGCCGAACAGCTTGGCGTCGAACGGGATCGTGGCGGCGATGGTGAGGTCGAGCGCCTTGGCGAATTCCTCGATCTTGATCTCGGGGCGCTTCGGAACGCCGACCTGATTGAAGACCAGCCGCGGCGGTGCGTCGTTGGGGCGGGCCGCCTTGAGCACGTCGGCGAGATTCTTGGCGTTGCGCAGGTTGGCCAGATCGGGCGTGGCGACGATCACCACCTCGTCGGCCTCGCGCAACTGGCGTCGCACCCAGCTCGTCCATTGGTGCGGAAGGTCCACCACCACCACCGGCACGTTGCCGCGTGCCACCTCCATGGTCGGATCGAAGGCGAGTTCGTCGTAATCGTAGGTGCGGTCGAGCAGCGCCGGCGCGGCGAGCAGGCTCAGGTTGTCCGAGCACTTGGTGAGCAGCCGGTCGAGGAAGACCTCGTCGATGCGTTCCGGCGACATCAGCGCATCGAGCGCGCCCTGGGTCGGATCCTGGTTGAAGTCGAGGCCGGCGGTACCCCAAGCGAGATCGAGGTCGGCCACCAACACGTCGTTGTCGAAGGTCCGGGCGATCGACCAGGCGACATTGTGGGCGACGGTGGACGAGCCGCACCCGCCCTTGGCGCCGATGAAGGCGATCGAGCGACCGAGGGTCGCCGCCTCGGGGCTGTGATAGAGGTCGCCGATCGAGCGCAGCACGTCGAACAGGTCGAGCGGCGCCACGACGTATTCGCTCACCCCGCGACGGATCAGCTCGCGATAGAGCAGCACGTCGTTGACGTGACCGATCACCAGCACCTTGGTGCCCGGATCGCAGACCTCGGCGAGACCGTCGAGATGCCCGAGAATGTCCTCCGAACGCCCCTTCGATTCCACCACCACCAGATTGGGGGTGGGGGCCGAACCGTAGAACTCCACCGCGGCCGGCAGGCCGCCCATCAACACCTTGGTGTGGGCGCGCGACATGCGGCGATCCTGGGAGGCGGCTTCGAGCGCCGCGGCGACCTCGGGTGTCTCGCAGAACGCCTGGATGGCGATGCGCGGGATCGACCTCGGCTCGTCGGTGTCCGGATGGATCGGACGCTCCTTGGCGCTGCGCGTCATCACTCGCCTCCTCCCGCCCCGACCTTCGAAGCCGTGGTTTCGGGCAACTTGAATTCGGACCTGGTCTTCTCGCCCTTGCGATAGGCCTGGATCACCGCCGCGCGGCGGGTCGCGTCGGCCTTGCCGATCGGCGACGGCGAGACCAGATCGGTCGGTTCCGCCACCATGGTGGCGATGTTGGACTGCGTGGCGCAGCCGAAGTTCCAGTAGTCGGTGTTGTCGAGGCCGCCGATCACCTGATCCGGCCACCGGCCGCAGCGATGCGGCACCTGCGCCACCACCCGCGGATAGGCGAGCCGGATCGGCGCGGCATCCTCCGGTCCGACCGCCGCATAGGGCACCTTGTGGACCGCCTGCGGTCCGAAGCCGGCGCGGCCGAGGACCTCGGTGATCCGTCGCGAGGCGTGATAGGCGGCGGCCTCGTTGCGCGAACCGCTCGGCACCATGACGGTGATGGCACGCGCACCCTGCTCGTGGGCTTCGCGGCCGAAGGCCTCGATCGCGGCCATGAGGCGGGGCGGCAGCGAGTCGCCCTGCGTCGCGACGGGAACGTCGAAGGTCTCCTCGCCCTCTTCCACCACGATCGGATGGCGGGTGCGGAAACCGTCGTTCGGCACCGATCCGGTGACCGAAGGTTCGTACTTCGTCGTGTTGCAGCCGGCGACGGTCGCTGCCGCGAGGAGCACCCCCGCGGTGGCGAGGGCGCGGCCGAGACGAAGAAGAAGTCTGGTCGTCGTCATGCGCATCACCCTCACTCGAAGATGTAGCCGTACTGGCCGTGGTAGGTGCCCTTCTGACCGCGATCGACGGTGCGATACATGCGGTTGAGACGACCGAGGAAATATCCGGCGGCGTCGTTGGAGGGCTGGAAGTTGCGGTCTGGCCGCTCGAGCTTCGCCGCCGCGACCGGCTTGACGACCAGCGGCTGCACGAAGATCACCAGTTCCGACTGCGAGCGCTGGAAATCGCGCGAGCGGAAGAGCGAACCGAGGATCGGCAGCTTGAGCAGGCCCGGTGTGCCGGCGAGCGCCTGCTTGACGTCGTCCTTGATCAGGCCGCCGAGCACCATCGCACCGCCCGAGGGAATCTCGAGCGTCGTCGAGGCACGACGCACCCTCAGCGCCGGAATGGTCAGCGTCGAGATCGTCACCGCGCCATCGGAGGTCAGTTCGGAAACCTCGGTCTTGACCGTCAGCGAGATGCGGTTCTCGTCGAGCACCACCGGCTGGAAGTTGAGGCCGATGCCGTAGGTCTTGAATTCGACGCCGATGGTGGTTCCGGTTCCCGAGGAGGTCTGGCTCACCGGGATCGGATATTCGCCACCGACCAGGAACTGCGCCTGTTCGCCCGAAAGCGCCGAGAGATTGGGCTCGGCGAGGGTCTTCAGCAGTCCGTTCTGCTCCAGCGCCTGGAGCCGCCCCGAGATCGAATTGCCCGAGCCGAAGGAGAGGGTTCCCGAAGCGGCGATCGCCGGATCGATGGCCGGCGTGATCGGGAACGGGTTGGCGGTGGCGAGAGCCGACGCCCAGTTGCCGTTGGTGATGGCGCTGGTCAGGTCGATCCCGAGCTTCTTGACGATGTCGCGCTGCACCTCGGCGATGGTGACCTTGAGCATCACCTGATCCTTGCCGCGGATGGTGAGCGCGTTGACCACCTGGACCGAGGAGCCCGCGGTCGACCCGGTCGTCGCCGGAGCGGCCGCTCCGCCGCCGGTCGACGAAGCCGTCTCGACCGGCGCGCCGACGAACTTGGAGGCGACCTCATAGGCCTGGATCGCCTCGCCGCCGCTGCCCACGGCGCCCGACAGCACCACGGTGCCGGCGACCGCCTCGACGCGGATGTCGCTCCGCGGCAGCATGCGCTTGAGCAATCCCTCGAGGGCGCGGGTGTCGACCTGCACCTGGAGCTCGAGATTGGCGATCGGTCGACCGGAGCCGCCGAAGACGACGATGTTGGTGGTGCCGAACTTGTTGCCGATGAGGTAGAGGCGGCGCGCCGAGCGCACCACCGCATCCGCCACCTTCGGGTCGGAGACGAGGACGTCGCGGATGTCCTCGTCGAAGTCGAGGATCTTCGACTTCGACAGCGGCAGTTGCACCAGCCGGTCGCGGCCGGTCTCTTGACCGGCGACCCGATCGATGCGCGGCGTCGCGGGATCGTCGGCGGCCAGGGCGCTCGTCCCGGCGAAGCCGAGTGCCGCGGTCAGCAGCGTGGCGGCGAGCCCGGAGCGGAGAATGTGCGGGGAGGAGAACATGCGACCACCTCAGAATTCGAGCGCCACCGGGGTCATCGACGGATCGAGACCGTCGATTGCACTCCGAAACGCACCATCTTGACCGAGCCACCGGTCGCTTCGGTTTCCTCTTCGATCGGCGCGCCTTCGCGGTCGCGCAGAGCGCGCAGCGCCAGCGAGATCACGCCGAGTTGGGTCGACTGCGCCATGGCTTCGGCCTGTCGCGGCGACAGTTCCAGCGTCACCGTGTCCTTGGCCAGCATCGCCGCCTCGCCCTTGCCGTCGTTGATCTGCTGATCGATTGCGAGCACGCGCACGTTGGTCAGGATCGTCTCGCTGACGTAGGGGTCGCCGGAGCTGCCGGCCTTGGGCGCCGCACGAGTCAGGATGACGTCGACGTGATCGTTGGGCAGGATGAACCCGCCGGCGGTCGACGCCGCCTTCACCTCGACGGCACTGGCGCGCATACCCGGCGTCAGGATCACCGACATGAAGCCGCGATCGGCCTTGATCAAGCGCTGTTCGCGCACCGGTTCGCCCGAGAGGAAGGGCGAGCGCGCCACCATGCCGACCAGTTCCTCGGCGGCGTTGGGTCGCGCCGTCCGATTGACGTAGACCTCGGCGATGCCGGTCTTGGGGAAGGACTGCCAGGAGAGATCGCCGGCGGCGATCCTGGAACCGAGCGGGATGTCCTTGGAAGCGACCAGCACGTCGATGGTGTCGAGACGCGGTGCCGCATCCGGCATCACCGCCACCGGAGCCGGCTCCGGCTCGCGGTTCGACATCTTCACCGCCAGCATGGCGGCGACGATGCCGGCTCCCAGAGCGATCGCCAAGACGAGGAGACGCGTGACCTTCATGACCCGAACCCGAAAACACGAGGGGACATCGACGATGTCCATCGAGCCGCAGTCTCGGGGGGAATTGGTTCAGGTATGGTTAACGAGCCCTCTCCGGACGTCGTGAATTTTCCGTCAACGCCGGTATCGGGGCCGGAATCCGGCGTTTTGCCCCCCTGAAACGACGGCACCGCGGGATCGGAGCGATCCCGCGGCGCGAGTGGTCGGGACGGGCGGCGCGATCAACCGAAGACGCGCATCCACGGGGTCTCGGCGAAGATCTGCAGCGCCGCCACCGACAGGGCGACGCCGTAGGGGACGCGCCGGTGTTCCTGGAAGTGGGCGAGGAAGCCGATCTTGAGCACCGGCAGCGGATCGAGCACGCGGTTGGAGAAGAGCGCGACCAAGGTGAGCAGGCCGCCGTAGACCGAGAAGGTCACGGCATATTCGAGCAGATGGCTCCAACCGAGCCAGAGTGCCACGGCCGAGGCGAACTTGACGTCGCCGCCGCCCATCCAGCCGAGGGCGAAACAGGCGAACCCGATGGCGAAGACCAGGGCCGCGGCGCCGAGGTGGGCGCCGACGACCTCGATCGGCGTACCGCTGGCCGCCAGGGCCACCAGTCCGGCGGCGAAGAGGCCGACCGAGATGCGGTTGGCGATGGTCATCGTCATGAAATCGGTCACCGCCGCCCAGACCACCAGGATCGGGAACACCAGCACGACCACCGCCGACAGATACTGCATCATCTCTCCACCCCGGAAACCGGAACCACGGGCTTCGACGTCATCCTGCCATCCGGCTCTGAAGGCGACGTAAACGCGCCGGTCGGCGGCGCCCGATGGCGTGTGCCGGAAAGGCGAGGGGCGGGTGCCTCGCGGCGCCCGCCCCCTCGAATTCCACCGGCTCGGGCAAGATCACTTCATCTTGCCGGCGAGGTTGGTGAAGGTGGTGTTCAGGTTGTTGCCGAGGGCGCCGGCGCCGGTGATGATCGCGACGGCGACCAGCGAGGCGATCAGACCGTACTCGATGGCGGTGGCGCCGGACTCGTCCTTCAGGAAACGGGCGAACAGGGTCATCTTACAGCTCCTTAGGTTCTACACGGTACATCAGACCTTCGGACCGCTCGCTCGATCGGCCTCTCGAAGTCTGGAGTGACCATACCCCGGTCGTTCTAAGACCGAGTAAATTCGGATGGTTATCGAATTCTCTCTCGCCGAAAGCCGCACCATGCCTAACGAAGGGTAGCCGAGGCGCCCCGCCGGCCCGCCGGCCCGCCGTTTCGTCCGGCGCACCGGCGACATTTCCGGAAACGCGCGTCGCGCGCGCGAGGGGATCGTCACTCCCGGCCGGCGAACTCGGGGAGGGCGGCGGCGGCCGGGTCGCCGGCTGATTAAGCCTTCGTTCACCAAACCGCGTCAGGATCGAGCATGTCGAGTTCTCACCGAGGTCCCCCGATCGTGCGCCTCTCGTCGTCCGTGGCGATCTCATTCGCCCTCGTCACCGCCATCTGCGGCCCGGCCGCGGCGAAGGATCCGATCGCCGTGACCGTCGACATCGCCAAGGTGATGCGCATCTCCGCGCCGGCCACCACGGTCGTCCTCGGCAATCCGGGCATCGCCGATGCGACCATGCAGGATCGCCAGACCCTGGTGATCACCGGCAAGACCGCCGGCATCACCAATCTGGTGGTGCTCGACGCCAAGGGCCAGTTGATCGCCGACGAGATGATCCACGTGGTCAAGCCGCAGACCGGCTACGTCACCGTCCAGCGGGGTGGGTCGCGCTATTCCTACGCCTGCACGCCACATTGCACCCCAACGATCGAACCCGGCGACGAGAAGGGCTACTTCGAGGCCGCCGACGACCATCTGCGCAAGCGCATCCAGTTCGGCCAGCAGAACGCCGGAACGCCCTGATCGCCGTCGGTCGTTCCCGCGGCTCGGCGTCGTCGCCTGAACCGAATCTTCAACATTGCGCCCCATCATCGCGGCAGATGCGACCGCTCGCCCCCTCACGTGCGGGTGCGACGCGCCGGAGCCATGCCCGATGACGCACGACAGTTCCCGACCCGAACGCCCGACCATCTCCCGTCGCCGGAGCGCCGCCCGTATCCTGCGCGACCGCGAGGCGTCGACGGCGGTCGAATTCGGCATCCTCGCCCTGCCGTTCCTGGCGCTGATCGGAGCGATCTTCGAATCGGCGCTGTGCTTCCTCGCCGGCCAGATCCTCGACACCGCCGTCGCCGATGCCGGGCGGCTGATCCGCACCGGACAGGCCCAAGCGGCAGGCTATTCAGAGTCGACCTTCAAGACTGAAGTCTGCAATCGTCTCTACGTGCTCTTCGACTGCAACAGCCTGACGATCGACTCGAAAGTCTACACGAACTTCACCTCGACCAACACGTCGATGCCGATCGATGCCAGCAAGAACTTCGATACATCCGGCTTCACGTTCCAGATGGGTGGGTCGACCGAGATCGTGGTGGTGCGGGCCTTTTATCAGTTCCCTCTATACTTCAACACGCTCGGCCTCGATCTGTCGAACCTGTCGAACGGTACGCGTCTGCTCTCGGGTGTCTCGACCTTCCGCAATGAGCCCTTCCCTTGGTGAGGAGACCGCGCATGAACGAGCGACGCATCTCTCTGCCGGCGTTTGGACGGGCGCTCCTGCGGCTGGCGCGCGATCGACGGGCGGTGTCGGCGGTCGAATTCGCCATCCTGTTGCCGGTGATGCTGACGATGTTCATCGCCGGCAACGAGCTGTCGCAGGCGCTCACCATCTACCGCAAGGTCAGCCACACCGGCAGTGCCCTCGGCGATCTCGTCTCGCAGGTCTCCACCATCTCCTCCGCCGAGATGTCCAACATCCTGGCGGCGAGCACCGCGATCATGACGCCCTACAGCGCTTCGGGTGTGCAACTCGTCGTCTCGGCTGTGAACTACACCACCTCCAACGGCTTCAAAACGGCTTGGAGCGTCGGGCAGAACACCTCGGCCTGGACCACCAACGCCACGCCGCCGATCACCATCCCCTCCGGTCTGGTCACCGACGGCCAGCAACTGATCGTCACCCGGGTGCAGTACACCTACACCTCGACTTTCTCGACTTTCATGCAGGACATCCTCGGCGGCACTTCGCTGACGCTGTCGGACGTCGCCTATCTGCGTCCGCGCGTCTCCACCACCATCGCCTATCCGAGCCCGAACTGAGCGCCCGCCGCCGGTTCAGCCCGGCGGTGCCGTGGTCGAACCGGTCGTCCCCGGCTCCGCCGGCATGACGCGCGGCGTCACCAGGTCGACGAAGGGCACGTAGGCGGAGTGCCCGATCCGCAGGAAGCCGCCGGTCAGCACCGGCTCGATCGCGTCGTAGGCGTCGGGGTCGACCTCGTCGAGATCGACCAGCATGTCGCGCAGCCGCCGTTTGGGCCCTTCGGCGAGATCGGTGCGCACCACGTGCGGCCCGTGCGGCAGAACACCGGAGGCCCAGGCCACCCGGACGTCGGTCATCGCCAATTCTCCCGCCGCCACCATGTCGCGCAGCGTCCCGCGGCCGTAGCCCTCGGCGACGTCGCCCTCCAGCGTCGACCAGGCGACGGCGGCGTCGACGCGGCCGTCGAGCATGGCCCTCACCGCGGCGCGCGGACCCTCGAAGGTCTCGAGCAGCGGCTTCGGCGGGGCCTTCGCCTCCTGCTGCTCGATGAGGCGCAGCGCCAACCGGTGGCCGCCGATCGCTTCGGCCCCCGCCAGTCCGAGGCGCCGTCCCGTGAGCCCGGAGAGCTTCTCGATCGGGCTGCCGGTCGGCACCACGACGACGATGCGCCAGCCGGTCGAGCCGTCGGCGGCGCGCGGCGCCGCCAGTGGCTCGACGCAGCCGCACAGCCGATGGGTCATGGCGTAGCCGCTCGCCGACAGCGGCGCATAGTCGATCTTCCCGGCGGCGAGGGCATCGACCAGCGAGCGCTCGTCGGCGAAGCGGCGGGTCCGCACCTCGACCCCGAGGGTCTCGGAGAGACGCAGGCGGAACGGCTCCATCCGGTCGATCGCATCGTTCGGCCGGGCCGCGGCGGCGATGCCGAGGCGCAGCGGCCGGGCCTGCCGGGTGACGACGGGTGTCTCCTCGGCCGCGACCGGCGCGGCGCAGAGCAGGCCGAGCACGACGGCGAGCGTGCGCTTGCGGGCGAAACCGGATGCGACCCGGCCGGCGAGGCGTGAGGGGAGGTAGATCACGGTCGAGCATTCCGCATGGGAAGACGATTCGGCCGCAGCATCGGGCAGAGCTGGGCGCGATGCAATCGCCTCGGCCTCCGGACTCACTCGACGAAGGTCAGTTTGCCGGAAGCCAGTTCGACGTTGCGCAGACGCTTGATGAAGCTCATGCCGAGCAGATTGGTTCCGAGCGCGCGCTCCGGCATCACCAGAGCCTCGACGTTGCGCACCCGCACGTCGCCGATGCGCACCTCCGAGAGGACGACGCGGGCGGCGCGGGCGGTGCCGTTGGCGGTGGCGATCGGCACGGTGTAGTCGGAGGGCAAAGGCGGCCTGACACCGAGGGTCGACGCATCCTCGTGGCGCAACGCCACCGATGTGGCGCCGGTGTCGACCATGACCGATATGGCGCGGCCGTTGATCGCCGCTTCGGTCAGGAAGTGCCCGCGGGAATCGGCCTTGAGCGTGACGCGGCGCCCGGACCCGACCGGCGCACGGACGGGCGCGCCGGTGCTCTCCTCGACGCGATAGCCGACGGCGCGGCTGTCGACGGCGACGGGGCGTTCGGTGACGAAGGCGACGACGTGGAGCAACCACGGCACCCAGGCCGGGGACATCAGCGCCGCCAGAGCGCCGAAGAGTGTCAGTCGCAGGGCGTTGCGATACATGTCCGTCGCATCTCCGATCGCCGAAGATGCTACCGCGGACGCGCCTAACGGATCCTGAAGAGTGGTCCGACGATTGTCGGCGAACGTCGATTTTCAGGCGGAACCGGCCGGCGCGAGCCGCACCCCGCCGGTGACGCGAAGGATCTCGGCGAGATCGCGGAAGCTCGTCTGCGCCCCGGTCTCGCGGCAGGCGAGCGCCCCGGCGGCGAGCCCCTGGCGCAGCGCCGTCTCGAGATCGTCGCCGCGGTCGAGGGCGGCGGCGATCGCGCCGCACAGCGCATCGCCCGCCCCGGTGGAGTCGACGCACACGACATCCGGCGGCCCACCCACGAGAGTGGGGCCGCCCGGACGGGCGGCGATCAACCCGCGCGGACCGAGCGTGACCACGACGACGGTGGCGAACCGTGTCGCCGCCGCTTCCGCGAAGGCCCGGAACCCCGGCGGCAGACCGAACCGGTCGGCGTAGCCGCGCGCCTCGTGCTCGTTGACGATCACCACGTCGGCGGCGGCGAAGCTCGCCTCTGCGACCGGCTCGGCCGGTGCGGCATTGTAGATGACGCGGGCGCCGGCGGAGTGCGCCATGGCGATGGCCCGCTCGACTTCGGGAGTGCCGAGGGAATTCTGGGTGAGGAGCGTCGCCCCGGGGCCGAGCAGCCCGGCGAGTTGGTCGGCGCGCGCCGAGCGATTGGCGGCGTCCGCGCCGATCATCAGGTTCTCGCCGCTCGGGTCGACGGCGATCATCTGGACACCGGTCGGGCTGTCGCTGCGCCGAACCCGGCCGAGGTCGATGCCCAGCGCTCTCGCTCCGGCGAGCGCAACTTCGGCGAACCCGTCGCGGCCGACGCAGCCGACGAGCGCGACCCGCGCCCCGGCGCGCGCCGCCGCCACCGCCTGATTGGCGCCCTTGCCGCCGGGAAAGAGCTGATAGTCGCGCCCCTTCACCGTCTCGCCGGGCACCGGGAAACGCGGCACCACGGTGACCATGTCGACGTTGATGGTGCCGAAGGCGACGATCACCGCGCCGACCCTCCGTGCCTCACTTGGTGCCGTACATCCGATCGCCGGCGTCACCGAGGCCCGGCACGATGTAGCCGTGGTCGTTGAGCCGTTCGTCGATCGCGGCGGTGTAGACCGGCACGTCCGGGTGCTCGGCGCGGATGCGCTCGACACCCTCCGGCGCGGCGAGCAGGCAGACGAAGAGGATGCGCCGGGCGCCGGCCTGCTTCAGCCGTTCGATGGCGGCGCAGGCGGAATTGGCGGTGGCGAGCATCGGGTCGAGAACGATCACCGTGCGGTCGGCGATGTCCTCGGGGGCCTTGAAGTAATATTCGACCGCGCGGAGCGTCGCCGGATCGCGGTAGAGGCCGACATGAGCGACGCGCGCCGAGGGGACGAGGTCGAGCATTCCCTCGAGCAGGCCCATGCCGGCGCGCAGGATCGGCGCGAAGACCAGCTTCTTGCCCTCGAGCTTGGGCGCCCGCATCGACTGCAGGGGCGTCTCGATCGTCACCTCGGTCAGCTCGAGGTCACGGGTCGCCTCGTAGCAGAGCAGATGCGAGATCTCCCGGAGCAGTTCGCGGAAGCTCTTGGTCGAGGTCGTCTTGTCGCGCATCAGGGTCAGTTTGTGCGCCACCAGCGGATGGCCGACCACCGTCACGCCCTTCGCGGTCATCGCGGATTCTCCCATCGTGTCTTCGTCGGCGTCGACCTTACCCCACGAGGTCACCGCCGCAAGGGCGCGACGGCGTCGGTCCACCGCTGATCGGACCCCTTCCTTGCGAGGAAGGACGGTTCCGGCGAGACTCACCGCCACGGCGAACGGCGTGGCGGGCGATTCGTCCACGCCCCGCCAAGCCCGGAGGACGTCCGCGACGATGACCGAAGATCCCGCTCCGTCCGATCCGACCCTGACCCGAGCGGCCCACCGACTGCTCCGGGCCGGCGCGGTCCGCGAGCGCGCCAACCGGCTCTTCGATCTCGCCCTGATGGATCGGCTCGAGCATTTCACCGTCGACCTCGGTCGCCTCGACGCCACCGCCCGCTTCGTCGCCGAGCTGACCCGCTCCGAGCACCCGACGCTCGAGGTGCCGCCGCACGCTCGCTGGCGCGACTTCGACGTCGGCGAATGCGATCGTTGGGGCATGTTGGTGGCGGCGCACGACTGGGCGGATGCGCGCGAACTCGGTCGCGCCGCCGTCGACCTCGCCACCGTCTCGGTCCTGACCGACGCCGGCGCCGGGTCGCGCTGGATCTACGCCGAAGCGGCGACCGGCGAGACCTTCTCGCGTTCGGAGGGATTGGCCGTCGCCTCGCTCGCCATGTTCGCCTCCGGCGTCTTCTCCTCCGAACCCTTCGATCCGCTCCGGGCGGATTCCCGCGCTCTCGCCGGAGTGACCGCGGAGGAGCTCGCCGACGGCCTTCAGGTCTCCGCCTCCAACCCGCTCGTCGGCCTCGACGGGCGGCTCGGGCTGATCAACCGGCTGGGGCAGGCGCTCGCTCTGCGCTCCGAAGTCTTCACCACCGACGACGGTTCGTTGCGCCCCGGCGGCCTCGTCGACCATCTCTTCCGTCTCTTCCCCGACGGACAGGTGCCGGCGGCCCACGTCCTCGAGATCCTGCTCGACGCCCTCGCCGGGGTGTGGCCCGGTCCCTACCTGCTCGGCGGCGTGCCGCTCGGCGACACCTGGATCCACCGCAAGCTCTCCACCGAGGACGCCACCTCCGGCCTGATGCCGCTGCACAAGGCTCCACAGTGGCTGGTCTATTCGCTGATCGAACCGCTCGCCTGGGCCGGCCTCGAGGTCACCGAACTCGATGGCCTCACCGGCCTGTCGTGCTATCGCAACGGCGGGCTGATGATCGACTCCGGCCTGCTGCAACTGCGCGACCGCTCGCAACTCGCCCACGTCCACCCGATCGACGCCGAACTGGTGGTGGAGTGGCGGGCCCTCACCGTGGCGCTGATCGACCGGCTGGCCGGGGTGGTGCGCCAGCTCCTCGGGCGCAACGCCTGGAACTTCCCGCTCGCCTGCGTGCTCGAGGGCGGCACCTGGCTCGCCGGCCGCCGCCTCGCCCGCGAGATCCGCCCGGACGGCTCACCGCCACTGATGGTGGAGAGCGACGGCACGGTGTGGTGAGGGACCCCGCCGCCGCCTCATCGGGCCGGCGGAGCGGCGGCGTCGGCGTTCTTCGGCGGTCCGGTCCGCGGCTCCGGGTCGGCCATGATCAGGCGCGGATCGTTGGCCAGCGTGAGCCGCTCGGCGAGGTCGAGCAGCGCCAGCGACGGGGCGGCGCGGAAGAACTGCGCCACCGGCAGGTCCATCCACAACCGATCTGCCCAGGCCCACACTTCGAAGGGCGTGTCGCCGATGCCGTCACCGTCGCGGTCGAAGCCCTCGAAGGCGTCCCAGTGGTTGCCGCGCCATACCGCCCGGCGCGCCGATCCGCCGCCGCGCACCACCACCTCGCCGTGGTTGCCCTGGAAAGTGTTGGCCTCGAAGGCGTTTCCGGCGAGGTCGGAGTGCAGCAGCACCGCCAGGCCGGAGAAGGCGATGCGGTTGGCGCGAAAGAGATTGAGGT
>JAOTSD010000146.1 GCA_030247555.1 Siculibacillus sp. | reverse complement strand
AGGCACGACCAGCCACCACGGAGCGCCGTCGAAGGCGAGGCAGACGAGCGCCACGCCGAGCCCGCCGAGAGTGGCCTGCCCCTCCGCCCCGATGTTGAACAACCCGGCATGGAAGGCGACCGCCACCGCGAGGCCGGTGAAGACGAATCCGGTGGTGTAGTAGAGGGTGAAGCCGATGCCCTCGGCATAGCCGAGCGCCCCCCTCAGCATGATCGCCACCGCCTCCAGCGGGTTCTCGCCGATGGCGAGCACGACGAGGCCGGAGATCAGGAAGGCGACGGTGAGATTGGCGAGCGGCACCACCACGTAGTCGACGATCGGCGGCAGGTCGCGCAGCGGTACGCTCATGCTCTCGCCTCCGCGCCGCGCCCGCTCAGACCCGCCATCATCAGTCCGATCTCCGCCTCCGACGTCTCGGGCCGGCACTCGCCGGTGATCCGCCCCTGGCACATGCAGATGATCCGGTCGGCGAGCGAGCGGATCTCGTCGAGTTCCGCCGAGACCAGCAGGATCGCCCGGCCGGCGTCGCGCATGGCGATGAGCCGGCGGTGGATCGCCTCGATGGCGCCGATGTCGACGCCGCGGGTCGGCTGGCCGACGATCGCCGCCCTGGTGTCGCGGCCGATCTCGCGGGCGATGATGATCTTCTGCTGGTTGCCGCCGGAGAAGAGCGCCGTCCTCAGCGTCGGGTCGGGGGGGCGGACGTCGAACTCGGCGAAATCGGCCTCCACCGCCTTCCGCAACGCCGCCTTGTCGAGGAGCAGGCCCGAGGCCCAGCGCGGATCGCCCTGGTGGCCGAGCATCATGTTCTCTTCCGCCGAGAAGGCGAGCACCAGCCCCATGCGGTGGCGGTCCTCGGGGATGTGGGCGAGGCCGAGATCGCGGATCTCCGCCGGATCGAGGTCGCCGATCGCGCGACCGCCGAGCCGGATCGAGCCGGAGACGGCGCGGCGGATGCCGGCGATCGCTTCCAGCAGTTCCGACTGGCCGTTGCCGGCGACCCCGGCGATGCCGACGATCTCGCCGGCCCGGACCTCGAGCGACACGTCGTCGACCAGCACCACGCCGCGACCGTCGGTGAGCCGCAGGTGCTCGACCGAGAGCACCACCGCGCCCGGGACCGACGGACCCTTCTCCACCTCGAGCAGCACCCGCCGGCCCACCATCGCCTCGGCGAGCGCCTCCACCGAGGTCGCCGCGGTCGGCCAGGTGGCGACGATCTCGCCCTTGCGCATGACCGAGACCTCGTCGGTCACCGCCTTGATCTCCTTGAGCTTGTGGGTGATGACGACGACCGTCTTGCCCTCTCCCTGGAGGCGGCGGAGGATGCGGAAGAGGTGTTCCACTTCCGACGGCGTCAGCACCGCCGTCGGCTCGTCGAGGATCAGGATCTCGGCGCCGCGATAGAGCGTCTTGAGGATCTCCACCCGCTGCTGCTCGCCGACCGAGAGATCGCCGACCACCGCGTCGGGATCGACCTCGAGTTCGTAGTCGGCCGCCAACCGGGCGAGCACGGCGCGGGCCCGCTTCTCCGCCGGCGCGAGCGTCATCGAGCCTTCGGCACCGAGCAGGACGTTCTCGAGCACGGTCATCGTGTCGACCAGCATGAACTGCTGGTGGACCATGCCGATACCGGCGGCGATCGCCTGGGCCGAAGTGCGGATGTCGACGCGCCGGCCGTTCACCCGGATCTCGCCGCGATCGGCCCGGTAGAAGCCGTAGAGGATCGACATCAGCGTCGATTTGCCGGCGCCGTTCTCTCCGACGAGGCCGTGGATCGAGCCGGCGGCGATGGTGAGATCGATGGCGCGGTTGGCGTGGTTGGTGCCGAACCACTTGTCGATGCCGACGAATTCGATCGCCGGCGGGCGTCGCTCGGCGGGCGCTTCGGGCGCCTTCGGTCGAGACGGCGGCTGATCGGGACCCTGCATGTGACGGCGGCCATCGGTTCGAGGCACCCTGGGTGCCGGTGGCCGAGGAGGGCGGTGGTCCGTCCTCCCCGAGAGGAACCGCGGCCGGGCGCAGCGCCCGCCGCGGCGAGGGCGTGGATCAATAGGGGCAGGTCTTGTCGGCCATGTAGTCGTGGACCTTGATCGACCCGTCGATGATCCCCTTCTCCGCCTTGTCGACCGCCGCCTTCATCTCCGCGGTGATCAGCGCCTTGTTGTGGGCGTCGAGGGCCCAGCCGACGCCGGCCTCCTTGAGCCCGAGCACGCGCACGCCGGTGCTCCACTTGCCGTCCTTGGCGTCCTTGAAGGCGTCGTAGATGGCGGTGTCGACGCGCTTGGTCATCGAGGTCAGCACTTTGCCCGGATGCAGGTGGTTCTGGTTGGAATCGACGCCGATGCCGAGCTTGCCCGCGTCCGCCGCCGCCTGGAGGACGCCGAGGCCGGTGCCGCCGGCGGCGTGGTAGACGACGTCGGCGCCGCGGTCGATCTGCGATTTGGCGAGCTCACCACCCTTGACCGGGTCGTTCCAGGCCGCACCGGTGGTGCCGGTCATGTTCTGGAAGACTTCCGCCTTGGCATCGACCGACTTGACGCCGCCGACGTAGCCGCAGGCGAACTTGCGGATCAGCGGGATGTCCATGCCGCCGACGAACCCGACCTTGTGGGTCTTCGACGCCATCGCGGCGAGGACGCCGACGAGATAGGACCCCTCCTGCTCCTTGAAGACGATCGAACGGACGTTCGGCAGGTCGACCACCATGTCTACGATGGCGAACTTGAGGTCCGGGAACTCCTTGGCGACCTTCTCCACCGAAGAGGCCTGGGTGAAGCCGATGGCGACGATCGGGGAGGCGCCGCGCCGGGCGAAGTTGCGCAGCGCCTGCTCACGCTGGGCATCGTTCTGGATCTCGAAGTCGCGGTAGTCGACCCCGGTCTCCTTCTTGAACTTCTCGGCGCCGACGTAGGCCGCCTCGTTGAAGGACTTGTCGAACTTGCCGCCGAGGTCGTAGAGAATCGCCGGTTGGATGTCGGCGGCCAAGGCCGGCGCGGCGATCACCGCGGCGATCGCCGCGAGCCCGAAAGTCGTCTTGCGCATCTGAAATCCCCTCTCTGCGGAGCCCATGCCGGAGGCGCGGAGAATTCCCGCCGCCACGGTGTCCTTCGCTTCGGTGGGCGAGATTGGCATGCCCGCACGTCACACGCATCAGGTTTTTCGCATCCGTCGCGGCTCTCCACCGGAAGAATTTCGCGTGAAATACCGGTGTTCGAGGAAGGATTTCGCAGGGCGGCCGCCGAAACGCCCCTGCGGCATCGCCAAGAATCGCGACACGCGCTATAGCTCGCGGATCCCGGGCCCGGAACGCTTCCAAGGTCGCCATCGATGTCCGCCTCGCCGCCGTCCGTCTCCTTCGAATTCCCGGTGCTGATCGCCGACATCGGCGGCACCAACGCCCGCTTCGGTCTGGTCGAGCGGCCGGGCGGGACCCACCGCGATCTCGGCACCTCGCCGACCGGCACCCATGCCGATCCGATCGAAGCGATCCGAGAGGTCGCGCTGGTGGGGCTGGAGACGACGCCGCGGACCGCCATCCTCGCCATCGCCGCGCCGATCGAGGGCGACCGCGTCCGCTTCACCAACAGCCCCTGGGTGTTGGAACCCCGGGGCCTGATCACCGAACTCGGTTTCCGC
>JAOTSD010000026.1 GCA_030247555.1 Siculibacillus sp. | reverse complement strand
TGACCCACCCGCCGGCGGGCGCGACCGCCCTCGTCGTGTTGCTGAGCCATCCCGGCTGGTCGTTTCTGTTCACGCCGGTCATCGCCGGGTCGGTGGTGCTGGTGCTGACCGCCGTGGCCGTCCACCGTCTGCCGCCGAAGAGCGTCTACCTGCTCCCCGTCCCCGAGAAGCCCCCGGCGCCGCCCCCGCTCCGGCCCCGGAGCGGCGGCGACGCGGGCAAGATGGTGTTCGGGCAGGTGATCGCCGACCCCGCCGCGGGTGAGCGCGACGGCTGACGGGAGCCCCCGCCTCCCCCTCGCCCCACCCGTGCCGCGACCCTGCTATAGTGTCGCGCGAACGAATGGAGAATCATCGCCCGTGGGCGACGCGGAAACCGACTTGTCACGCATGACCAACGGCTTCGACTGGGACGACGACGACTGCCCGATCCCGCTGCCCGACGCACGTCCCGGCGCGGCCCGCGAACCCGCGCCGCCGCAGGCCCGCTCGTCCTTCGACGCGCCCGCGCCGAGACCGGGCGGCATAGCCGCCCGCGCCGCGGCGGCCAACGCGCCCGCCCATCGGCCGGACTTCTTCCGCGGTCTCAACGACGAACAGCGCCGGGCGATCGAGGCGACCGAGGGCCCGGTCCTGGTGCTCGCCGGCGCCGGCACCGGCAAGACGCGGGTGCTGACCACCCGCATCGCCCACATCCTCGCCACCGGCCGGGCCCGGCCGGGTGAGATCCTCGCCGTCACCTTCACCAACAAGGCGGCGCGCGAGATGAAGGAGCGCATCGGCCGGCTCGTCGGCGAGCGGGTCGAGGGCATGCCATGGCTCGGCACCTTCCACGCCATCGGCACGCGGATCCTGCGCCGCCACGCCGAGTTGGTGGGCCTGCGCTCCGACTTCACCATCCTCGACATGGACGACCAGCTCCGGCTGATCAAACAGATCATCCAGGCCGAGGGCATCGACGAGAAGCGCTGGCCGGCCCGCCAGTTCGCCGCCTTCATCGACGGCTGGAAGAACAAGGGGCTGGGTCCGAACGAGATCCCGCCGCTCGAGGCGCGCGCCTTCGGCAACGGCAAGGGCGGCGAGCTCTACCGCGCCTATCAGGCCCGCCTCTCGACGCTCAACGCCTGCGATTTCGG
Organism: Siculibacillus sp.; assembly: GCA_030247555.1. Taxonomy (GTDB): domain Bacteria; phylum Pseudomonadota; class Alphaproteobacteria; order Rhizobiales; family Ancalomicrobiaceae; genus CALBKH01. The sequence goes on along the minus strand of JAOTSD010000026.1, from coordinate 50,409 downwards.
CGACCTGCTCAACCACGTCATCCGCATCTGGAAGACGCACCCCGACGTGCTCGCCGACTGGCAGCGCCGCTTCCGCTACATTCTCGTCGACGAGTATCAGGACACCAACGTCGCCCAGTACATCTGGCTGCGCCTGCTCGCCGTCGGGACGAAGAACGTCTGCTGCGTCGGCGACGACGACCAGTCGATCTACGGCTGGCGCGGCGCCGAGGTCGACAACATCCTGCGCTTCGAGCACGATTTCCCAGGCGCCCTGGTGATCCGCCTCGAGCGCAACTACCGCTCGACCACCCACATCCTGGCCGCCGCCTCGCACCTCATCGCCCACAACGAGGGACGCCTCGGCAAGACGCTCTTCACCGAGGAGAACCACGACGACGCCGACAAGGTGCTGGTCGCCAACGCTTGGGACTCGGAGGAAGAGGCCCGTTCGATCGGCGACGAGATCGAGCGCCGCCAGCGCGAGGGACATGCGCTGAACGAGATCGCCATCCTGGTGCGCGCCTCCTTCCAGATGCGCGAGTTCGAGGATCGCTTCGTCACGTTGGGATTGCCCTACCGGGTGATCGGCGGCCCGCGCTTCTACGAGCGCATGGAGATCCGCGACGCGCTCGCCTATTTCCGCGTCGTCTGCCAGCCGGCCGACGACCTCGCCTTCGAGCGCATCGTCAACACGCCGAAGCGCGGGCTCGGCGACGCGACGCTGCAACAGGTCCACGCGCTCGCCCGGCTCCGGGGCGTGCCGCTGACCGAAGCCTCGCGGCGCATCGTCGAGACCGAGGAACTGAAGCCCAAGGTGCGCGGCACCCTGAAGGGGCTGATGCAGAACTTCACCCGCTGGCGCGACCAGCTCGACGCGCTCTCCCACACCGAACTCGCCGGCCTCATCCTCGACGAGTCCGGCTACACCGAGATGTGGCAGAACGACAAGTCGGCGGAGGCGCCGGGCCGGCTGGAGAACCTCAAGGAACTCCTGAAGGCGATGGAGGACTACGAGAGCCTTCCCGCCTTCCTCGAGCACGTCTCCCTCGTCATGGACACCGAGAACGACGCCTCGCTCGACGCCGTCAACCTGATGACGCTGCACTCGGCCAAGGGCCTCGAGTTCGAGACGGTGTTCCTGCCCGGCTGGGAGGAGGGTCTCTTCCCCCACCAGCGGGCGCTCGACGAGGGCGGCCGCGCCGGGCTCGAGGAGGAGCGGCGGCTGGCCTATGTCGGCATCACCCGGGCCAAGAAACGCGCGCTGATCTGGTTCGCCTCCAACCGCCGCATCCACGGCTCGTGGAACTCGTCGATCCCCTCGCGCTTCCTCGACGAGTTGCCCGAGCCGCATGTCGAGATCCGCGAAACGGGCTCCAGCTACGGCGGCTACGGCCGCTCGCGCTTCGACCAGGTGGAGCCCTTCGGCTCGACCTATTCCACCCCCGGCTGGCAGCGCGCCCAGGCGCAGAAGGCCGGCCGGACGGTGCGGAGCTACGGCTCGGACGCCGACGACTTCGACCAGACCGCCGAGACCCGCGCCGGCACCGATCAGGGCTGGGGCGGAGCGGGGCGCGGCCGCTTCGGCGAGGCGCAGGGGCGGAATGGGCCGGGCGGGTTCTCGGACAGTGGACGCGGCGATTTCCAGCGCGGCGACTGGTCCGGTAGCGGCGGCGGACGCGGCGGCGGCTTCGCCGGCCGCGGCGAACGCTCACCCGTGCGCGACCGCTGGGGCAATCCGCTCCACGACAAGAAGATCAAGGTGATCGAAGGCGCCCTGATCGCCAAGAGCTACGCGACGGCGAACCCCAGATACGCCCTCGGCGACCGCGTCTTCCACCAGAAGTTCGGCAACGGCACCGTCGCCGAAGTCGACGGCGAGAAGCTGACGATCGATTTCGATCGGGCGGGCCGGAAAAGGGTGCTGGACGGGTTCGTCAGCCCGGCGGGGTGAGGGGGGAGAGCACCGGAAGTCCTATCTGACAACAGGCGCAGAAAATTGAACCAAATATAAATTATACATTTTAAGGCCCGAAAACAGGATCTCAGCCATGGTGGACGAACTAAGTCCTGAGTTCAAAATAGCAATATGTGATATACACTTAAAATTTGAGCGATTGATAAACTCCCCGCCGTATGACGGGAGTAGTTCGCTCCCAGAAAAAGGGGTGTACCTTTTCCGGGAAAACGGAAATTCAATGTATGTCGGTCGATCAAACAATATTCGCAGACGAATGCGACAACACACCAAAAAATATTCCAAGGCCAATCAAGCGGGTTTTGCTGCAAAAATCGCAAAATTCGAGTTAAAGATTGAAACAACATACAGAATGGGCGCGAAAGACGACCTCGAAAATAATCCAGAATTCCAAGAAGCTTTCAAAATAGCAAAATATCGTGTTCAGAAAATGAAGTTTTTCGCCATTGAGGAACAGGACCAAATGAAGCAATCGTTACTCGAAATATACTGCGCCATAACACTAAGCACTCCATATAATGATTTTGGGACGCATTGACCAAGACGGATAAGCCCTATTGATCCCCCCTTACGCAAAAAACCCCGGCGAGGAGGGCTCTGCCTCCCATCCGGGGCTTCCTGCGATCTGCCTTCCCGATCTCTTTCGTCCGCCAGTACATCCGTGGTCGGCCCGAGGATCGGGGGGCTTCGGGAGACGCGACAGGCTCGTGCGCTACGGTCTCCATGGCACGCATGGAACACGAAGATCGTGAAGAAAGTATGAATGATCCGTGTCGCTCGCGTGTCTCGACGTCCCCGCGGCCGGCCGGGGCGGCACCCTCGGGGGCGGCTCCCACCGTGGGGCGACAGTCGCGCCCGCCCGTGGCAGAGTGGGCCGTGCCCCGGCCGGGGCTCGTTCCGGAACGCCGCCGATGACCTGCGCCCTCCCACGCCGGCGGATCGATCGCCACCGCGCCGCCGCGTCGAACGGCGGCGTCCGGTCTCCGATCGGAGGCCGGCGATGACCCGCCCGGGCGATGCCTCCGACCTCGGCGCCCGCCTGGCCGATCTCCTCGCCGTCGCCTGGATCGCCGCCTTCGCCGCGGTGGCGGTGGCCTTCGCCCTCGCCTATCCCTTCGGTCACGCCTTCGACGAGATCGAGCATTATTCGATGATCGTCGCCCTCCACGAGGCGCCGACGCTCTTCCCCGACCTCGGCGCCCAACGCATCCTCGCCGCCGACCGCGCCGGCTGGTCGCAGATGCCGAACTACCTCGCCCACCCGCCGCTCCACCATCTGGCCATGGGCCCGCTCGCCGGCCTCTTCCCCGGCGACGTCCGCCCGGTCCGCCTCGCCGGCGCCGCGCTGGTCCTCGTCGGCCTCCTCGCCGCCTGGGTCGCCGGTCGCCGCCGGCTCGCGAGCCCCGCCGATCGGCTGGTCTTCACTTTCGCCCTATTCGGCCTGCCGGCGACCTGGGGTGTCGCGGCGTTGATCAACAACGACGCGGCGCTCGTCTGCGAGTTCGGCCTGCTCTTCGCCGCGCTCGCCGCCGACCGGCGGCGCCCCGTCGTCGTCGGCCTCCTCGTCGCGGCGATCGGCTGGACCAAGTTCAACGGCTTCGCCGCCGCCCTGATCCTCCTCGCCCTGTTGCGCCTCTTCGAGCTTCGCCGCGACGGATGGCGCCCGACGCAGACCGACGTCGCCGCCGCCCTCGGGGCGGCGGTCGGCGCCGTGCCGACGATCGCCACCCTCCTGCGCTGGGGTCGGCCGGTCTGGCGGCCCGAGCGCTTCCCCGACTGGTTCGACCACGTGCGGCCGGAGATCGCGGCGACGCTGTCGCCCTTCGACTACGCCGTCTGGTTCTTCGACACCGTCGCCCGCCGCTTCCCGGCGCGAATCGACTCCTTCGACCTCGCGCTCCCCCTCCTCGGGCTGATCGGGCTGGCGGCGCTGGCGTTGCGCCCGGCGGCGGGGCCGGATCGCGGTCGCGACCTCGCCCGTGCCGGCGTCGTCGCGCTCCTCCTCTACGCCGCTCTCCACCTCGGCTACGGCTGGCGGAGCATGCGGGAGACCGGCTCGATGGTGGAGGCGCAATCGCGCTACTACCTCGCCCCGTGGGTGTTCTTCGCCTTCGCCCTGCCGATCGGCATCGCCACCCTGCCGGCCACCGTCGCTCGCCTCGCCCGCGCCTTGGTCGTCGCCGTCGTCGTCGTCGCCTCGGTGCCGGCGAGCCTCGTCGCCGCTCTGGTGGCGCCGGCCGCCGTCGATGCCGGTCACGGGGGCGATCGACGCCCCGGCGCCCGCCTGCTCGCCCCCGCCGTCGACCCGCCGCCGCCGACCCCGCCGGCCCCGCCCGGTCGATGAACGACGTCGGCCGTTCTCCTCGCCGCGGTTTCGGTGTAGGAAGCCGCCACCCGGCGGAGGCTCGCCGGCCATCGCCGGATCCCGGATGCCCACGCACGTCTACCGCCTGACGACCACCCGCTCCTACGCCACCCGCATCGCCGATGCGCTGGGCGACGGCGAGATCGTCTTCGCCTTCGCCGACGCGGCCGGCGCCTTCGACCACGGTGACGGCGCTTGGGGGGTGGAGGCCTTCTTCCCCGAGGCGCTCGACGAGAGGGAGCTCGCCGAGGCCCTCGCCGACCTGATCGAGGCGGACGAGATCGCCGGCCGCGAGGCGGCGCTCGCCACCCTCTCGCGCGCCACGCTGAAGCCCCTCGCCGGCGCCGACTGGGCGGCGATCGGTCTCGACGACCTGCCGCCGATCCGCGCCGGCCGCTTCCGCGTCTTCGGCGAACACAATCGCCCGGCCGATCTGCGCCGCGAGGACGTCCTCATCGAGGCGTCGTCCGCCTTCGGCTCCGGCGACCACGCCTCGACGCAACTGTCGCTCGCCGGCCTCGACGAGATCCTGAAACACGCCCGCCCGAAGAACGTCCTCGACCTCGGCACCGGCACCGGCATCCTCGGCCTCGCGCTGTCGCGCATCGCGCCGATGACGCCGGTCACGGCCACCGACATCGCCCCGCACGCGGTGGCGACCGCCGAGCGCAACCGCCGCCTCAACGCCGTCGACCGCTCGTTCCGCGCCCTACTCGCCGACGGCCTCGGCGAGAAACGGATCCGCGCCCGCGCTCCCTTCGATCTGGTGCTCGCCAACATCCTGCCCGACCCGCTCTGCCGCATGGCCGGCGACGTGGCGGCGCTGATGGCGCCCGGCGGCTTCCTCGTCGTCGCGGGCCTGCGCATCGGCGAGCAGGCGCGGCTCGAGAGTGCCCATCGTGCCCGGGGCCTGCGCCTCGTCTCCCGTCGTTCGATCAAGGAATGGGCCTCGCTCACCTTCGAGAAGCCCTGAGGAGCCTCCCATGCCCGCCGTCCAGGTCCGCCTCGTCGCCGAGGGTCCCGAATCCGAACGCTTCGAGCGCCTGCTCGGGGCCGCCTTCGAAGACGAGGGCTGGCCCGTCACCCGCGAGGAGACGGTACCCTATTCGGAAGTGTGGTCGGTCGATGTCCTCGTCTTCGACGCCGAGAGCGAGGAGGCCGCCGCCGCGGCGGTGCGCGACGCGCTCGGCACCGACGCCTTCGGCGCCGAACTGACGACCACCGTGGTCGATCTCGACGCCAACTGGATCGCCATGAGCGAGGAGATCCGCCACCCGGTCGAGGCCGGGCGCTTCTTCGTCCACGGCTCGCACGACCGCCACCGCCGACCGCCCGCGGGCATCTCGATCGAGATCGACGCCGCGATGGCCTTCGGCACCGGCCACCACGCCACCACCTGGTGCTGCCTCGTCGCCCTCGACCGGCTCCTCAAGTCGCGCCGTTTCGAGCGCCCGCTCGACCTCGGCACCGGCACCGGCGTCCTCGCCATCGCGCTGGCTCGGGTGCTGCGGGTGCCGGTTCTCGCCACCGACATCGACCGCGTCGCCGTCGACATCGCCGTCCACAACGCGGCGCTGAACGGCGTCGCCGCCAACTTCCGCTGCATCGTCGCCGACGGCATGAAGGCCGATCTCCTGACCCGCGAGGGTCCCTACGATCTCGTCGTGGCCAACATCCTCGCCCGGCCGCTGACCCGGCTCGCCTTCCCCATCGCCCACGAACTCGCCCGCCGCTCGACGGTGGTGCTCTCCGGCTTGCGCACCGTCGAGCGGCAGCTCGTCCTCTCCGCGTACCTCGCCCAGGGCCTCCGCCTCGCCTTCGAGGTCGAGCGCGACGGCTGGCTGGCGCTGGTGCTGGAGACCGGCGGGCGCTGAGGGCGGTCCGGGAGGGCACGGCGGCGGAGCCATTCGCCCCATCCGTTCGACATTTCCGTCCGTGCTTGCGCCCGATCAAGGACGGCGCGCTCGATCGGGTGTCAGATCATTCCCGTGGATCGCAAGATCAGGGGAGTGAGACGATGCCCCGTATGAAGATCGCCAACGGAACTTGGATCCTGGTCGGGGACGGCCGCAAGGCGCTGTTCCTCCGCAACGATGGTCTGGCCGAGCAACCCAATCTCCACTGCATCGCCACGCGCGAACAGCAGAACCCCGCGACCCGCGAACAGGGTACGGATGCTCCCGGCCGGGCCTTCGCCAGCGTGGGCGGCATGCGGTCGTCGATGGAGACCACCGACTGGCACGACGAGGAAGCGCGCCGCTTCGCAGCCGGCATCGCCGCCGAGCTGAACGCGGCCGTCCACGAGGGTCGCTACGAACACCTCATCCTCGTCGCCCCGCCGCGTATCCTCGCCGAACTGCGCCAGGATCTGAGCAAGGAAGCGAAGGCCCGTGTCCGCGCCGAGATCGACAAGGATCTGACGCGCCACACCATCGCCGACATCGAGACGATCCTTCTCGCCGCGGGCTAGACGATGACGGCGGACCGGCCGGTCCTCGATCCACACGACCGTTCGCCGCCGACGTGACTGAATCGGAACACGGAAGATCGATCGGGGGAGCCTTTCGGGGCTCCCCTTTCGTTCGGCGTCACTCCGCCCGGGAGGGAACACGCGAATCGGTTGTCAGACGACGTCCGGCCGCTACACTCCCCCCATGTTCCAGAGCTTCGACACCCATGCCGACCCCTCGGTCGGCGCCCCTCGCCTCGCCCTGCTGCGCACCGAACTCGCCCGCCGCGGCCTCACCGGTTTCCTGGTGCCGCGCGCCGACGAGTTCCAGGCCGAATACGTGCCGCCGTCGGCGGAGCGACTGCGCTGGCTCACCGGCTTCTCCGGCTCGGCCGGCGCAGGCGTCGTCCTCGCCGAGAAGGCGGCTATTCTGGTCGACGGCCGCTACACCCTGCAGGTCGCCGACGAGGTCGACACCGCCGTCTTCACCCCCGGCGACATCGTCGCCGTGCCGCCCCACGTCTGGCTGAAGGCCGAGGTGAAACCCGGCGACCGCATCGGTTACGACCCCTGGCTCCACACGGTCGCCGGCGTGCGCCGGTTGAAGACCGCGGTCGAGGCCGCCGGCGGCGAGCTCGTCGCGGTCGAGACCAACCCTCTCGACGCGGTGTGGACCGATCGTCCCGCCCCGCCGCGGGGCCGCCTCGTCGTCCAGCCGACCGACCTCGCCGGCGAAGACGCGAGCGCCAAGCTCGCCCGCATCGCCGCCGCCATCGGCGAGGCCGGCGCCGAGCATCTGCTGATCAACCAACCCGACTCGGTCGCTTGGATCCTCAATGTCCGCGGCCGCGACGTGCCCCACAATCCGGTTCCGCTCGCCCATGCGATCGTGCCGAAGACCGGCCGCGCCACTCTCTTCGTCGATCCCGCCAAGGTCGACGAGGCGATGCGCGCCCATCTCGCCCCGATCGCCGACCTCGCCGCTCCGGGCGATCTCCTTCCCGCCCTCGCCGCGCTCGGCGAAGCCGAGGCGAAGGTGCTGCTCGATCCGGCCTGGACCTCCGAGATCCTCGCCCGCCGCCTCACCGAGACCGGCGCCACGGTGTTCGAGGCCGACGATCCGGTGACGCTGCCCAAGGCGCGCAAGAACGCCGCCGAGATCGCCGGCGCCCGCGCCGCCCATGTCCGCGACGGCGCCGCGGTCGCCCGCTTCCTCGCCTGGTTCGACGCCGAGGGTCACGCGACCGACGAGATCACCTGCTGCGAGCGGCTCGAGGCCTGCCGCACCGCCGGCGGCGAACTTCTCGACCTGTCGTTTCCGACCATCTCGGGGTCGGGGCCGAACGGCGCCATCGTCCATTATCACTCGACCCGCGCCACCAACCGGCCGATCGATCGCGACGGCCTGTTCCTGCTCGACAGCGGCGCCCAGTACCGCGACGGCACCACCGACGTCACCCGCACGCTGGCCGTCGGCACGCCCTCGGCCGAGATGCGGCGCGCCTTCACGCTGGTGCTGAAGGGCCACATCGCCATCTCCACCGCCCGCTTCCCCGTCGGCACCACCGGCGCGGCGCTCGATACGCTCGCCCGCATCGCCCTGTGGAAGGCCGGCTTCGACTACGACCACGGCACCGGCCACGGGGTCGGCAGCCATCTCTCCGTCCACGAAGGCCCGCAGCGCATCGCCAAGACCGGCACGGTGCCGCTCGAGCCCGGGATGATCCTGTCGAACGAGCCCGGCCACTACCGCGCCGGCGCCTTCGGCATCCGCATCGAGAACCTCGAACTCGTCCACGAACCCCGCGCCATCGACGGCGGCGAGCGGCCGATGCTCGGCTTCGAGACGCTGACGCTGATCCCGATCGACACCCGTCTCGTCGACACGAGCCTGATGACCCGCGACGAGATCCGTTGGCTCGACGCCTATCACGCTCGCGTCGCGGCCGAGATCGGCCCCCTCGTCGACGAGGCGACCCGGGTCTGGCTCGCCCACGCCTGCACACCCGTCGCCTGACCCGCCTTCACGTCCCGGAGATCCCGATGAGCGAATTCGTCCTGCACTGCTTCGGCGAGAGCGGCAACTCCTACAAGGCGGCGCTGATGCTCGAGCTTTCCGGCTGCGACTGGGAGGCGAAATGGGTGCCTTTCTTCGAAGGCGCCACCCGCTCGCCGGAATGGCGCGAGAGCGTCAACGAGATGGGCGAGGCGCCCGTCCTCGAGCACGGCGACCTCACCCTCACCCAGTCGGGCGTCATCCTCGACTATCTCGCCGACATCACGGGGAAGTTCGGCGGCGAGACCCCGGCCGAGAAGCGCGAGATCTGGCGCTGGATCCTCTTCGACAATCACAAGTTCACCAGCTATTTCGCCACGCTGCGCTTCCTCGTCGGCATCAAGAAGTTCCCCGAGAACCCGACCACCGAGTTCCTGCGCGGCCGCGTCGTCGACGCCTACAAGGTGGTGGAGAAACATTTGAAGGGCCGCGACTTCCTCGTCGCCCAGCGGCCGACCATCGCCGACTTCTCGCTCGCCGGCTACGTCTTCTACACCGAGGAGACCGGCCTCGACCGCGGCGCCCTGTTCCCGGCGATCTCCGCCTGGGCCGACCGCATCGCGAGCCTCCCCGGCTGGAAGGCGCCCTACGACCTCATGCCGACCAAGGCGGGGTGAGCGAGGAGCGCGGGCGATGAGCGACACGAGACCGACGCACGCCGTGGCCTGTCACTGCGGGACGGTGAGGTTCCGGGTTCGCCTCGGTGACGAATTCACGACGGCCCGCCGCTGCTCGTGCTCCTACTGCCGTATGCGCGGCGCGATCGCCGTTTCCGCCGCCCTCGCGGACATCGAGTTCGTCGCAGGCGAAGACAACCTGACGCTCTACCAATTCAACACCGGCACGGCGAAACACCATTTCTGCAAGACCTGCGGCATCTACACCCACCACCAGCGCCGCTCGGACCCGACCCAATTCGGCATCAACGTCGCCTGTATCGAGGGTGTGAGCCCGTTCGACTTCCCCGAAGTGCCGGTGATGGACGGCGTCGCCCATCCCTCGGACACCGGTACCGCTGCCAGAGTCGCCGGGATCCTCCGCTACGAACCGACGACCTGAAGTCACGCTCGGCCTCCGGTCGGCGCGCTCACCCCTCCGGCAGCACCCTCGGCCGGCGGTCTTCGCCGATCGCCACGAAGGTGAAGACGGCGCTGGTCACCTTGACCATCTCGTCGCCCTCGCGGAGGCGGCGCCAGGCTTCGATCAGGATCTTCATCGAGGTGCGGCCGGAGCCGACGATGGTGCCGTCGAAGCTCACCTCGTCGCCGACCAGGACGGGCTCGAGGAAGGTCATCGCCTCCACCGCGATGGTGGCGGCACGGCCGCGGGCCCGGCGCGTCGCGACGTTGCCGGCGGCGAGGTCCATGTGGGCCATCAGCCAGCCGCCGAAGATGTCGCCGGCCGGATTGGTGTCGCCGGGCATGGCGATGGTGCGGATGACGGGCGCACCGTCGGGCGGTTCATCGGACGAGGCGGTTTCTCGGATCGGTGCGATCTCGGGATCATTCCCGGTTCAGCGGATCGATCCAATGGCGACGCAGCGTCGCACAGGTCGACGATTCCCACATGCCCCGGTCGACGGCGGGACGGGGGGCGCGGCGCAGGGCGCGGCGAGCTACGGCGAGGAGGTTGATCATGGGGGTGCTCCATCGATCGGGTTCGGCTCGGGCCCGACCTCGACGTACCTCCCGATGGCGGGCTCGTTCGGTCCCACCGCGCCGGCCGGTTCTCCGGTTCGACGCGAAGAATCATGCCTGCGATTTCTTGCGTGGTCGACCACTGCTTGCGATGCTCTCCCCTGCGCTCCGCGCAAGGCTCGCCACCCCGGTCGAGCCCGTATGGTATTCCGCCACCGCCTCGGCTAGGGAGGAGGCGTCGCCCGCTTCGTCCGCCGAGGAGTGATCCCATGGCCGCCCGCATCGTTCCCACCGCCCCGATCGACGGCCAGAAGCCCGGCACCTCGGGCCTCCGGAAGAAGACCCGGGTGTTCATGACCCCCGGCTACCTCGAGAACTACGTCCAGGCGATCATCGAGGGCGTCGGCGGCGTGAAGAACCGCGAGATCGTCGTCGGCGGCGACGGCCGCTTCTTCAACGACTTGGCGATCGGCACCATCCTGCGCATGTGCGCGGCCAACGGCGCCAAGAAGGCCATCGTCGGCCGGCACGGCTTCCTCTCGACCCCGGCCGCCTCCAACCTCATCCGCGAGCGCGGCGCCTTCGGCGGCTTCGTCCTCTCCGCCTCCCACAATCCGGGCGGCCCCGACGAGGACTTCGGCCTCAAGTTCAACGTCTCCAACGGCGGCCCGGCGCCGGAGCCGGTCACCGACGCCATCTTCGCGGCGACGAAGACCATCGCGGCATACCGCATCGTCGACGAAGCGGCCCCGCCGATCGACGCACTCGGCACCTTCGATCTCGCCGGCATGGCGGTGGAGATCGTCGATCCCGTCGCCGACTACGTCGAGATGATGCGTGAACTGGTCGACTTCGACCGCATCCGCGCCCTCTTCGCCTCGGGTTTCACCCTGCGCTTCGACGCGATGAGCGCCATCACCGGCCCCTATGCGACGGCGATCCTCGAGGGTGAACTCGGCGCGCCGATGGGCACCGTGATCAACGGCACGCCGCTGCCCGACTTCGGCCACCACCACCCCGACCCGAACCCGGTCCACGCCAAGGAGCTCTTCGACCTGATGTTCGGCCCCGACGCCCCCGACATGGGCGCGGCCTCCGACGGCGACGGCGACCGCAACATCGTGCTCGGTCGCGGCATCTCGGTGGCGCCCTCCGACAGTCTGGCGCTGCTCGCCGCCAACCTCCACCTCGCCAAGGGCTACACCGCCGGGGTGAAGGGCATCGCCCGCTCGATGCCGACCTCGCGCGCCGCCGACCGCGTCGCCGAGCGGCTGGGCGTGGACCTCTACGAGACGCCGACGGGGTGGAAGTTCTTCGGCAACCTGCTCGACGCCGGCCGCGTCACCATCTGCGGCGAGGAGAGCGCCGGCACCGGCTCCGACCACGTCCGCGAGAAGGACGGCCTGTGGGCGGTGCTGATCTGGCTCGACATCATCGCCGCGCGCAAGCAGTCGATCGCCGAGATCGTCCACGACCACTGGAAGACCCACGGCCGCGACTACTATTCGCGCCACGACTACGAGGGCCTGCCGACCGACGTCGCCGATGCCCTCTTCGCCGATCTCAGGGCCTCCCTGCCCTCCCTGCCCGGCAAGGTCTCGGTCGGCCTCGTCATCGAGAGCGCCGACGACTTCGCCTACACCGACCCCACCGACGGCTCGGTGTCGACGAAGCAGGGCGTCCGCATCGCCTTCGACAACGGCGGCCGCGCCATCTTCCGCCTCTCCGGCACCGGCACCGAGGGCGCGACGCTGCGCCTCTATGTCGAGATCTACGAGCCCGACCCGGAGCGCCAGGATCTCGACCCGCAGATGGTGCTCGCCGGAGTGCTGGAAGCGGCGAATTCGCTGGCCGGCATCGAAAGGCGGACCGGGCGCGACCGGCCGAACGTCATCACCTGAGGGGGACGCGCACGGCGGCCGCCGGCATCGAGATCGGCGCCGCCGAATCCGGCGTTCGCCCGGGCGCACCGCGGCGACGACGACGCGCCGGTCGCGTCTCGTCCCCATTGCCGAGGCTCGACGATCGGATCAAACGTGGTTAGACAGGCGCGAATCGCTCGGCCGGCCGCCGGGTGCGTTCGGCCGTGATCGGCCTCGCGACGGAACCGGAAGGACCTCCCCCATGAAGATGCCCTCGACCATCGGACCCGTGCATTTCATCGGGATCGGCGGCATCGGCATGAGCGGCATCGCCGAAGTGCTGCACACCCTCGGCTTCAAGGTCCAGGGCTCGGACGCTTCCGACAACGCCAACGTCCAGCGCCTGCGCGAGAAGGGCATCACCGTCTTCGTCGGCCACGATCAGATCAACCTCGGCGACGCCCGCGTCGTCGTCGTCTCCTCGGCGATCAAGGCCGGCAATCCGGAGCTCGTCGCGGCGCGCGAACGCTTCCTGCCGGTGGTGCGCCGCGCCGAGATGCTGGCCGAGCTGATGCGCTTCAAGTCGGCGATCGCCGTCGGCGGCACCCACGGCAAGACCACCACCACCTCGATGGTGGCGGCGCTGCTCGATGCCGGCGGCCTCGATCCGACCGTCATCAACGGCGGCATCATCAACGCCTACGGCACCAACGCCCGCCTCGGCGCCGGCCAGTGGATGGTGGTGGAGAGCGACGAGAGCGACGGCTCCTTCGTCAAGCTGCCGGCCGACATCGCCGTCGTCACCAACATCGATCCCGAGCACCTCGACCACTACGGCACCTTCGACAAGGTCAAGGACGCCTTCAAGCACTTCGTCGAGAACGTGCCCTTCTACGGCTTCGCCGTGATGTGCCTCGACCATCCGGAGGTCCAGGCGCTGGTCGGCCGCATCGAGGATCGCCGCGTCGTCACCTACGGCACCAACCCGCAGGCCGACGTGCGCTGGTCCGACGTCCAGGTACTCGGCCAGCAGTCCCGCTTCACCGTCAAGGTGCGCGACCGCGTCACCGGCACCGAGAAGACCATCCCCGACCTCGTCGTCAACATGCCCGGCATCCACAACATCGCCAACGCCACCGCGGCCGTCGCCGTCGCCGACCAGCTCGGCATCGCGCCGGAGGCGATCCGCAAGGGGCTCGCCGGCTTCACCGGGGTCAAGCGCCGCTTCACTCCGACCGGCACTTGGAACGACGTCCAGGTCTTCGACGACTACGGCCACCACCCGGTCGAGATCATGGCGGTGCTCAAGGCCGCCCGCACCGCGGTGGAGGGAGAGGGCAAGGGCGGCAAGGTGATCGCGGTGATGCAGCCGCATCGCTATTCCCGCCTCGCCTCCCTCTTCGAGGAATTCTCCCAGGCCTTCAACGACGCCGACCGGGTGATCATCGCCGACGTCTACGCCGCCGGCGAGACGCCGATCGAGGGCATCAGCCGCGACACGCTGGTCGGGGGGCTGCGCGGTCGCGGCCACCGTCACGTCACCGCGCTCGAGAACCCCGGACAGCTCCCCGGCCTGATCCGCGACATGGCCACACCCGGCGACTACGTCGTCTTCCTCGGCGCCGGCAACATCACCCAGTGGGCCTACGCGCTGCCCAAGCAACTCGCTTCGGCCGAACCGGGCGCCTGACCGGCCTACGTCGCGAGCCTCGAAGGAAATCCGCCGTGACCGTCTCGTCCGACCTCCTCGCCCGCCTCGACACCGCCGACGTCCGCGGCGCGTTGCTGCCGGGATTCGCGCTCGGCGACACCACCTGGTTCCGCGTCGGCGGCGCCTCGGAACTCTACTACCAGCCGGCCGACGTCGAGGACCTGCAACTCTTCCTGCGGCGCCTGCCGGTCGACGTTCCGGTGACGCTGGTCGGGCTCGGCTCCAATCTGCTGATCCGCGAGGGCGGCGTGCCGGGTGTCACCATCCGCCTGTCGCAGCGCGGCTTCGGCGGAGTGAAGCGAATCGGCGACGCCCGCTTCGAGATCGGCGCGGCGATCGCCGACAAGCAGGTCGCGCGCGCGGCGATCGACGCCGAGGTCGCGGGCTTCGCCTTCTACTTCGGCATCCCCGGCGGCATCGGCGGGGCCCTGCGCATGAACGCCGGCGGGAACGGCGGCGAGACCGCCGCCCGGGTCGTCGAAGTCACCGCCGTGACCCGAGCCGGCGACCTCGTACGCCTCGGCAGGGCCGACATGGGCTATGCCTATCGCCATTCCTCCGCACCCGAGGACCTGATCTTCGTCTCGGCGGTCATGGAGGGCGAGAAGGGTGATCGGGCCACCATCGAGGCCGAGATGGACGCGGTCACGGAGCACCGCGAGAGCGCCCAGCCGATCCGCTCGCGCACCGGCGGCTCGACCTTCAAGAATCCGCCCGGCACCTCGGCCTGGAAACTCGTCGACGCCGCCGGTTGCCGCGGGCTCGTCGTCGGCGGCGCCCACGTCTCCGAGATGCACTGCAATTTCCTCATCGCCGAGGGCGACGCCACGCCCTACGACATCGAGCTCCTCGGCGAGACGGTGCGCGCCCGCGTGCTCGAGACCTCGGGCGTGCAGCTGGAATGGGAGATCAAGCGCCTCGGCCGTTTCGCCGAAGGCCGGATGATCGAGCCGTTCCTGGGGAAGTGAGGTCGCGGTCGGCCGGCTCCGACGTCGAATTCGGCCGCGCCGCCGCACGAACGGTCGCGGCTCGGCGACGGGACCCCCCGTCTTCCGTCTCTCCTCGCGGGAGATGGGGTCTCGGTGGCGCCCGCCTCGGAGCTCGCCCCGCGTGGCCTCCGGCCGCTCGCGTGAGCCGGCCTCTCGGAGCCCCCTCCCCGCCCCGCGACCGCGGAGTCACGCTTCCTGATATTCCGGCGCTCCGCACCCGCGGATACGAAAAATTAACCTTTCGCTAACCATACCGCGCAACCGTGGAGCGACGCTCGGCGAACCGGCCGCGTCGGCGCATCCGTGTCGGTCGACACCGGGCGTCGAAGTCGCCCGCCGAAGGAGAAACCGGAACATGTCGAAGCACGTCGCGGTGTTGATGGGCGGCTGGGACTCGGAACGCCAGGTCAGCCTGTGGTCCGGCGAGGCCTGCGCGTCGGCGCTGGAGAGCAAAGGCTACCGCGTCACCCGGCTCGACGTCGGCAAGGACGTCTACGCCCGCCTGGAAGCCCTGAAGCCCGACGTCGCCTTCAATGCGCTGCACGGGCCCTGGGGCGAAGGTGGCGCCATCCAGGGTATGCTCGAGACGCTGCGCATCCCCTACACCCACTCCGGTATCCTCGCCTCGGCGCTGGCGATGAACAAAGACAAGGCGAAGCTGGTGCTCGCCCAGGTCGGCATTCCGCTCGCCCGATCCGTCGTCGCCGACCGCCACGACGCGGCGAAGGAACATCTCATCCCGGCGCCCTACGTGGTGAAGCCGGTCGCCGAGGGCTCGTCCTTCGGCGTCATCATCGTCAAGGCCGAGCGCACCCATCCGCCGCAGGAACTGCTGCGCGACGACTGGCCCTACGGCGACAAGGTGCTGGTGGAGAGTTTCGTCGACGGTCTCGAACTCACCTGCGCGGTGATGGGCGCACCCGGCGAGGAGCGCTCGCTCGGCATCATCGAGATCGTCCCGGAGGAGAGCCTCGCCTTCTACGACTTCGAGGCGAAGTACCGCAAAGGCGGCTCCGTCCACATCCTTCCGGCGAGAATTTTACCGGATGTTTACCAACGTGTCGAAATGCTTGCGGTCATGGCGCATCGGGCGCTCGGCTGCCGCGGCGTGTCGCGTGCCGACTTCCGATACGACGCCGCGGGTACCGGCGAACTCGTCTGCCTCGAAGTGAACACCCAGCCCGGAATGACGGGAACCTCTCTGGTTCCGGACATGGCGGCGCATTCGGGGATCGCTTTCGCGGATCTGGTCGCGTGGTTGGTGGAGGACGCGAGTTGCGATCGTTGACGGATCATCGGCGCTCGAACCGGGCCGCTTCCGTCGCCGAACCGCCGCAGGATGCGGGGTTCCGGTGGCGCAGGAGCGTGCGCACGGCCAAGCGCTGGCTGAACTCCGTCGACGCGGTCGCCCGCTCGGTCAAGCCGATGCGGGGGACCTTCGCCGCCCTCGCCTTCCTCGCCGCCTGGGGCGGCTACGGTCTGTGGCTCTCCGGCGGTTGGCGCACCACCATCGAAGCCCTGACCGCCGGCGCCGGCTTCTCCGTCGCCTCGATCGAGATCCGCGGCCTCGCCGAGGCGGATTCGACCGAGATCTCCGACCGAATCGACGTCACCGGCGCCTCGTCGTTGCTGATGCTCGACGCCGAGCGCGCCCGGGCGCGCATCGCCGAGATCCCCTGGGTCGCCGACGTCACCGTCAAGAAGCTCTACCCGAACCGCATCGTCGTCGCCCTCGAGGAGCGTCTGCCCTATGCGCTGTGGCAGGACGAGGGGCGCATCCGAGTGGTCGACCGCACCGGTGCGGTGATGAGCGACACCATTCAGCCCCGCCACGTCGGCCTGCCGCTGGTGGTGGGCGCCGGCGCCGACAAGCGTCTCGAGGAGGCCATGGCGCTGATGAACGCCGCCCCCGCCCTGCGCCCGCGCATCCGCGCCGCGGTGCTGGTGGCCGAGCGCCGTTGGAACCTGATCACCGTCGACGGTATCGAGATCCTGCTGCCGGAGGACGATCCGCGCGCCGCGCTGGCCCGCGTCGCCGATCTCCAGGCGTCCAAGAAGCTCCTCGACCGCGACCTCGTGGTGGTCGACACCCGCGTTCCCGACCGGCTCTTCGTCCGCCTCTCCGATGCCGCCGCCACGGCGCGCAAGGAGCAGATGCGGCTGAAGGTCGGCGCCAAGAAGAAGGGGGCCGACACGTGAGCCGCCCCCCGATCGAACACATGGTGCCGCGCATGCGGCCGCTGTCGAACCGCCGCGCCACCGTCGTCTCGGTGCTCGACGTCGGCTCGACCAAGGTCGCCTGCCTGATCGCCAAGCTCACCCCGCGCGCCCACGACAAGGTGCTTCCCGGCCGCACCCACGACATGACCGTGCTCGGCTACGGCATGCAGCGTTCGCGCGGCATGAAGTCCGGCACGGTCGTCGACCTCGAGGAAGCGGAACAGTCGATCCGTCTCGCCGTCGACTCGGCCGAACGGATGGCGGGTCTGACCATCGAATCGCTCATTCTCAACCTCACGGCGGGCCGGCTGAAGAGCGAGATCTTCCGCGCCAATGTCGACGTCGCCGGCCTCGAGGTCGACGAAGCCGACATCCAGCGCGTGCTGTCGGCCGGCGGGTCGCATTCGCTGACCGAGTCGCGGTCGGTGGTCCATTCGCTGCCCATCGGCTACGCCCTCGACGGCTCGCGCGGCATCAAGGACCCGATCGGCATGCTGGGCAAGAAGCTCGCGGTCGACATGCACGTGGTGACGGCGGAGACCGCTCCGATCCGCAACCTCGAGCTCGCGGTCAATCGCTGCCACCTCGAGGTCGAGACGATGGTGGCCACGCCCTACGCCTCCGGCCTCTCCACGCTCGTCGACGACGAGGCCGATCTCGGCGTCGCCTGCGTCGACATGGGCGGAGGCACCACCTCGATGGCGATCTTCGCCGACGGCGCCTTCTGCCACGTCGACGCCATCGCCATCGGCGGCCACCACGTCACCATGGACATCGCGCAAGGATTGTCGACGCGGCTCGCCGACGCCGAGCGCATCAAGACGCTGCACGGTTCGGCGCTCGCCACCTCTTCCGACGACCACGAGGTCATCGGCGTGCCCTCGGTCGGCCAGGATCGGCACGACGTCGTCAACGTGCCGCGCGGCGCGCTGACCCGCATCATCCGACCCCGCATCGAGGAGATCCTCGAGCTGGTGCGCGACCGCCTCGCCGCCTCCGGCTTCGCCGGCCGCGTCGGCAAGCGCGTCGTGCTGACCGGCGGGGCGAGCCAGCTCACCGGTGTGGTCGAGGTGGCGCGACGCATTCTCGGGCGCAACGTTCGCCTCGGCCGGCCGCTCGGCATCGCCGGGCTGCCGCAAGCGGCCAAGGGCGCGGCCTTCGCCGGCGCCGTCGGCCTTCTGATCTATCCGCAGGTGGCGCAGATCGAACAGTTCGATATGCGCCAGCAGCGTCGGTTGATGACCGGCACCGGGGGCAACTACTTCGCCCGCGTCGGTCATTGGCTGAAGGAGAGTTGGTGAGTTGTGACGGCCCTCCCCGTCGGGGCGGGCCGAGAGGTTTCGGTTCGGACTTCCGCCCGGCGGCGGTGACTTGCGAGGATGCCATGACGCTCAATCTGAAGATGCCCGACATTCGGGAACTGAAGCCGAGGATCACCGTGTTCGGTGTGGGTGGTGCCGGTGGCAACGCCGTCAACAACATGATCCAGGCCGGATTGAACGGCGTCGACTTCGTCGTCGCCAACACCGACGCCCAGGCGCTGACCCTGACCAAGTCGGAGCGCATCATCCAGATGGGTGTCGCCGTCACCGAGGGCCTCGGCGCCGGCTCGATGCCCGAAGTCGGGCGCGCCGCCGCCGACGAGGTCATCGACGAGATCAACGACCATCTGACCGGCGCCCACATGGTGTTCATCACCGCCGGCATGGGCGGCGGCACCGGCACCGGCGCCGCCCCGGTGATCGCCAAGGCCGCGCGTGAGATGGGCATCCTCACCGTCGGCGTGGTCACCAAGCCGTTCCAGTTCGAAGGCGCCCGCCGCATGCGCATCGCCGATTCGGGCATCATCGAGTTGCAGAAGCACGTCGACACCCTGATCGTCATCCCGAACCAGAACCTCTTCCGCATCGCCAACGAGCGCACCACTTTCGCCGACGCCTTCGCCATGGCCGATCAGGTGCTCTACTCCGGCGTCGCCTGCATCACCGACCTGATGGTGAAGGAGGGGCTCATCAACCTCGACTTCGCCGACGTCCGCTCGATCATGCGCGGCATGGGCAAGGCGATGATGGGCACCGGCGAGTCGTCCGGCGACAAGCGCGCCCTGCAGGCTGCGGAAGCGGCGATCGCCAATCCGCTGCTCGACGAGACCTCGATGAAGGGCGCCAAGGGCGTGCTCATCTCGATCTCCGGTGGCAAGGATCTCACCCTCTTCGAGGTCGACGAAGCCGCCACCCGTATCCGCGAGGAGGTCGACCCGGACGCCAACATCATCCTCGGCGCCACCTTCGACGACAGTCTCGAGGGCGTCGTCCGCGTCTCCGTCGTCGCCACCGGCATCGATCAGGAGATCAAGGCCGAGATGACCCAGCAGGAGGCCCGCATGGCCGATCTGGCGGCCCGTCTGCGCGCCGCCGGCCGCCCGGTTCCGGCCGCGCTGGAGCAGGCCCGCACCGAGGTCCGCCCCTCCGCCTCCGCCTCCAACGCCGCCGCCCAGTCGGCCGCCGCCGCCATCGCACGCTCGCTCGCCATCGAGGAGCCGATCGTCGCCGCCGCCCCGGCTCCGGTGCCGGCGCCGCAGGTCGAGGCCCGGTTCACGCCCGCCGCCGAAGCCCCCGCTCCGATGACCCGCGTCGCCCAGGATCCGGCCGTGGCCATCCAGCGCTTCGAGCCGCAGCCGGCGCCCTTCGCCCACACCGACCCGGTGCAGGAGATGGACGAGCCGAAGGCCCGCCCCGAACCGCAGGTCGATCGCCGGCCCTACATCCCGCCGACCGCCGAACGTCCGGCCGTCCAGCCGCGGATGCCGCGCGTCGACGAATTCCCGCCGATCGCCCAGCGCCAGATGGCCCAGCCGGAAGAGCTTCTCGACGAGGAACGCCGCCCGATGAGCCTGCTGAAGCGGCTCGCCCACGGGCTCTCCCGCCGCGACGAACACGAAGCCGAGGCCCCGACGATGCGTGAGCCCAGCTTCGCCCCGGCCCCGCGCGAGCCCGCCGCCTACCAGCCCGCCGGCCACGACGAGTTCGCCAAGCGCCCGGCCCCGCGCATGCCGATGGAGAACGCCCACCGCCCGGCCGCCGGCGGCCTCGACCCGATGGGTCGCACCCCGGCCCAGGGACGCCTGTCGGAGGAGGATCAGCTCGAGATCCCCGCCTTCCTGAGGCGCCAGGCGAACTGACGCGACGTCGTCCCCAAACGATACGGAACGGGGGCCGCCACATGTGTGACGGCCCCCGTTCCCCATTTTCGCCATTTGGTTCCAATTGTTTGAAAATGAAGATCTTTTTGCATATGGATAATGGTAACATTGTGTAACCAAGCGTGATTTCGCTTCCGCTTCGAGCCCCGTTAACCTGAGGGTCGAGAGGTTCGGAAGGGGCGCTGCCCGATCCGAACCGGACCGCCCGCGGGCGGTGGTGTCGGGAAGGCGGCCGTGGCCTCTCCCCGAATGTGATTACCGGCTCGCCTGCCTTTCCGGCCGGGTGAGCGAAACGGGTGAAGACGATGGCTCGCACGACCGTGAACGCTCAGACCACGATCGCCGATACGGTACGCGTCGTGGGGATCGGAGTTCACAGCGGCGAGGAAGTCACCCTCTCTCTCCAACCCGCCGACCACGACACCGGCATCGTCTTCGTCCGCACCGAAGCGGTGAAGGGACGCGACGTCGAGATCCCGGCCCTGTGGAACCACGTCTCCGCCACCGACCTGTGCACCATGGTCGGCGATCCGAAGCAGGCGCCCGTCGCCACCATCGAGCATCTGATGGCGGCCCTGCGCGGCCTCGGTGTCGACAATCTGATCATCGAGATCGACGGTTCGGAAGTCCCCGTGATGGACGGCTCCTCCGATGCCTTCATCGAGGCGATCGATCAGGTCGGCCTCGTCACCCAGTCGGCCCGCCGACGCTACGTCAAGGTTCTCAAACCGGTACGCGTCGAACTGGGCAGCGGTTGGGCCGAGCTGCGCCCCTACGAGGGTCAGCGTTACGAGGTCACCATCGACTTCCCCGACAGAGTGATCGGCCGCCAGTCGATCGGCGTCGATCTCTCTCCGAGGGTGTTCCGCGAACAGATCGCCCGCGCCCGGACCTTCGGGTTCGTCAAGGACCTCGAGAAACTCCTGCCGATGGGCCTGTGCCGCGGCTCCAGCCTCGAGAACTCCGTCGCCATCAAGGACGATCGCGTCCTCAATCCGGAAGGCCTGCGCTGGGCCGACGAGTTCGTCCGCCACAAGCTGCTCGACGCCATCGGCGATCTCGCCCTCTCCGGTGCACCTCTTCTCGGCCTCTACCGTTCCTATCGCGGCGGCCACCGGATGAACCATCTCGCTCTCAAGGCGCTCTTCGCCGATCCGACCGCGTGGGCGCTGGTCGACTCCGCGACCCGCTCCACCACCGCCCCGACGGCCGAACTCGGCCACGCCTCGGCGCCCACCGCCTGGGCCGCGGAAGTCGCCTGAGCCGCGACTGCGGCGGAACGCACCGCGGTCGGTGCGCGTCGCGATGTCGTCCGATCGGCCGCCCGCCACAAATTCGATCCAATCGGCAGCCACCGAGGTGACGCGGTCGCCGCGGCGCGTTACAACGTCGGCCGGGCCGGTCGAGCGCTCCCGCCGGGAGTGCGAGGACGAGCCGATCCGCCGGCCGCCCCCGGTCCGCCCGGGGCACGAGCGGACGAGGAAGAGCGGATTTTCGAGAGATGGGGAACGCCAACGTGGTCGACGCGGGTAGGACGAAGACGCTGGAGCGCGGATCCGCGCTCGCCCGGCACCGCCGCCTCGCCGGCCTCGCGCTCGCCGCGACGATGGCCGCCCTGCTCGCCGGCTGCGCCTCCAAGGAGGACGACCTCGGTCTCGACCGCACGCCCGCCGACCAGCTCTACAACGAGGGGCTGGTGTTGCAGCAGGCCGGCAAGCGCGCCGACGCCGTGAAGAAGTTCGAGGACGTCGACCGGCTGCACCCCTATTCGGATTGGGCCAAGAAGTCGGTGCTGATGCAGGCCTACACCCAGTTCGAGCGCGGCAACCACACCGAGTGCATCACCGCCGCCCGCCGCTTCATCACCCTCTATCCGGGCAGCCCGGACGCGGCCTATGCCCAGTATCTGATGGCCGAGAGCTACTACAAGCAGATCCCCGACGTCAGCCGCGATCAGGAACGCACCGGCAAGGCGATGCAGGCCTACGCCGAACTGGTGCAGAAGTACCCGGACTCGCCCTATGCCGACGACGCCCGCAAGAAGATCCTGACCGTCAAGGATCAACTCGCCGGCAAGGAGATGGACGTCGGCCGCTTCTACCTGCGCAAGGGCCAGCATCTCGCCGCCATCAATCGCTTCAAGGTCGTGACCACCGACTACCAGACCACGCGCCACGTCGAAGAGGCGCTCGCCCGTCTGGTCGAGGCCTATTACGCCCTCGGCGTCGTCAACGAGGCGCAGACCGCGGCGGCCGTGCTCGGGCACAATTTCCCCGACAGCCAGTGGTACAAGGACAGCTATTCGCTCCTGAAGACCGGCGGCTATGAGCCGAACGAGTCCTCGGGGAGCTGGATCTCCAAATCCTTCCGCGGCTTCCGCATCATGTGACGAGGCTCCCGATCGCGCCGCCGGTCGGGGGGTTCCGTTTTGTTCTCGCCGAGACTATCGTCCGCCAACGACCTCCGGGAGAATCGCGTCCGCCCATGCTCGCCGCTCTGTCGATCCGAGACATCGTTCTGATCGAGCGGTTGGAGATCGATTTCGCGCGCGGTCTGACGGTGTTGACCGGCGAGACCGGCGCCGGCAAATCGATCCTGCTCGACAGTCTGGCACTCGCCCTCGGCGGCCGCGGCGACGCCGGTCTGGTGCGCCACGGCGCCCCGCAGGGGCAGGTCACGGCCATATTCGACGTCGCGCCCGACCACCCCGTCCGCCGTCTCCTCGCCGACAACGACATCGACGCCGCCGGCGACGTCATCGTCCGCCGTATCCAGGCCGCCGACGGACGCACCCGCGCCTTCCTCAACGATGCCCCGGTCTCGGCGACGCTGCTGCGCGACATCGGCGAGCGGCTGGTCGAGATCCACGGCCAGCACGACGACCGGGCGCTCACCGACGAGCGCGAGCATCGCCGCCTCCTCGATGCCTTCGGCGGGCTCGACCCGGCGGTGGCGGCGGTCGCCGCAGCCTGGAGCGGCTGGCGCACCGCCGTCAAGGAACGCGACGCCCATGCCGCCCGCATCGACGCGGCCCGGCGCGAGGCGGACTGGCTGCGCGCTTCGCTCGAGGAGCTCGATCGTCTGCGGCCCGAGGAGGGCGAGGAGACCGAGCTCGCCACCCGGCGCCACCGGGTGATGCAGTCGGAGAAGGTCGCCGGCGATCTGGCGAGCGCGGTCGAGACCTTCGACGGCGCCCATTCGCCGATCCCGACGATCGCCTCGCTGATGCGCAACCTCGAGCGCAAGACGGCGGCGCTGCCCGAACTCTCCGAGACCGCGCTGAAGCCGATGGGTGCCGCCCTCGACCTGCTCGAGGAGGCACGCGCCGCACTCGCCAAGGCGCTGCGCGAAGCCGACTTCGATCCGCGCGACCTCGAGCGCACCGAGGAGCGCCTCTTCGCCCTGCGCGCGGCGGCTCGCAAGCACGCCTGCGCCTGCGACGCGCTGCCCGCCCTGCACGCCCGCATGGCCGCCGACCTCACCGCCCTCGACCACGGCGAGGAGCGCCTCGCGGCGCTCGAAACCGCGGTCGCCGCCGCCGAGGCCGCCTACTTCGTCGCGGCGACCGCCCTCTCCGCCGACCGCGCCGTCGCGGCCGAGGGGCTGGAGGCCGCCGTCCACGCCGAGTTGCCGGCGTTGAAGCTCGAACGCGCCCGCTTCATCGTCGCCCGCACCGCCGATCGCGCCCAGGCCGGTCCGGAGGGCATCGACCGCGTCGAGTTCCACGTCCAGACCAATCCGGGCACACGGCCGGGGCCGATGATGAAAGTCGCCTCCGGCGGCGAGCTGTCGCGCTTCCTGCTGGCGCTGAAGGTCAGCCTCGCCGACAGGGGCTCGGCGCCGACACTGATCTTCGACGAGATCGACACCGGCGTCGGCGGCGCGGTCGCCGGCGCGGTGGGTCAGCGGTTGGCGCGGCTCGCCGACAAGGTGCAGGTGATGAGCGTCACCCACGCGCCGCAGGTCGCCGCCCGCGCCGACACCCATCTCCTGATCTCCAAGGAACCGGTCCCCGGCGGCGGCGAGGAACGAGTCGCCACCCGGGTGGTGGAGCTCGGCCGCGAGGCGAGACGCGAGGAGATCGCCCGCATGCTCTCAGGCGAGACCATCACCGCGGAAGCGCGGGCGGCGGCCGAGCGACTGATGGCCGGAGGGTGAACGGGCGCATCGTACCGAAGGTGCATTCCCTTCTCCCCTCGCGGGGGGAAGGAGGATCGGCGAACGGCCGGGTGACATCACCGCGCGCTTCGGAGACGATCGACGCGACATGACGAGGACTTCCATGCCCGCCGAACTTCCACCCGACGCTCTCTCCCCCCTCGAAGCCGCCGCCGAGATCGCGCGGCTGACGGGTGCGATCCGCGAGCACGACCGGCGCTATTTCCGGGACGACGCTCCGACCGTCTCCGACGCCGAGTACGATCGGCTGCGGCGGCGGCTGCTCGCACTCGAGGCGCGTTTTCCGGATCTGCGCCGGCCCGACAGCCCCAGCCTGAAGGTCGGCTCCGGACCGTCGGAGAAGTTCGAGAAGGTGATGCATCGCGTGCCGATGCTCTCCCTCGACAACGCCTTCTCCGACGAGGACGTCACCGACTTCGTCGCCCGCGTCCATCGCTTCCTCGCCACCCACGGCGAGGCCGTCGCCTTCACCGCCGAACCGAAGATCGACGGCCTCTCGCTCTCCCTGCGCTACGAGGCCGGACGCCTCGTCTCGGCCGCGACCCGCGGCGACGGCGCCGAGGGCGAGAACGTCACCGCCAACGTCGAGACCGTCGCCGACATCCCGCGGGTCCTGCCCGACGGCGCCCCGGCGGTGCTCGAGGTGCGCGGCGAGGTCTACATGGGCCACGTCGATTTCGCCGCGCTCAACGCCCGCCAGGAGGCGGCCGGCGACAAGCCCTTCGCCAACCCGAGGAACGCCGCCGCCGGCTCGCTTCGCCAGCTCGATCCGCGCATCACCGCGTCGCGGCCGCTCGGGTTCTTCGCCTACGCTTGGGGCGAGGTGTCCGACGAGTGGATGCCGACCACCCAATGGGACCGCGTCCGGGCCTTCCGCGACCTAGGCTTTCCGGTCAACGAACTGATGGTGCGTTGCGCGAACGCCGAGGAACTGCTCGCCCACTATCGCCGCATCGAGGCGATGCGCGCCACCCTCGGCTACGACATCGACGGCGTCGTCTACAAGGTCGACCGCCTCGACCTGCAGGCGCGCCTCGGCTTCGTCTCGCGCTCGCCGCGCTGGGCCATCGCCCACAAGTTCCCGGCCGAGCGCGCCACCACGATCCTCGAAGGCATCGACATCCAGGTCGGCCGGACGGGTGCCCACACTCCCGTCGCCCGCCTCATCCCGGTCACCGTCGGCGGCGTCGTCGTCTCCAACGCCACGCTGCACAATGCCGACGAGATCGCCCGCCTCGAGGCCCGCATCGGCGACACGGTGGTGGTCCAGCGCGCCGGCGACGTCATCCCGCAGATCGTCGAGGTGGTGAAGGACGCGGCCCACGAGGCGCGCGCGGCCTACGACTTCCCGCACCTCTGCCTCTGCGACCTGAAGACGCCGCTGATCCGCGAGGAGACGGCGACCGGCGAGGAGGGCAAGATTCGCCGTTGCACCGGCGAATTCGCCTGCCCCTACCAGCGCCAGGAACACCTGCGCCACTTCGTCTCCCGCCGTGCCTTCGACATCGAGGGCCTCGGCGACAAGCAGATCGAGTTCTTCTTCACCGACCCGGACTTCCCCATCCGCGAGCCGGCCGACATCTTCACCCTCGCCACCCGCAACGCCGAGAGCGCGCTCAAGAAGCTCGAGAACAAGGAGGGCTTCGGCGCGGTGAGCGTGGCGAAACTCTTCGCCGCGATCGACGAGCGCCGCACCATCGGCCTCGAGCGCTTCCTCTTCGCGCTGGGCATCCGCAACGTCGGCGAGACGACGGCGCGCCAACTCGCC
Organism: Siculibacillus sp.; assembly: GCA_030247555.1. Taxonomy (GTDB): domain Bacteria; phylum Pseudomonadota; class Alphaproteobacteria; order Rhizobiales; family Ancalomicrobiaceae; genus CALBKH01. The sequence continues at coordinate 24,014 of JAOTSD010000026.1, read as the reverse complement.
CGCGCCTACGGCTCGTGGTCGGCCTTCCACGACGCGGCGCTGAAGATCGTCGACGGCGACCTCCAGGCCCGCGAGGAGATGGACGCCATCGACCAGATCGGCGAGACGGTGATCGACGCCGTCGCCGCCTATTTCCGCGAACCGCACAACCGCGCCGTGGTCGAGCGCCTGATCGGGCACGTCACGCCTCTCGACGCCGAGAAGCCCAAGACCGACACCGCCGTCGCCGGCAAGACCGTCGTCTTCACCGGCTCCCTCGAGAAGATGACCCGCGACGAGGCCAAGGCCATGGCCGAGCGGCTCGGCGCCAAGGTTTCGGGCTCGGTGTCGGCCAAGACCCACATCGTCGTGGCCGGGCCGGGAGCGGGCTCCAAGCTCGCCAAGGCGCGTGATCTCGGCGTCGAGGTGCTGACCGAAGAGGAATGGCTGGCGCTGGTCGGCGGCTGAAACCCGGAGTCGTGAAGCCGCAGGGTACGAAGAGCGGAGCGAATTGCACCGGCCGCCTCGCGAGGCGCCGGGGTCGCCCGTTCGTCGCGGCGCAGATCGTGCAATTCGCTTTCGGCTCTCTGCACCCCACCCGCCCGAGCGCATGGCTGCACTTCGCCGAATTCATGCACAATTGCAATTTCTTGCACATATCGTCACGCCCTCGCCACATTTCGCCGCGAATCTGGGGGCCGAAGACGAGGGGGTGAAAAACCTCCCGCACGGGGACGAACGCCGAGGTCGGGGCCTGCTCAGACCCTGAACCGAGGAGATCTCACGATGGTTCGTCTCGTCCGCGCCGCCCGACGCACCCTGCGTCGCCTCGCCACCGCCTCCGCCCGCCACCCCGCCCAGGCTCGGACCACCGACCGCATCGACATCGAACTCACCGCCCGCGAGGAAATGCGCGCGCGGCCCATCGCCACGCTCGGCGGCGCCTATCGCTGGTGGGGCTTCTGAAGCATTCGGCGGTGCGCGCTCAGCCGCGGCGTCCCGCCACCTCCTCGACGAGGTCGGCGAGCCGGGCGACCGCATCGGCCTTGCCGGCGGTCTTCGCCGCCTCCGCGGCTTGCGCCAACTGCTCGGGGTCGGCCATCGCCTTGCCGAGTTCCAGAGCGAGGCGCTCCGGCGTCAATTCCTCCTGGCGGATCGGCCAACCACCGCCCGCCGCCTCCAGCACGGCGGCGTTGGCCGCCTGATCCTGATCGAGCGCGCCCGGCAGCGGCACCAGGATCGACGGGCGGCCGATCACCGCCAGTTCGCCGACGCTCGACGCGCCCGATCGGCACACCACCAGATGCGACGCGGCGATCCGCGCCGGCAGATCGACGAAGAACGCCGCGACCTCGGCCGCGACCCCCATCCGCGCATAGGCCGCCGTCACCGCGTCGGCATCCTCGGCCCGCGCCTGCTGCACGATCCGCAACCGCGCCCGCGACGCCGGATCGAGCCGCTCGATCGCCGGCGGCACGCTTTCGGAGAAGAAGCGCGCACCCTGGCTTCCGCCGAAGACGAGCAACCGGAATTCGCCGTCGAGGCTCGGCACCGCATAGGGCACCCGCGCCGCCGAGATCACCATGTCGCGCACCGGATTGCCGGTGTGCACAGCCTTCGAGCCGTCCGCCCCCATCATCCGTGTGCCCGGGAACGACAACGCGATGCGGGTGACCCGCCGCGCCAGCGCCCGATTGGCGCGCCCCATCACCGCGTTCTGCTCGTGGAGGACGGTCGGCACGCCGCGGAGCTGTGCCGCGATCATCGGCGGGAAGGTCGGATAGCCACCGAAGCCGACCACGACGTCGGGCCTCATGCGCCCGATAAGTCGAAACGCCTGCCACGTCCCGCGCGCCAATGCGAGCAGAGTGCGGGCGAGCGAGAGCGGGTCGCGCCCCTTGAAGGTCGCCGAACGGACGATGTTGACGGCGCGCGCCGGGAAGGCGCGGCCGTACTTGTCGGCGCGCTCGTCGGTGGCAAGTTCGACCGCGTGACCGCGACGGCCGAGCTCGGCGGCCAGCGCCTCCGCCGGGAAGAGATGGCCGCCGGTCCCGCCGGCGGCGATGAGGATGGTGAGTGCCATGACGTCCCTCGCGACGATCCTCGATCAGGCGGCGTGCGCCGCCGCGCGCCCGTCCGCCGCCACCGGCTCGAGTCGGATCGGCGCAGCGAAGCGGGTCGCCTGCGGCCGTCGTCGCGTCAGGGCGAGCAGGCAGCCCATCTCGAACGCGGTGGCGATCAACGACGAGCCGCCGTAGGAGATGAAGGGCAGCGTCATGCCCTTGGCCGGCATCAGTTGCAGATTGACCGCCATGTTGATGCCCGACTGCACGCCGATCAGCACCACCAGACCGACGACGGCATAGCGGACGAAGGGCTCTTCCTCGCGCATGGCGTGGGAGAAGCCGCGGAAGACGATCCACGCGAACACCGCCACCACCAGCGCGCACATGATCAGCCCGTATTCCTCGCCGATCACCGCGAAGATGTAGTCGGTGTGGCTGTCCGGCAGCAGGCGCTTCACCGTGCCCTCGCCCGGCCCTCGGCCGAACCAGCCGCCGTTGAGGAAACTGTCGTGCGCCTGCTGGGCCTGATAGCCGTCCGCGGTCATGTGACCGCCGGGCTTCACCACCCCCTGCTTGTCGAAGAAGCGGTTGATGCGGGCGTGGACGTGCGGGATGAAGGTGTAGGCGGCCCACAACCCCGTGACGCCCGCGCCGCCGAGGCCGATGATCCACCACAGCGACATGCCGGCGACGAAGAACACCGCCACCCAAGCGGCGGAGGTCAGGATCGTCTGGCCGATGTCGGGCTGGGCGACGAGCAGCGCCGCGACGGTGATGAAGAGCACGATGGCGAGCGCGTTGCCGGGCACCCGCAGTTCCCTGCGCTTCTGGTTCTCGGCGAAGAGCCAGGCGGCGAGGATGATGAAGGCCGGCTTGACGAATTCCGACGGCTGGATCGACACGCCGAGAAGGTTGATCCAGCGCCGCGCGCCCTTCACCTCCTGGCCGACGAACAACACCGCCACCAGCAGCACCAGCGACGCGCCGAAGACCAGCACCGCCCCCCGCCGCACGCCGCGCGGACCGAGGAACGACATGCCGAAGAGCATCGCCAGCGCCGGGACGAAGAAGACCGCGTGACGCTTGACGAAGTGGAAGCTGTCCTGGACGCCGATCCGTTCCGCCACCACCGGCGAGGCGGCGAAGGAGAAGATCAGTCCCGCCACCATCAACGCCACCGCCGCCGCGATCAGCGTGCGGTCGACGGTCCACCACCAGGATGCGAAGAGCGAACGATCCGTACGGTTCATGGCCCCACCCCCTCGATCCCCGGGATCGCCCTGACCAGGGTGCGGAAGTGATCGCCCCTGACCTCGAAGTTCTTGAACTGGTCGTAGGAGGCGCAGGCCGGCGACAGCAGCACCACCGGCTCCGCCGCACCGTCGGCCGCCGCATCGGCCGCCGCCAGTTCCAGGGCCCGATCGATGGTGCCCGCCCGCTCGAAGGGCACGCGGCCGTCGAGCGTCGCGGCGAACTCCTCCGTCGCCGCCCCGATGAGGTAGGCCTTGGCGACGCGGTCGAAGAAGCCCTCGAGCGAGGAGATGCCACCCGATTTGGGCTTGCCGCCGGCGATCCACCAGATGCGTTCGAAGCTCGCCAGCGCCTGAGCGGTGGAATCGGCGTTGGTCGCCTTGGAATCGTTGACGAAGAGCACCCGCCCCTTGCGCCCGACCTGCTCCATGCGATGGGCGAGGCCCGGGAAGGTGGCGAGCCCGGCGGCGATCTCCGCCGGCCCGAGCCCCAGCGCCCGGACCGCGGCCACCGCCGCACAGGCGTTCTGCGCGTTGTGTCGGCCGCGCAGGGAACCGATGCCGGCGAGATCGGCGATCGTCCGCTCCTCGCCCGCCTTCGCCTCGATGATCGCCGTACCGCGCGCGAAGACGCCGTCGTCGAGTTCGCGCGACGCCGAGATGCGGACCACCACGTGGCTCTCCGCCTCGATGCGGTCGGCGATCTCCGCCGAGAGCGGATCGTCGACGCCGATCACCGCCGTCGTCGCCGCCTCGACCAACCGCTCCTTGATGGCGGCGTAGTTGGCCATGGTGCCGTGGCGATCGAGATGGTCCTCGGAGAGATTGGTCAGGATGCCGACGGTCGGCTCGAGACTCGGGGCGAGGTCGATCTGGAAGGACGAGCACTCGACCACGTAGGTGCGCGACGGCTCGAAGGGTTCGAGCGACAACACGGCCCGGCCGATGTTGCCGCCCATGCGGGAATCGTGGCCGGCGGCGCGCAGCAGGTGGTCGATCAGCGCCGTCGTCGTCGATTTGCCGTTGGTCCCGGTGATCGCCACGAAGGGCGCGGTCGGGCAATCGGCGCGGCGCTGGCGGGCGAAGAGTTCGACGTCGCCGATCACCGGCACGTGCGCCGCGTGGGCGAGGGAGACGGTCCAGTGAGGCGCCGGATGCGTGAGCGGCACGCCGGGCGCCAACACCAGCGCTTCGACCTCGCGCCAGGTGACGTCGCCGAGCGGCACCACCTCGAGGCCGCGCCGCGCCGCCTCGGCGCGTGCCGCCTCGGCATCGTCCCACACCCTGAGATGGGCGCCGCCGGCGGCGAGCGCCTCGGCCGTGGCGAGCCCGGAGCCGCCGAGCCCGAACAGCGCCACCGCGCGATCCCGGAAGAGGTCGACCGCGATCATCGCCTCACCTCAGCTTCAGGGTCGACAGCCCGATCAGCGCCAGAACCACGGCGATGATCCAGAAGCGGATCACCACCTGCGGTTCCTTCCAGCCGAGCTGTTCGAAGTGATGGTGGATCGGCGCCATCTTGAAGACGCGCTTGCCGGTGAGCTTGAAGCTCGCCACTTGGATGATCACCGACATCGCCTCGAGCACGAACAGACCGCCGACGATGCCGAGCACGATCTCGTGCTTGACGGCGACCGAGACGCTGCCGAGCAATCCGCCGAGCGCCAGCGAGCCGGTGTCGCCCATGAAGATCGCCGCCGGCGGCGCATTGAACCACAGGAAGCCGAGCCCGGCGCCGACCACCGCACCGAGGACCACCGACAGCTCGCCCGCGCCCGGCACGTGGTTGAGGCCGAGATAGGTCGAATAGTCGACGCGGCCGGTGAGATAGGCGATCGCCGCGAAGGTCGCCGCCGCGATCATCACCGGCACGATGGCGAGCCCGTCGAGCCCATCGGTGAGGTTCACCGCGTTGCCGAAAGAGACGATGACGAAGGCCCCGAAGACGATGAAGAACCAGCCGAGGTCGAGGAAGAAGTCCTTGAAGAAGGGGAAGGCGAGCGCCGTCGGATGGGCGCCCCGGTTCATCCACACCATCACCAGCACCGCCGCCCCGGCGATGACGAACTCGAGCGCCAGACGCTGCTTGCCGGAGAAGCCCTTGTGGCTCTGCTTGGTGACCTTCAGGTAGTCGTCCCAGAAGCCGATGGCACCGAACCCCAGCGTCACCGCCGTCACCGCCAGCACGTAGACGTTGGACAGGTTCGCCCACAGCAGGGTCGAGAACAGGAAGCCGGAGAGGATCATCAGGCCGCCCATGGTGGGCGTGCCCTTCTTGGTGATGAGGTGCGAAGCCGGCCCGTCCTCGCGGATCGGCTGCCCCTTGCCCTGCTTGACCTTGAGGGTGGCGATGATCGCCGGTCCGAACATGAAGACGAAGGCGAGCGCGGTCAGGATGGCGCCGCCGGTGCGGAAGCTCTGATAGCGGAAGAGATTGAAGAGAAAGAGCCGGTCGGAGAGTTCTCCGAGAACGTAGAGCATCGGTCGGAACCTCTCGTCAGACGTCTTCCGCGAGCGCGCGGGTGGAGGAAAATCGGGATTTCAGGGCCTCGACCACCGGCCCCATGCGGCTGCCGTTCGAACCCTTGATCATCAGCGCGTCGCCCGGTCGGATCGCCGCGAGGAGCTTCGGCTCGAGCTCGGCGGCGGTCGGCGCCCAGGCGCCCTGCATGTCGGTGGAGAGCGCGCGCCACAGCGCGTGCATCAGCGGTCCGGCGAGAAACACCCGGTCGACCCGCGCCGCCACCAGCGCCTCGGCGAGCGAGGCGTGCAGCGCCTCGCCCTGCGACCCGAGTTCGAGCATGTCGCCGAGCACGGCGATGCGCCGCCCCTCGAGCCCGACCGGCGCGTGGCCGAGCAGGTCGATCGCCGCCCGCATCGACGCCGGGTTGGCGTTGTAGCTCTCGTCGATCAGCGTCGCTTCGCCGTGGCCGAGGCGCAGCGTATGGCGTTCACCCCGCCCCTTGGGCGGCGTCATGGCGGCGAGCGCCAGCCCGGCGCGGGCGAGATCGGCGCCGACCGAGACCGCCGTCGCCAGCACCGCCAGCGAATTCTTGACCACGTGCCTGCCCGGTGCGCCGATCTTGTAGGTGATCGCGTCGCCGAGGATGGTGGCCATCACGGTCGAGTTGTCGGCCTGCAACGAGGCGCGCACCAGATGGGCCTCTAAGCCCTCGCCGATGCCGAAGCGCACGACGCGCGCCCCTTTCGCCGCCGCCGCGTCGATCAGGATGCCGGCCTGCGGCACGTCGCCATCGACCACCGCGACGCCGCCGGGCTCGAGCCCGTCGAAGATCTCGGCCTTGGCCTCGGCGATCGCCTCGACGTCGCGGAAGAACTCGAGATGCACCGGCGCCACCGTCGTGACCACCGCCACGTGCGGGCGCACCAGTGCGGTCAGAGGAGCGATCTCGCCGGCGTGGTTCATGCCGATCTCGAAGATGCCGAAGGCGCAGTCGGCCGGCATGCGGGCGAGCGTCAGCGGCACGCCCCAGTGATTGTTGTAGGAGGCGACCGAGGCGTGGGTCCTGCCCTGGTCGGAGAGCACGTGGCGAAGCGCCTCCTTGGTCGAGGTCTTCCCGACCGATCCGGTCACCGCGACGATGCGGGCACCCGTCCGCGCTCGCGCCGCCCGCGCCAGCCGGCGCAGCGCCTCGAACACGTCGTCGACCACGACGTAACGCCCTCCCTCCGGAAGCGCCCCGAGCTTCTCCTCCGCGACGACGCAGGCTCCGGCGCCGCGAGCCAGCGCCGACTCGACGAAGTCGTGTCCGTCGCGGGCATCGCCCTGGATGGCGAAGAAGGCATCACCCGGCGAGATCGTCCGGCTGTCGATCGAGATTCCGCCGATCTCGGCGGAAGGGACGCCGGCCACTCGCCCGCCGGTGGCGGCGACGAGATCGTCGAGGGTCCAGAGGGGAGCGGTCATCGGCGCAGATCCTCGAGCGCGGCGGCCACGGATTCGTGGTCGGAGAAGTGCAGCGTCGTCTTGCCGACGATCTGGCCGGTTTCATGGCCTTTGCCGGCGACCACCAGCACGTCCCCGGCGCCGAGCATCCTCACCCCTTCGCGGATCGCCCGTCCACGCTCGCCGATCTCGATCGCGCCCGGCGCGGCGGCGAGGATGGCGCGGCGGATCGTCGCCGGATCCTCCGACCGCGGATTGTCGTCGGTGACGATGGTGACGTCGGCGAGCCGCGTGGCGATCTCGCCCATGAGCGGCCGCTTGCCCGGGTCGCGATCACCGCCGCAACCGAAGACGACGACGAGCCGACCCTTCGTGTAGGGCCTCAGCGCCTGCAGCACCTTCTCGAGCGCATCGGGCTTGTGGGCGTAGTCGACGAAGACCGGCGCTCCGCCCGGCGTCGTCCCGACGAGGTCGAGCCGCCCCGGAGCCCCCTCGAGCCGTTCGAGCGCGGCGAGCGCGGCGGCGACCGGTGTGCCGGTGACGACGGCGAGCCCGGCCGCGACCAATGCGTTGGACACCTGGAAGGTGCCGAGGAGCGGCAGGCGGACGGTGTGGGTCCGCCCCGCCGCCGCGATGGTCAGCACCTGGCGGCCGGCCTCGGCGTCGACCGCCACCAGCCGCAGGTCGTCCCCGCCGCGCCCCACCCCGAAGACCTTTCGCCCGGCGGCACGCGCCCGTTCGGCGGCGTGCACTCCATCGGCCGTGTCCATCTCGACCACCACCGGTCCGCCCGCCGGCACCAGATCCTCGAACAGCCGCATCTTGGCGTCGAAATAGTGGGCGACCGTCGGATGGTAGTCGAGGTGGTCGCGCGACAGGTTGGTGAAGGCCCCGGCCGCGATCCGTACTCCGTCGAGCCGATGCTGGTCGAGCCCGTGCGAGGAGGCCTCGAGCGCCACGTGGGTGACGCCCTCGCCGGCCAGCGTCGAAAGATCGCGGGCGAGATCGACCGGGTCGGGCGTGGTCAACGAGCCGTAGGCGGCGCCGTCCGGCTTGACGATGCCGATGGTGCCGATCGAGGCGGCGGAATGGCCGAGCCGCGCCCAGATCTGGCGAACGAAGGCGGCGACCGAGGTCTTGCCCGAAGTGCCGGTGACCGCGACGATCGTCGCCGGCTGGGCCCCGAAGAACCGCGCGGCGAGGAGCGCCAACGCCCGGCGCGGATCGTCCGCTCGCAGGACCGGCACGCCGAGTTCGCCGAGCTCGGCGTCGTTCGCCGCGAGGATCGCCGCCGCCCCTCTCGCCACCGCCTGATCGGCGTAGCGCGCGCCATCGGCCTTCACCCCGGCGAGCGCTGCGAACAGGAAGCCCGGCTCGACCTTGCGGCTGTCGGCGGTGACACCGGTGATCTCGGCGTCGGCCGTTCCCGCGTCCGCGACGATCCCTCGGGTCAGTTCCCTGAGGCGCATGAACCAGAACCCCGTTCATCCCGACCGCCGCGGCTCGTCGCCCGCGGCCGGGTTCAGTTGGAAGCGACCGAGGGCTTGCCCTGGTCGTATCTCGGCATCACACCCAGCATGGGCGCGATGCGGCGGATGATGGCGCCGACGGTCGGCGCCGCATTGAGGCCGGCGGTGGCGGCTCCGACCTCTTTCTCGGCCTTCGGCTCGTCGAGCACCACCAGAACCAGATACTGCGGGTCGTCCATCGGGAAGGCTGCGAGATAGGAGTTGAACCGCTTGTTCCCCGAATAGTGGCCGTTCTCGAGCTTCTCCGCCGTGCCGGTCTTGCCGCCGACGAGATAGCCCGGGACATCCGCTTTCGATCCCGACCCGCCGGAACCCGGCGTGTTGTTGAGGCGGAAGAGGTAGCGCATCTTGTCGCTTGTCTCCGACCGGAGAATCCGGACGGCCACCTTCTCCGCCTCTTCGCGCGTCCGCTTGAAGAAGGTCGGCGGGATGAACAGCCCACCGTTGATCACCGCCGCACCGCCGACCGCCGTGTGCATCGGCGTCACCGAGATGCCGTGACCGAAGGCCTGAGTGGCGGTGGAGATCTCCGACAGGCGCTTGGGATAGAGCGGTGCGGCCACTTCGGGAAGCTCGGTTTCGAGTTTCCCGTGGAAACCAATTCTGTCGAAGAACGCGCGCTGCGCCTCCGCCCCGACCCTCAGCGCCATTCGCGCCGAACCGATGTTCGACGAGTAGATGAAGATCTCCGGCACGGTGAGCACCCGCCCCTTGGCGTGGAAGTCGGAGATCTTCTGGGAACCGAAGTGCAGCGACGACGTCGCATCGTAGCTGTCGGTGAGGTGCACCTTGCCGCTGTCGAGGGTGAAGGCGGAATTGAAGGTCTTGAACACCGATCCCATCTCGAACACGCCCGCCGTCGCGCGGTTCATGTTCTGCTTTTCGAGCGCCTGTTCGGGATGGTTGGGATCGAAATCGGGCAGCGACGACATGCCGAGCACCTCGCCGGTGCGCACGTCGAGGACGATGCCGATCGCCGCGACCGCGTGATAACGCCGTACCGCATCGACCAGTTCGTCGCGCACGACGTGCTGGACGCGCAGGTCGAGCGACAACCGGCGCGCCTTCAAGCCGCGATCGGCGACGAGCCCGGTGGCGCGCAGATCGGCGAGCCCCATGTCGTGATCGACGAACTTCTCGAGACCCGAGATGCCCTGGTTGTCGACGTTGACGGTGCCGAGCACGTGGCCGGCGAGCGGCCCGCCGGGATAGAAGCGGCGGTTCTCCTCCATGAAACCGATGCCGGGGATACCGAGGCGGAAGATCTTCTGCCGCTGCTGCTTCGACACCTCGCGCTTCAGCCAGACGAATCCGGCTTTCGACGACAGTTTCCTGCGGATGGACTCGTCGGTTCGCATCTCCGGGATGACGGTGGCGAGCGCCTCGATCGCCTCGTCGACGTCGAGAATGCGCTTCGGCTCGGCGAAGAGCGAGGCCGACTTGACGTCGGTGGCCAGCACCTCACCGTTGCGGTCGAGCAGGTCGGGGCGCGCCGTGGACACCTGGGTGCTGCCCGAGGCGAGCGCCGCCGAATGATCGTCGCTGGCGTTGCCGAGGTCGACGAGCCGCAGACCGACCGCCGCGTAGACCGAAGCGAAGACGAGCCCGGCGACGACGATGCGCCGGCGCGAATCGGCGAAGTCGCGGTCGGCCGGCGCCTCGGGAGGGCGAGTCGGCATCGCCGCGGGAAGTTCGGCGGACGATTCCGGGGTCTTGTCGGCGACGTCACTCATCTACACGAGACCTCACCGGTTCACCTTGGCCGGGTCCCCGGCTGGCTTCGGAACGACGATCTTTGGAACCAGAACCATGGGGCCACTCGCCGGCGGCGGCGATTTGGCCTTGGCGATGCTGCCGGTGGTCGCCGGCCCGTCCGGTGTACCGCCCGGAAGGCGATCGAGCAGCTTGCCGATGCCCGCGGTCTTCTCGCCGGGCTTGTCGGGCTGCGCCAGTTTCACCGAGCCCTTCGGCGTGGGCACCGGCGCATCGCCCTTGATCGCCGGCTTGAAGGGAATGTCGTCGAGCGTGCCGATCTGCGTCGGATCGAGCGGGTCGAGCTCCAGATAGGAGTGATAGCGTTCCACCAGGTCCTGCAGGCGGCGCGGCTGGTTGAGCAGGCTCCACTCCGCCTTGAGCGTGGCGATGGCGTCGCGCTCGCCCTCGATCTGGCGGTTGATCTTCGCCACTCGGGTGGTCGCCCGTTCGGCCTCGTACTTGAAGTCGTAGACGACCGCCGCACCGGCCAGCATCAGGACGACCAGCAGGAAGTTGACGGCCCTGAGCATCAGCGACCTCCCCGCCGGTTGGTCTCGACTCGCGGCAGGCCGAGGGCCTCCGCGTCGATCGCCCGAGCCGGCGCCTCGGTCCGCACCGCCGCCCTGAGTTTAGCCGATCGCGAGCGCGGATTGGCGGCGATCTCCTCGTCGTCGGCCTCGTCGACGCCCTTGCTCAGGCCGACGAAGGTCGCCGGTGCCACGCTCGCCGACGGCGCGTGACGCGAGCCGCCCGGCGCCGTCCTGGTGCGATCGGCGAGGAAGCGCTTGACGATACGGTCCTCGAGCGAATGGAAGGTGACGACCACCAGCCGCCCGCCGGGTTTCAACACCCGCTCGGCGGCGGCGAGCGCCCGGACGAGTTCGCCGAGTTCGTCGTTGACGTGGATGCGCAGCGCCTGGAAGACGCGCGTCGCCGGATGGATCTCGTTGGGCTTGGCCCAGATCACGCTCTCCACCACCGCGGCGAGCTGCCGCGTCGTGGTGAAACGCGCGGCCTTGCGCGCCTCGACGATGGCGCGCGCCACCTGACCCGAGCGCTTCTCCTCGCCGTAGACCCGGAAGATGTGGGCGAGCGTAGCGGCGTCGGCGGTGTTGACCACGTCCGCCGCCGTCGGGCCCTCGCCGCCCATGCGCATGTCGAGCGGCCCGTCTTGGCGGAAGGAGAAGCCCCGTTCCGCCCGGTCGAGTTGCATCGACGAGACGCCGATGTCGAGCACCACCCCGTCGACCGCCGCGAGGCCGAGGGCGGCGACGTGCGCGTCGAGATCGCCGAAGACACCCGCCACCAGCCGCAGCCGACCGCCGGAGGCCGCCACCGCCGCCGCGCCGGTCGCGATCGCGGTGGGGTCGCGGTCGATGGCGATCACCTCGGCGCCGATCGCCAGGATCGCGCGCGTGTAGCCGCCGGCGCCGAAGGTGCCGTCGACGTGGATCTCGCCGGGCTTCGGCGCCAGCCGCTCGATCACGCGGCCGAGCAGCACCGGTAGATGCGGAGCCGCCTCGCTCATCGTCCGTTCTCCCCGACCGGCGTCCCGAGGAGCCGGCTCACCGTCGCCCGCGCCCGCGCCTCCTGCGCGGCGAAGTGCTCCGGCGCCCACATCTGGAATCGCGTGCCGAGGCCGACGAAGAGCACCTCCGTGGTGATCCCGGTCGCCTCGCGGATCCAGTCGGGCATCACCATCCGCCCCTCCGTGTCGAGCGTCGGCCCGTCGCCCTGTCCGAAGAGCAGGGCCGCCAGTTCCGTGTGTTCCGTCGAAAAGGGATCGTGCCGGGCGAGCGTCGTCTCGATCGAAGCGAGGAGCGCCGCACCGCCGGCGTCCACCGCCGGATGCGTCAGAGAGCGCAGGCAGAACAGACCGTCGAACCGCTCCGCCGCCAGCACGGCGCGGAACGGCGCCGGGATCGAGACGCGTCCCTTGGCGTCGATCCGCTTCACCTGCCGTCCGAGAAACCGTTCCACCATCGCCTCCGGCCCCCGGCCTCGACCATCGCTCCGCCCCCGAAACGCCGCGCCCGAACGACGACGCGCCCACGGCCGCGGCTGCGACCGTCGGAAGGTCCCTCGTCGGGGGCATTCGGAACGGGATGATTTGGGATACCATGGGATCTCATGGGCGGTCAACGAAACGCCGGCATGATCCGAGCCGAACCACGCCGTTCTCCCATTGAAACTCTCTTAGGGTTAATCGCCCGTTTACGGTCGCCCGCCGACGCCCCGGCGCATGCCCGCCCCGCGCTCCGCGGCGATCTCGCCGCCGTCGGCTGACGCCCCCGGCACGGCGGTGCTATCGTCGCCGCTCCCGACCACGAGGAGCGCGCTCATGTTCCGCTGGGGCATTCTGTCGACCGCCAAGATCGCCCGTGAACTGGTGATCCCGGCCATCCTGGACTCGTCGAACGGCGTCGTCGCCGCCATCGCCAGCCGCGACGAGGCGCGCGCCGCCGAGCTCGCCCGCCGCTTCGGCGTCCCGCGCACCTTCGGTTCCTACGAGGCGATGCTCGCCGACGATGCGATCGACGGCGTCTACGTGCCCCTGCCGACGGCGCAACATGTCGAGTGGACGCTGCGCGCCGTCGAAGCCGGCAAGCACGTGCTGTGCGAGAAGCCGATCGCCCTCTCCGCCCCGGAGATCGACGCCCTGATCGCGGCGCGCGACCGCGTCGGCGTCACCGTCTCGGAAGCCTTCATGGTCACCTATTCGCCGGTCTGGGCGAAGGTGCGCGAACTGCTCGCGAGCGGCGCCATCGGCCGGCTGCGCCAGGTCCAGGGCGCCTTCACCTACTACAACCGCGACCCCGCCAACATGCGCAACCGCCCCGAACTCGGCGGCGGCGGCCTGCCCGACATCGGCGTCTACCCGACGGTCACCACCCGCTTCGCCACCGGTCGCGAACCCGTCCGCGTCCAGGCTAGCCTCGAGCGCGACCCCGACTTCGGCACCGACTGCTGGGCGAGCGTGCGCGCCGACTTCGGCGACTTCGAACTGAGCTTCTACGTCGCCACCCAACTCGCCGCCCGGCAGGTGATGGTGTTCCACGGCGACGAAGGGGTGATCGAGGTGAAGTCGCCGTTCAACGCCAACCGCTGGGGCGCCGAGGAGATCGAACTGTCGAACCGCGGCCATGGCGAATCGACGATCTTCCGCTTCCCCGACAATCGCCAGTACCGCCGCGAGGTCGAAGCCTTCGTCACCGCGGCGACCGGCGGGACGGCCGAGGTCGTCACCCTCGAGAACTCGAAGGCGAACCAAGCGATGATCGACGCCGTCTACCGCGCCGCCGAACACGATCGCTGGGAGCCGGTGTGACGCGGTGGCGCCCCGGTCCTGAGGGCGCCCGCGCCGGTCGGCGGAAAGGGGAAGTGCCAGTCGGCCTGTAAGCCGGGTTCTGTATGGCGGGGTTTCCCCCACGTGGCGGCCATTCGTCTGGGACGCCCGTCGCCGGACGCCTCGCGCAACCAACCCGGGCGACTGGTCCGGAAAAGACCGGAACTCTTGCGAGCCCGCGCCGCCCCTATTCGGTCTTGCTCCCGGTGGGGTTTGCCCTGCCGTCCCCGTTGCCGGGTCCGCGGTGGGCTCTTACCCCACCTTTTCACCCTTACCCCGATCGCCTCCCGAGGAAGGTCCGTCTTGCGACCGGCCGTCGGTGGACCGACGGCCGCATCGGGGCGGTTCGTTTTCTGTGGCACTTTCCCTGAGGTCGCCCTCGCCGGTCGTTGACCGGCACCGTCTTTCCGTGGAGCCCGGACTTTCCTCCCCGGGTGAGACACCCGGAGCGGCCGCCCGGCCGACTGGCGCGCGACAGATGGGCCGGAAGGCGCGCGGGGTCAAGTGGGCACACCGCTGAGGCCGATCGACCGCGTGCACCTCAGGTCGAGAGAGGCGCATCCCCCCTCACCCCATCCCCGTCACCGCCTTCGCCTTGCGGCAATAGTCCGCGGCCGCCGGGGAGATCCGCTTCGTCGCGATGCCGCCCTTGTATTTGGCGATGGCCAGGCACGGATCGCCGCCCGATTTCGCCCAGTCCCAGCCGAGTTCCTTCATCCCCCAGATGATGTTGGTCTCCGGTTCGAACAGCCTCTCGGTCGGTCCGCGATAGCCTTGGAACCGCGCCGTCGACGGCATCACCTGCATCAGCCCGACCACCCCGTGGCTACCCCGCAGGTTCGGTTGGTACTTGCTCTCCACCCAGCCGACGCCGACGGCGAGCCACAGCGGCACCTTGTTGGCCGCCGCCTCGCGCCGGAGCAGCGCCATGTAGGGCTCCGCCGCCTTCGGGATCCGCTTCGGTTCGCCGAAGACCTCAGTCTCGGCCGCCACGTGCGCCGGAGCCGGGGCCGGTGCGGCGAGCGGCGCGGGGGCGAGCGCGGCGAGGCGCAACTCGCCCTCCCCCGCCGTCGGTGCGTCCGCCGGCCGCCGCCGCGGCAGCGGCACGTCGATCGGCCGCGCCACGAAATCGGCGTCCGTTTTCTCCGCCCTCGCCGAGCCGGCGGCGAGCCGTTCGGCCGCCTCGCCCGCGGACCGCTGCGATGGCGCGAAGCCGAGCACGCCGCTTCCCGACCCTTCGATCGCGCCCGCCCCGGCGCCCCGCTCCACCGACCCGCCGGCGGGCGGCGCGTCGATCGCCACTCCGCGCTCGACCGCCACCACGCCCGGGGCGATCTCGGAGATCGCCGCCGGCGGCGGCTCCGTCGCGCGCGGCGGCGGTTCGGGAACCGCCGCAGCCGGTGCGGTGCGCGTCCGCGTGAACAGGTCGAAGGCCTCGCCGAGCGGATCGGCGGGCGCGACGTCGCTCACGCCCGGAGCGAGTCTCGCCGCAGCCGGCGCCGCTTCCGGCCTGCGTCCGTCCTTCATCGCCGGCCCCGGCGATTGGGCCTGCGCCACCACCGACATCAGCACCGGCGCGAGGAGGCCGGCCCGGCGGATCGCCCGCAGCGTTCGCCGTCTCATGCGATCGCCTCCCGGGCCTCGCGCGCCTCGAGCAGGGCGCGCAACGTCGCCATAGTCCCCGGATCGGCGACACCGTCGACACGGGAGGGGCGGAAATGGCGTTGGAAGGCTTCGACCACCGCCGTGGTGGCGACGTCGAAGACCCCGGTGACCTCGAGGCCGTAGCCGAAGAAGCGCAGCATCGCCTGCAGTGCGGCGACCAGCGGCGAGGTCTCGCCCGCGGCCAGGACCCGTCCCTCGGCCACCTCGACCGGCGGGACCCACAGGCCGACCCCGGCCTTCGCCAGCTTCTCCCAGGGGAAGAGTTCGCCGGGATCGCGCTTGCGCCCCGGCGCGATGTCGGAATGGGCGAGCACCCGGTCGGCGGGAATGCCGTTGCGCGCCACGATGTCGTGGGCGAGGGCGATCACCGCCGCGATCTGCGCCTCCGGGAAGGGCCGGTAGCCGGGATGCACCTCGACCGGTGCATCGGGATCGCGGTCCGGCGTGAGCGCCATGTCCCACCAGTGGCCGGGATTGACGATCTCGATGCCGATCGAGGCGGAATTGACGTCGTCGTCCTCGCCCCAGGCGCCGCGCCCGGCGTGCCAGGCGCGCCTGAGTTCCGGCACCAACTGGGTGATGCGCCCGTCCTCGTCGACGACGTAGTGGGCCGAGACCTCGGAGACCGGCATGGTCAACCAGCGGATCGCCCGTTCGGCGCCCGAGAGGCCGCGGCCGTCCGGCATGCTGGTGTAGTGCAGCAAGAGGATGTCGGGTGGTGCGTGGAGAAAGCGGCCGCGCCTCTCGCCGTGGTTCGGCGACGGTCGTACCTCGTCGACCAGCGACGTGTCCGGTTCGAAGGCCTCGGCCTCGGGTGTCTCGGTCATGCGGTCAGTCTACTCCGCCGACGCCTCCGCCGCCACGGTCGGACGTCCCCTCACTTCGCCAACCCGCGCTCCAGCCGGACCGCCTCCCAGGCGGCGTTGACCGCCGCCAGCCGGTCATCGAGGATCGCCATCGCCTCCGCCGGCAGACCGTGGGCGAAGTGGCGGTCGGGATGACACTCCATCACCGCCCTGCGCCACGCCTTCTTCACCACCTCGTCCTCGGCCTCGCGCGACACCCCGAGCACCCGGTAGGGATCGGGGCCGCGCCGGCGGACGAAGCCCGCGGCGATCGCCTCGAACCGCCGCTCGTCGATGCCGAAGATCTCGCCGACCCGTTCGAGGAAGGCCATCTCGCGTTCGTGCACCCAGGTGTCGGCGGCTGCGATGAGGAAGAGGCCCTCGAGCACGTCCTCGAGGAAGACCGTGTCACCCTTGGCGAGGTCGCGGATCCGGGCGGCGTGCACCTCGTAGCCGGCGATGTCGCGCTGGGCGAGATCGAACAGGCGCTCGACGTTGCGCTCCTCGCCGGCGGGGATCTCCACCACGCGGCGGAAGGTCATGACCTCCTCCGCCGTGACGATGCCGTCGGCCTTGGCCATCTTGGCGGAGAGCGCGATCAGCGCCACGGTGAAGGCGACCGGCCCGCGCGCCGCCGCCCGTTCGCCGACCCAGGTCGAGATGCGGTCCCACAGCGGTGCGAGCCCGGTCAGGTCGCCGACGAAGCCGGCGATCTGGGCGAGGTTCTGCCAGAGGCCGGCGCGCAGCTCGCGCGCCTCCTCGAGCGCTTCGCCGAGCGACTCGTCGAGCCGCTCGCCCACCGCCCCGGATCGCTCGTCCCATCGCTTCGCCGACACCGGAGCCCTCGCCCGCCTGGATCCACCCACACCCGCCGCGGCGCTTTCGCGACACCCTTGCGACGTCGAACATTGCTCGATCGTCGCATGCGTGCTTTCTAGCTGTCCAGCACGGGGGAACACCCCCGGTCACGATCGGCGCCCCACGATGCGCCCGAGGGATGCGGTATGACGCTCGACGACAAGCCGGAACCGGTCCGGCGCGCAGCGGGATTTTCCGTCCACGTGTTCACCGCGTCGGGTGGTGCGGTGGCGCTCCTCGCACTCTATGCGGCGATCGAGCGCGACTTCGCCACCTGTTTCGCCTGGCTCGGCCTCGCCCTCTTCATCGACGGCATCGACGGCACGCTCGCCCGCGCCGCCAAGGTCCACGAGACCGCGGCGCGCATCGACGGCGTCGTCCTCGACCTCGTCATCGACTTCCTCACCTATGTGCTGGTGCCGGTGATCGCCCTGTGGCGATCGGACCTGATGCCGACGCCCGTCGCCTTCTGGCTCGGCCTCGTCGTCACCCTCGCCTCGACGCTCTATTTCGCCGACACCCACATGAAGACCAGGGACCACTGGTTCCGCGGCTTCCCGGCTCTGTGGAACATCGCCGTCCTCTATCTCTTCGTGCTGCGCCTGCCCTGGGGCCTGTCGGCCGCCCTGCTCGCCCTCGGCACGGTGGGGATGTTCGTGCCGGTCGTCTTCGTCCACCCGCTGCGCGTGGTGAAGCTGCGCATCGTCACCATCGCCGTCACCCTGCTGTGGTTCGCGCTGGCCGGCGTCGCCCTCGCCCAGAACCTCCTCGTCGACTGGCCGATCAAGGCCGGCTTCGCCGTGGTGGCGCTCTATTTCCTCGCCCTGCCGCTGGTGCGCCACTCGCCGTGGGCGGAGTGATCCGCCGCCATCCGACGATCGCCGCGCCGCGACCTCGCATCGCGCCTCGCGCGGACCCCATCCTCGACCGGAGCCGGTGATGCACGGAAGGGATCTGCGAGCGAAGAGCCTCTCGGTGACTCACGGCGATGCCGTCGCCGTCCACCCGACCGATCTCGACGTCGCCGCCGGCGAATTCTTCACGCTCCTCGGCCCCTCGGGCGCCGGCAAGACCTCGCTGTTGCGCACCCTCGCCGGCTTCCATGCGCCCACCCTCGGCCGCATCTCGATCGGCGGGGTCGACGTCACCGACCTCGCCCCCGAACATCGCCCCTCCGTGATGATCTTCTCCTCGCTCGCGCTCTTCCCGACGCTGAGCGTCGCCGACAACGTCGCCTTCGCGCTCGAAGCGCGCGGCTTCGGTCGCCCCCAGCGGCGAGCCCGCGCCGCCGAACTCCTCGACCGCGTCGGGCTCGCCGACGTCGGCCACCGACGCCCCGCCGATCTGCCTTTCGACGATCACCGGCGCGTCGCCCTCGCCCGCGCTCTCGCCGCCGAGCCCGAGGTGCTCCTCCTCGACGAGCCCTTCGCCGGCCTCGATCCGGTCCGGCGCCGAGCCCTGTGCGCCGAGACGAGGGCGCTCCAGCGCGACACCGGCATCACCTTCCTCCTCGCCACCCACGACCGCGTCGAAGCGCTGTCGCTCGCCGACCGGGCGGCGGTGATGAACGCCGGCCGCATCGAGCAGATCGACACACCCGACCGGCTCCTTTCCCGGCCGGCCACCGCCTTCGTCGCCCGCTTCGTCGGCGAGGTGAACGCTCTCCCCGGCCGTGTCGTCGAGATCGACCGCGACCGTCTGGTGGTGGAGACCCCCCTCGGTCGCCTCCTCGCCGGGGCGACCGCAGCCGTCGCCGTCGCCGATCCGGTCGAGGTGATGATCCGCCCCGAACGGCTGCGCCCCGACGACGGCTCGGTCGCGGCGACCGACGGCGGGGCGCCTCGGTTCCCCAACCGGCTGCGCGGCGAACTCGTCGGCCGCACCCTCGAGGGTGGGATCATCGCCCTCGATTTCGTCATCGGCGGCGTGCGGCTGATCGTGCACCGGCCGAACCATGGCCTGCGCGACGAGTTGCCGCCGGGTCTCCACGCCATCGGCTTCGACGCCGACGACGTTCTCGTCTTCCCGAGGACGGAGTCTCCGGGGGCGCACCGATGATGAGCGACGCCCCGCACCACCACCGTCCGCGGCTCGGGCCGGTGGTCTGGCTCCTCACCGCGGTGTGGGCGATCGGCCTCGTCATCGCCCCACTCACCGGGCTGGTCGCACGTTCGCTGACTTCGGTGGAGGCGACACCGATCGAGATTCGCGACGAGATCGCCCACCTCGCCGGCGCCGTCGAGGCGGCGCGCGATCAATGGGAGCGCACGGTCGATCCCGAGCGCCGCGCCGAGATCGACCGGCGCATCCGCCTCTTCGCCGATCGCGCCCGACGCCTCGCCGACCACGACGGCGCACCGCGCGACACCGTCGGTTTCGCCAACTTCGCCCGGGTCGACGCTCCGGCCATGGCGGCGCTGTGGCGCGGTCTCGCGATCGCGATGGCGATCGCCGCGCTGTCGGCGATCCTGTGCTATCCGGTCGCCTGGGCGACGGCGCTCGCCCTGCCACGGGAGCGCGGCATCCTGCTCCTCGTCGCGGCGATCGCCCCCCACGGCCTCGACGCCCTGCTCGGCGCCCGCGCCTGGGGGACGATCCTCGCCCCGGTGATCGACCTCGTCGGGACGTCCGGCGTCGCCTTCGTGGCGCTTCTCCACGCTCAATCGCCGCTCATGCTGCTGGCGCTCCACCTCGTGTTGCGCCGCCTCGATCCTCGGTTGATCGAGGCCGCCCGCGACCTCGGCGCGGCGCCGTCGCGCATCCATGCCAGCATCGTCGCCCCGCACGCCCTCCCGGGTCTGGCGATCGGCGCGGCGGCGACCTTCGCCCTCACCGTCGGCGCGCTGGCGACACCGCTCGTCGTCGACCGCGATCGGCTCGACGCCCGGCTCCCGACGCTGGTCTGGCGGCAGATCTTCCGCTCCGACGATTGGAACCTCGGCACCGCCCACGCGGTCGTGCTGCTCGCCGCCTGCCTCCTCGGCACCATCGCCGTCCTGCGGATCTTCGGTGTCGGTCGGCGCCACCTCTTCGCCCCCCCCGTGGCCGGCCACTCGGGAAGCGGCGCCGGGGCGGGCATGGTGCCGAAGCCGTATCTCGCGCTCTTCCTCGCCTTCACCCTCGCGCCGGCAGTGGTGACGGTGGCGCCGTTCCCGGTATCGCCGACCGGATTCGGCGGACCCGCCGTCATGGCGCTCCTCGGTGACGATCGGCTGGGGCGCGGGCTCCTCGGCTCGCTCGTCGTAGGTCTCGCGGTGACGGCGGTGGCGCTGCCGCTCGGGCTCGCCGGCGCGCTGGCGCTCCATCGTCGCGAAGGCCGCGGCGCCACACTCCTCTTCGCCCTCTTGGTATCCCCGCTCCTCGCCCCCGGCCTCGTCCTCGGCCTGTCGACGTCGATCCTCGGGCACCGGCTCGGGCTCACCGGAGGCCCGCCCCTCGTCGTCGTCGCCGAGACCGGCGCCGTCGCGGCCGCGGCGATGGTGCTCTTTCTCGTCCGGCTCGCCCGCCTCGACCCGGCGGTCGAGCAGGCCGCGCGCGACCTCGGCGCCTCGCGCGGGCTGGTGCTGCGTCGCATCCTCGCCCCGCATCTGGCGCCGGCCGCGGCGGTGGCGGGGCTCGTCGCCTTCGTCCTGTCCTTCCGCGATCACGACGCCGCGGCCTTCGTCGTCGGTGCGCAGCGGACCCTGGCCACCGTGGTCGCCGAACGGCTCCGCTTCGGTCCCTCGCCCGCCCTCGACGCGCTCGGCGCCGTCGAGGTGGCGGCGATCGTCGCCGTAGCGGCGCTCTGGCTCGGCCAGCGACGTCGGCTCCGCCGGATCGACGCGCATCGCCGCGGCTCGCCCGTCTGAACCGGCCGGCCATCGAATTCGGATCCGGAGCGTCGACGTCGCCCCCCGCACCGGCGGGACGATCCGCCGAACCCGGTGTCACACCGGCTCGGTACCGGGAGACGGTGTCGCCGCCTCCACCTCGCCCGCCACCGCCTCGGTCTCCGGCTCACCCCAGGTCTCCACCGTGGCGAAGCCCTCGAGCCCGTCGCGATCGTCTTCGAAAGCGTGGTCGACCTCGACGAACGTGTCGGGATGGAAGCCGTTGAACGTTGTGCGGAGCGACAGCGAATAGGCGCCGATGTGGCCGATCTCGATGAAGTCGCCGGTATCCACCGTCGAAGGCAGCCAGAACGGCCGCGACAGGATGTCGACCGAGTCGCAGGTGACCCCACAGATGCGGAAATCGTCGAGCCGGCTCGCGTCGCCCGGCCGCCGCCGCCTCGCCGGATCGGGGATGAGGCGGGCCGGCAGGGTGATCTTGCCGGTCCAACTGTCGGAGAGCGACCCCCAGATGCCGTCGTTGATGTGGATGCGCTTGCCGTCGCGCAGCAGCACCCGAACGATCACCGACAGCGACCGGGCCACCATCACCCGCCCCGGCTCGGCGACGAGTTCGATGTCGTCGAAACCGTGGCGCGCCACGTCGGCACCGATGTCGCGGACGAGCCGCGCCGGGTCGGGTACCGGTCGCTCGGGCGCCCTCGGGTCGCGGCCGTAGGGGGCCGGGAAGCCGCCGCCGATGTCGAGCCCGACGAGTTTCACCCCCGCCTGCCGCCGAACCTGGGCGGCCAGCGCCAGCGCCGTGTCGTAGGTGGCGATGTCCTCCACCTGGCTGCCGACGTGAAAACAGATCCCCGGCCGGAACCCGTGACGTTCCGCCCGTTGCAGCAGTTCGACCGCCTCGCCCGGCGCGGCGCCGAACTTCTTGGAGAGTTCGTAGGCGGCGTGCCCCTTGGTGGCGAGCCGGACGAAGAGCGAGATGTCGCCGGGGTCGAGATCGAGAGCCTGAACGACGAGGCGGATCTTCTCGAATTCGTCGGGATGATCGAGCGCCAGCGTGCGGATACCGTGGGTCTCGAGCGCCAGACGGATGGCGGAGAGCGCCTTGACCGGGTGCATGTAGAGCTGCTCGGCCCCCGGCGCCACCGCTCGCACCGCTTCGAACTCGCGCCGCGAGGCGACGTCGAAACAACCGACGCCCGCCTCCGACACCGTCTTCAGGACGAAGGGCTCGCCATTGGTCTTGACCGCATAGGCGACCTTGCCGGGAAAGGCGTCGACGAAGGTCCTCACGTCGCGCGTCAGAACCGAAGGGCGGAAGCAATAGACCGGCTCGTCGGGCCGGAGCTTCAGGGCGGCCTCCCGGCCGGTCTCGAACCGCTGCATGATCGGGGGCGTCCTCTCCGGTGGCACGTCGGCGAGGATCCCGCAGGAACCCGTCACGGTCCAGAGGCGACGTCGCCTCGTCCACCGGTCACGGCGAACGCGACGCTCACTCCTCGATCTCGTCCTCCGAGAACCAACCGTCCTCGAGCGCCCCGCCGCCGGCGCCGTTCCTCGGCGCGATCGACCCGGTGGTCTCCACCGACCGGTCCTTGAAGAAGGAGAACATCCGCCCGCCGTCCGGCACCGGCTCGTCACCGCCCTTGCAGACCCGCCGCCCCTTGGAATGGCGGGCGAGGTCGAAGTGGAGGTGGTCCTGATGCGCCGCGTCCGAGCCCGGACCGAGCACCGTGGTGAACTGCTCGCAGGCCGCGCCGCCGACGGCGCGCAGGAAATTCGCCTCCGACGCGTCGGCCGAGCGCCACCCGCTTCTCACCCGGACGGTCCGCCCGTCGGCGAGCTTGAAGCCGGAGACGTCGATGGCGTTCATGTAGGCGTGTTCGGACATCTGCCGGCGACCGGCGATCGAGCGGCACGAATAGCTGCCCATGTGCTCGACGCCGACCACCGGCTGGCCGAACTGTTCCATCGCCCGCGGTTGGACGATGCGCTCCAGCCAGTCGTCGACGGCCGCCACCATCGGACAATTGAGATCGGTGGTCTTGTTGAGCGGCACCTTCTGCGATCGGCCGACCGCCGAGACCTTGAACGGGCGATCGGCGCCGCAGGCCCCCGGCCCGTCCCATTCGCCCATCGGCCGCACGTCCGGCCCCGGCACCACCGCGCCGGAGGACAGGCAGGCGTTCTCCGCCTTCGACCGCCAGGCGGCCCGCTTCGGCCCCCACCACGAGCCGAACAGCGAACAGCCGCCGACCGAACCCGCGACGGTGCAAGCGATGACGAGATACAGAACACGCTTCATGGCTTCGACGATGCGCGCGCAATGGCAAAGGCTCGGTTAACGTCACCGTGTACCCTCGCCGCGAATCGGCCGAAAAGCGCCGCGAGACGGACTCCCCGGAACCCGAGAAGCCCGCGATGCGCCCACCCTCGACGACCCTCGTCCTCGCCGCCGCACTCCTCGCCGCGCCGCTTCCCGCCGCCGGCCGGGCGGAAGCCGCGGAGATCGCCCGTCCGGCACCGGCCTGCGGCGCGCCCTGGTCGCCGGCCGAGAAGGCGATCGTCCGCTCGTCGGCCGCCGCGGCGACGCCGGTGCCGGCGCTCGAAGGTCTTCCCGCCGCCGCACCGCTCGCTCCGGGGTTGCGCGGCTCGATCCGCCGGGTCGAACTTCCCCCGGGGATGAAGCTCGTGGCGCTCACCTTCGACTTCTGCGAGACCTCCGGCGAGATCGCCGGCTACGACGGCGCCATCGTCGAGGAGTTGCGCCGCCGCCGGATCCCGGCGACGCTCTTCGTCGGCGACCACTGGGCCGCGACACATCCCGCCCGCTTCTCCGAGATGGCCGGCGATCCGCTCTTCGAGATCGCCAACCACACCTGGAGCCACGCCAACCTGCGTTTCGCCGACGATCTGCGGCTGCGACGCGAGATCCTCGCCCCCGAAGCCGCCTTCCTCGCCGCCGGCGCCACCTGCCCCCGCCC
>JAOTSD010000025.1 GCA_030247555.1 Siculibacillus sp. | reverse complement strand
GGCTTCCTTCCCGAAGCGCGCCGCATCCTCGCCGTCCACGACGACGTGATCGCCCGCGTCTCGGCCTCCGGACCCGCCCGCCGCCTCGCCCTCGGCGTCAGCGAGCACGCCATGGGCGGCCGTCTGCCGGCCGTCCTCGCCACGCTCCGCGATCTGATGCCCGGCCTCGCCGTCTCGGTGACGCTCGGCCTCTCCGAGGAACTCCTCGCCGAGTGGGATGCCGGCCGCCTCGACGCCGTCGTCGCCCGCCGCGTCCTGCCGGCCGCGCCAGCCTCGCGCCGCGGCCGCGTGCTCTTCGCCGACGATCTCGTCTGGGCCGCTTCGCCCGACCTCGTCCGCCGCCCCGGCGATCCGGTGCCGCTCGCCGCGCTCGCCCGTCCCTGCCGGGTCCACGAGGCCGCCGTCGAGGCGCTGGAGTCGGCGCGACTGCCTTGGACCATGGCCTTCGTCAGCCGCGGCCTCGTCGCCGTCCAGGCGGCGATCGAAGCCGGGCTCGGCATCGGCTGCATCGGACGGTCCGCGGTGCCGCACGCCGCCGTCGTCCTCGGTCCCGAGCACGGCCTGCCGCCGCTGCCGACGAGCGAGATCGTCTTCCTCGCCGAACCGCGCGACCGCGCCCTCCACGCACCGCTCGAGCGCATCGCCGACGCATTCCGCGCCGTCCCCGTCGAGCCGTTGCGCCGCCGCCGCGCCTGAGCCGGCCGGCCGCCCGTCCGGTCGCTCCGCCTCAGCCGGCGAGCCCGCCGCGCCGCTCGATGAAGCCGGCGATCTCGGCCAACCCCTCGCCGGTCTTCATGTTGGCGAAGACGAAGGGCCGCGCCCCGCGCATCCGCTTCGCGTCGCGGTCCATCACCTCGAGCGAGGCGCCGACCATCGGGGCGAGGTCGATCTTGTTGATCACCAGGAGGTCGGAGCGGGTGAT
Organism: Siculibacillus sp.; assembly: GCA_030247555.1. GTDB lineage: Bacteria > Pseudomonadota > Alphaproteobacteria > Rhizobiales > Ancalomicrobiaceae > CALBKH01. Next base: position 51,012 of record JAOTSD010000025.1, on the reverse strand, counting down.
CCCCGGTCCGCCCTTGGAGGGGATCTTCTCCCCCGCCGCCACGTCGATGACGTAGATCGTCAGGTCGGCGAGCTCGGGCGAGAAGGTGGCGGCGAGATTGTCGCCGCCCGATTCGATCAGGATCAGGTCGAGATCGGGAAACCGCCCGCGCATCTCGGCGACCGCCGCGAGATTGATCGAGGCGTCCTCGCGGATCGCCGTGTGCGGACAGCCGCCGGTCTCCACCCCCATGATGCGATCGGCGTCGAGCGCCCCGGAGCGTACGAGGTAGTCGGCGTCCCAGCGGGTGTAGATGTCGTTGGTGATGGCGGCGAGATCGTAGGCCCCGCGCAGCCGCTTGCACAGCGCGTCCATGAGTGCCGTCTTGCCCGAGCCGACAGGCCCGCCGACGCCGACGCGCAGGGGACCGTTGAGAGACTTCGATGTCGGGGACGCGGTCATGAGCGGAACAGCCTCGTGTACTGGGTTTCGTGGCGCATCGACGCGATGTCGGCACGGATCGCCGCGCCGCCGACGTCGTCGAGATCGGCCGTCATCGCCTCGACCGCGATACGCCGAACGACGGGAGCGAGCCGACGCAGCACCCGAAGCCCGTCCGATTGGCCGAGCGGGATCGCCCGCACTCCGGCCGAGATGACGTTGGCGGCGAAGGCCTGGGAATAGGCGGGGATGGTCGCCTCGAGCGCGATGCCGGCGACGCCGGCCGCCACCCCGACCGCCACCGCGTGGGTCCACGGCACCGCCTCGAAGGTCGGCCGAGGAAAGCGCGGTGCGATCCGGCCGAGGAGATCGGCGAAACCGCCGTCGTCCCAAGTGTCGGCGACCGCCCGCACGAAGGCCGCGCCCTGCGCCGTCGCTTCCAGCCGCCGTTCCTTGGTCGGCTGCGAGGCGGCCGCCAGCTCGATCACCCCGGCGAGGCGATCGAGGTCGTCTGCCGCCGTCGCCGCCTGGGCATGGGCGAGGAGAATCGCATCGCTCCGTCCCGCCCCGTGGAGGAGCACGTCGCCGAGCCAACCCTCGAGGCTCGCCGCCGAGGTCACGTCGCCGGCCTCGATCGCCCATTCGAGTCCGTGACTGTAGCTGAAGCCGCCGACCGGGAAGGCCGGAGAGAGCCAGACCTGCAGCGTGAGGAGGTCGGCGGTGGTATCGGTCATGAGCGCCCCCGAACGGGGCCGCCGGAGGAAGGTGTCGGCACGCTGCCGCCCGAAACGCTCCCGGACGATCCGGCGACGCCCGCGTCCCCTCCCCCCTCGATGAAGGGGGAACTGGAGGTCGCGACCTCGCACACCGTGTCGGGGAACGAACGCACCCTCACCTCTCAGCGATGCCGATGGCCGTGATCGTCGCCGTGATCGTGATCGTGATCATGATCGTGGCCGTGATCGTGCCCGTGCGCATGTGAATGGCCGTGGTCATGGGAATGGCCGTGATCGTGCCCATGGGAATGGTCGTGACCATGATCGTGCGAATGGTCGTGCCCGCAGTCCGGCCCGCAGTCCGGGCCGTGGACGTGCGGGGCGCGCTCCGCCCGCCGCTTCGCCCGCCGCGCCAGTGCCGCCACCACCGCCGGGTCGGCCGACTCGTGCCCATGCGAATGCCCGTGATCGTGCCCCATCGTGGCGCCGTGGCCGTAGGCACCGCCTTCCGGATCGAAGGCCGCCTCGACGAAGACGATCTCGGCGCCGCCCATCTTCTTTACCATTTCGACCAGCACGTGGTCGTCGCGGATGCGCAGGCGCCCCGGCAGGATCTGCGTCGGGGTGTGCCGATTGCCGAGGTGCCAGGCGAGCCGGGTGAAGGCGGTGGGGTCCGCGAGGCGGAATTCGACCAGCTTCTCGGCCCGCGCCGCGATCAGGACGAGCCGCCCGTCCTCGAGCTCGAAGGCGTCGCCGTGGGCGAGTGCCGGCGTCTCGGCGAGATCGACCAGGAACTCGATGCCCTTCTCCCCCATCACCACGCCGCGCCGCCGCCGCCGCTCGTCGAAGTCGAGCAGGACGGTGTCGCGGGCGAGATCGGGCCGGAACGTACCGGCGGGAAGGACGGTGATGGCGCGGATCATGCGGAAAACCTCGAAGAAGCGGCGACCGCGGCGGCCGCGGTCGGAAAAGGAGAGAGGGACATTCGTCCCGAATGCCGGCGGTGGCAAGGCCGGCCGGCTCGGAGCGGCCACTCGATCGGCAACGCCTCCGTCGTCGCGGTGACGAGCGCCCCGAGCTCGTCCCTCTCCCCTCGCGAAGGGAGGGATCTCCGTGGCACCGCTGCCGACACGCGGAGACACCCCGATCACGCGGCCCTCCGCGGTTCGACTCTCTCAGAACAGGAAATAGCGCTGCGCCATCGGCAGCACCTCGGCCGGCTCGCAGGTGAGGAGTTCGCCGTCGGCGCGCACCTCGTAGGTCTCCGGATCGACCTCGATCACCGGCATGGCGTCGTTGAGCACCATGTCCTTCTTGCCGATCGAGCGGCAGTTCTCCACCGGCACAACCGTCGACGCCAGCCCGAGCCGCTCCGCGATCCCCGCCTCCAGCGCCGCCTTCGACACGAAGGTGAGCCGGCTCGCCGTGAGCGCCCCGCCGAAGGCACCGAACATCGGCCGATAGTGCACCGGCTGCGGCGTCGGGATCGAGGCGTTGGGGTCGCCCATCGGGGCGGCGGCGATGGTGCCGAGCTTCAGCACGAGATCCGGTTTCACCCCGAAGAAGGCCGGCGTCCACAAGACCAGATCGGCGAACTTGCCGACCTCGACCGAACCGACGTGGGCCGAGAGCCCCTGGGCGATCGCCGGGTTGATCGTCACCTTGGCGATGTAGCGGCGGACGCGGAGATTGTCGTTGTCGCCCGCTTCCCCCGCCAGCCGGCCGCGCTGGACCTTCATCTTGTGGGCGGTCTGGAAGGTGCGGATGATCACCTCGCCGACCCGCCCCATCGCCTGACTGTCCGAGGAGATGATCGAGAAGGCGCCGAGGTCGTGGAGGACGTCCTCCGCCGCGATCGTCTCGCGCCGGATGCGGCTCTCGGCGAAGGCCACGTCCTCGGGGATCGAGCCGTCGAGGTGATGGCAGACCATCAGCATGTCGAGGTGTTCGTCGAGCGTGTTCAAGGTATAGGGCCGCGTCGGGTTGGTCGACGAGGGGATGACGTTGGGCAGTCCGCAGACCCGGATGATGTCGGGCGCATGGCCGCCGCCCGCCCCTTCGGTGTGATAGGCGTGGATGGTGCGCCCCTCGAAGGCGGCGATCGTGTCCTCGACGAAACCGGATTCGTTGAGTGTGTCGGTGTGGATCGCCACCTGGACGTCGTATCGATCGGCGACCGAGAGACAGTTGCGGATCGCCGCCGGCGTCGTCCCCCAGTCCTCGTGCAGCTTGAGGCCGCAGGCGCCGGCCACCACCTGCTCGACCAGCGCCTCCGGCAGCGAGGCGTTGCCCTTGCCGGTGAAGGCGAGGTTCATCGGGAAGGCGTCGGCCGCCTGGAGCATGCGGGCGAGGTGCCACGCGCCGGGCGTGCAGGTGGTCGCCGCCGTGCCGGTCGCCGGGCCCGTGCCGCCGCCGAGCATGGTGGTGACGCCCGACATCAGCGCCTCGTCGATCTGCTGCGGAGCGATGAAGTGGATGTGGGTGTCGATGCCGCCGGCGGTGAGGATCTTGCCCTCGCCGGCGATCGCCTCCGTCCCCGGCCCGACGATGATGTCGACGCCGGGCTGGACGTCGGGATTGCCGGCCTTGCCGATCGCCACGATGCGGCCGTCCTTGAGGCCGACGTCGGCCTTCACGATGCCGAGCTTGGCGTCGATGATCAGCGCATTGGTGATGACGGTGTCGACGGCGCCGTCGGCCCGCGTCGTCTGCGCCTGCCCCATGCCGTCGCGGATCACCTTGCCGCCGCCGAACTTCACCTCCTCGCCGTAGGTGGTGAAGTCGCGCTCGACCTCGACGATCAGATCGGTGTCGGCGAGCCGCACCTTGTCGCCGACGGTCGGTCCGAACATGTCGGCGTAAGCCGCGCGGGAGATCTTGAAGGACATGGACGGGCCTCTGGCAGCTTCGAGAATCAGGGAACCGCGGAAAACTCCGGGAGTTTCAGGGCGTCTCGATCGAAGGTCAGCGTCGTCGCCGCGCCGGCTTCCGAGTTCATCGCGGCGATCAGGCAGTCCGCGAAATCACATTTCGCCGTCCGCCAGATCGCGATCGCCCGCGCCACCGCCGCCTCGTGTTGGATCACGAGACCGTCCGTGGCGAGGAGGTCGTCGAGAAAGGCGAGCACTTCGGACTTCGGCCGATCGAGCTTCTTGATCAGAACCCACACCGCCTCGACCACCACGACCGGATTGACCAGCACACCGTCGTTCCAGGCGCCCGCGTCGATCTCGGCCACGAGGCGCCCGAACTGCGCCTCGTCGTCGCGGATCAGCAGGCGCAGGAGGACATTGGTGTCGATGCCGATCATCCGTCCGACCGTGCCTCCTTCTCGACGATCGCCGTGGTGATCGCCTCGTCGATGTCGGCGCGCGTCAGCGCCCGCCCCAGGTCGCGTCCGACATGGGCCATCGACCCGGCCAATTCGCGAAGCGACTTGCTCTTGCGCAGCCGCGCCTCGCCATTGTCATCGACCGCCAGCGTCAGCTTGGTACCCGCCTCGATCCCGAGCTTCTGGCGAAACTCGGCCGGCAGGGTCACTTGCCCCTTGGAGGTCACCGTCAGCGTGAAGTGGTTCATGGCCGCGCCTTACTTTCGCGAATATTCCTTACACTACCACGAAGAGTAAGGAGATCACAGCTTGCCGCTCACGTCGCCACGGAAGCCCCAGACCTCGCGCCTGCCGCGGAACGGCACCAGCCGCACCGTGCGGCTCTGCCCCGGCTCGAAGCGCACCGCGGTGCCGGCCGGAATGTCGAGCCGCTGGCCGCGCGCCGCGACCCGGTCGAAGGCGAGGCCGGGATTGGTCTCGGCGAAATGGTAGTGCGAGCCGACTTGGATCGGCCGGTCGCCGGTGTTCGACACCTCGATCTCCGTCACCTCGAGGCCGGCGTTGAGCTCGAGCTCGCCCTCGGGGCAGATCACTTCACCGGGGATCATCGTGCCACTCTCTCTCTCACGCCGCGGTCTTCGGCGCGCAGGGCTCGGCCCTGAAGACGCGCACCGTCGACGGCGGATTGTTCGCCAGTTTCTCGGCGGGACGCACCGGCCGGCGCACCAGCTCGCCGCCGCAGTTGAGGCAGACGCCCTTCAGGACCTCGGCGACGCAGCTCGGGCACCAGGTGCATTCGAACGAGCAGATGAAGGCCTCCGCATCAGGCGGCAGGTCACGATCGCAGCATTCGCAGTTGGGGCGCAGTTCCAGCATCAGGGTCTCCACACAGCAAATCAACGCCTTTCAGCATCAACAGAAAGAAACTACACAATCTCAATCTTCTCTTTATTGTCTCGTACTGACCAGTGCATTCCAGTAGGAAAATTCTTAGAAAAAAGCCTCATGATCGATATATAGTCGCAAATTTCAACATAATAGAGTTCCATGCTTGACATCTTGTCACTACTCACAAAAAACCCAACAATAACTCCCTCCATTGTCGATGAAAATAGAAAAATTTTACTATGAATGATCTGATTCAAAAAGAATGATACATCAAAATTCTTCTTGTCACCAATATCGATTTGGTAATGCTTGTCTATATCGTGCAGATTCCATGGTCTCATTCTATTATTCGTGTTTCTTTTATAAGAAAGAACATTTACTCTCAAATCCTGAAGTAGGTTTGTAATTTTTCTACTTTCAATGAATTTTCGCATGCTATATGCCGACAGAAAGACAATTCTTTCCATTTTGAATACACTTATTTCGTCGCCAGATTTTGAAAGCCTCAACAACGCTGAAGCATCTCTCCCTAGGGATGCCTTCCAATATTTGCTTTCCCATAGCATGCATTCACCTTATCGGTTCGTGCACCGTGACGAGCTTCGTCCCGTCCGGGAAGGTCGCCTCGACCTGGATGTCGTGGATCATTTCGGCGATCCCCGGCATCACCTGCTCGCGGGTGATCACGTGGGCGCCGGCCTCCATCAGCTCGGCGACGCTGCGGCCGTCGCGGGCGCCTTCGACGACGAAGTCGGTGATCAGCGCGATCGCCTCGGGGTGATTGAGCCTCACCCCCCGCTCCAGCCGCCGCCGCGCCACGATGGCGGCCATGGCGATCAACAGTTTGTCCTTCTCGCGGGGCGTCAGGTTCATGCGGGGGGCTCTCGTCGCGGGCCGCCGTCCCGCCTCCGTCGGGGGACCCCGGAGGCGACACCGGCGGCGATGTCTTCTCGAGCAGAATGGGGCGCCGACGCGCCCTCAGCAAGACCAGACACGCGGCAGATCTGCCTGCCGAATGTGCAACAGCACACGAACCAGATCGTCGCGCAGGCTGCGCGCCGAGCCGTGCACCAGTCGCACGCAGACCATCCCGTCCCAGGCGCTCGCCCCCGCCTCGCTCTCGAGCCCGTCGAGCAGCGCCCGCAGCGCCTCGAGCCCCGCGTCGGCCTCCGGCGCCACCCACAGGATCGTCGCCGTCGCCGTCGCGCCCCGGCCGGTCGCCGCCCCGGCGAGGATCTCCCCGGGCGCCCCCTCGATCCGCAACGTGTCGGCGAAGACCAGTCGCCCGCCGCGGCGGATGCGGAAGCGATCGACGAGGCGGCAGTTCTCCACCCGCTCGCCCATCGCGGCGCGGCCGAGGACGACGCTCTCGCAGAGCAGCAGCCTGGCGTCGGCCGCCATCTCCACCTCGAGCCGGCGGTCGAGCGCCGCGCCGTCGAAGAGGATGGTCTCCTGCGGCAGCCATTCGGCGAAGGCGCCCGCCTCGACCGCGAGCCACGTCGTCACCTCGCCGGCGAGCGAACCGTCGGTGGCGCTGGAGCGATAGACCCGTTCGGCCGCCTGGGAGGTCACCACCGCCCGCGTCCCCGCCCCGAAACGCGCCCCGTAGGCGAGCCGATCCCCCCCGGCGATGCCGCCGGCCGTGTTGATCAGCACCGCCGTGGCCGGGTCCCGCCCGTGAGACTTCGGCAGGCGGATCTTCGCCTGCCCCTCCTGGAACAACCGATCGAGCACCGTCGCCCCTTCGCGCGTCTTGAACGCCACTTCGGCGCGACCGCGCGCGCGCTCCAGCCGGAGCGACGGAGAGATCTCGGAGGGCGCGGTGCGGGTGGTCATGGGCTCATCGGGTCTCGGGCGGCGGCGGCGGGGACGGCGAAGCATCCCGATGCGCTGTGCCGAGCGATCCGTCCAGCAGTTTTCGTGCCGCGATTTCGGCTCATTCTCGAGCGAACCCTCGCTCCCGGCCGGCGCCGCCTCCGACTTCGCGGACCGGCGGCGGCGATCCTGCGGCGCGAAGCCCTTGGCCGAGGCCGCCCAAATCGGCTATCGATGCCCGATCCGACCTCGTGTGGAACCGCGTCGCGCACTCCGTCCTCCTCGAAGGGGACCCGCGCCGAACGGAGAGACGACATCCCGTGAACCGCCCGCGCCCGATGCTCACGCTCCCGTCTCGCCGCCGAGCTCTCGCCGCCGCCGCTCTGGCCGCGCTCCTCGGCTCCGCCGACGTCGCCACCGCCACTCCGACGGCCGGCGCCTATCTCGTCTTCGACGCCCGTTCCGGCGAAGTCGTCGCCCGCCACAATGCCGATCAGGCCTGGTATCCCGCATCGGTCACCAAGCTGATGACCACCTGGGTGACGTTGCAGGCGATCCGCTCCGGCCGCATCCGCACGACCTCGCCGGTGATCATGACCGCCGCCGCGTCGCGCCAGCCGCCGAGCAAGATGGGATTCAAGGTCGGCGAGGTCGTCACCGTCGACAACGCCCTGAAGATCATCATGGTGAAATCGGCCAACGACGTCTCTTGGGCGCTGGCCGAAGCCGTCGGCGGCTCCAAGGAGGCCTTCGTCGCCGAGATGAACCGGCAGGCGCGCCTCCTCGGCATGCGCTCCACCCGTTGGGGCAACCCGCACGGCCTGCCCGACGCCTCGCAGGTGACCACCGCCCGCGATCTCGGCCTCCTCGCCCGTGCCCTCCTCGCCGAGTTCCCCGAGGCCGCCCGCCTGTGGCGTCTGCCCGGCATCCAGATCGGCGAGGAGATCATCCGCAACCACAACCACCTGCTCGACCGCTTCCCCGGCGCCGACGGCATGAAGACCGGCTTCATCTGCTCCTCGGGCTTCAACGTCGTGGCCTCGGCCCGGCGCGGTGACCGCAAGCTGGTGGCGGTGGTGCTCGGCGCCCGCAACACCCGCCAGCGCGCCGAACTCGCCGCCGAACTCTTCACCAAGGGTTTCGACGACGGCGGCGGCCTCTTCGGCCGCTTCTCGGCGCGCGAGACCCTCGATCACATGGCGCGCGGCCCCGAGGCGGGGCAACCCGTCCGCGACATGAAGCCGGAGATCTGCGGCAAGAAGCGCGACAACACCCCCGATCCGGAAGAGATCGGCGAGGCCCGGCAGATGAGCGGATCACGCGACCAGAGCGCGGTGATCCGACCCGGCGAACTCGGCTGGACGCCGGCGAAGCCCGCGTCCTATCTCACCGAGCGCTTCGACATCGGCCCGCCGGTGCGCGTCTGGGTCGGCGGCGCCGACGCCGCCCCGGGCGATGCCGGCGAGATGCTGGCGCTCGCTCCGACCAACGACCCGGCGGCGCTGATGCACGCCCCGACCTTCGCCACCGCCGCGGCGCCGCCGCCCGGCGCCATCCGCCCACCGGTTTCCTCGGGTCCGCCCGCGGACGGCGCGCCGCTGAAGATCACCGCCCCCGGCGCGCTGGCGCCTCCCCCGACCGCGCCGGGTCGTCCCGTCGCCACCCGTACCGCCGCGAAACCGCCGGCGGCCGCTCCCGTCCCGGCGAAGAAGCCGGCGGCGGCCACGACGGCGGTGAAACCGACCGCGAAAGCCGCCTCGACACCGGTCCCGATGCCGGCCGCCAAGCCGAAGCCGAAACCCGGCGCCTGATGCGCCCGTCCCGACGCCGGCCCGTCCGGCGCACCCCGTCGACCGCACCGGTTCGACCGAGGAGAACCGATCGATGCGTGACGAGACCTCTCCCCGCCCGCCCGAGCCGATCCCGCTCTCCGTCATCACCGGCTTCCTCGGCGCCGGCAAGACGACCCTTCTCAATCGCCTGCTCCACGACCCGGCGATGGCCGACGCGGCGGTGATCATCAACGAGTTCGGTGAGGTCGGCATCGACCACGTCCTGGTCGAGCGCGCCGACGACGGGGTGGTCGAGCTCTCCTCCGGCTGCCTGTGCTGCACCATCCGCGGCGATCTCGTCGCCACGCTCGAGGACCTCCTGAAGCGCCTCGACAACGGCCGACTGAAGGCCCTGAAGCGGGTGGTGATCGAGACCACCGGCCTCGCCGACCCGGCGCCCATCCTCCACACGGTGATGCGACACCCCTATCTGGTGCGCCGCTACCGCCTCGACGGCGTCGTCGCCCTGATCGACGCGGTCAACGGCATGGCCACGCTCGACGCCCAGGAAGAGGCGGTGAAACAGGCCGCCGTGGCCGATCGGCTGGTGGTCACCAAGTCGGACCTCTGCGAGACCGCGGAGGCGAAGCGCACCCTCGTGACCCTGCGCACCCGCCTGCGGGTGCTCAACCCCGCCGCGCCCATCCTCGACGCGGCGCGCGGCGAGGCGACCCCCGCGGCCCTGCTGGAGAGCGGCCTGTGGCGGCCGGAGACCAAATCGGCCGACGTCGGCCGCTGGCTCGCCGAGGAAGCCTATCGCGACCGCGAGAACGAACGCCGCCGCGCCGAGGCGAAGGCCGGCGACCACCACCACGGCCACGGTCGTCACCACGACGATCACCGCCGACACGGGCACGGCCATGATCACGACCACGACTGCGGGCCGGACTGCGACCACCCCGATCACCACGTCCACGACCCGAACCGGCACGATGCCCACATCCGCGCCTTCTGCCTGACCACCGACCGACCGATCGCGACGTCGTCCCTCGATCTCTTCCTCGACCTGCTGCGCTCGGCCCACGGGCCGAAGCTGCTCAGGGTCAAGGGCGTGGTGCGTCTGGCGGAGGACCCCGAGCGGCCGCTGGTGCTGCACGTCGTCCAGCACGTCGTCCATCCCGTCGCCCAGCTCGAACGCTGGCCGGACGCCGACCGCCGCACCCGCCTCGTCTTCATCACCCGCGACCTCGACGAGAGTTTCGTCAAGCGCATGTTCGACGCCTTCGTCGGCACCCTCGCCCCCGACACGCCGGACCGCGCCGCCGTCGCCGACAATCCCCTGTCGGTCTCCGGCTTCTCCGGCACCTTCGCCTGATCGGGGCGGGAGCGCTCGCCATGGGTCCGTGGAACGCGGTCTCCGGGGTCTTCGCGACGGCGCGCACGCGCCGCGAGATCGCTCGACGCCTCGCCGAACTAGACGTCGCTCCCCACCGGACGCTGCGCGACGAGATCGAGGAATGGGCCGCCGAGCACGGCCGCCGCCCGGCCCTCGTCTCGGCCGACGGGGCCGAGCGCATGACCCACGACGATCTCGCCGGCCGCGCCGCCCGCTGGACCCGCTGGACCATCCTCCACGGGGCGGCGCGTGGCGAGCCCGTCGCCCTGCTGATGGCGAACCGGCCGGAACGGGTCGCCGCCTGGCTCGGCGTCGCGGCGAGCGGCGCCGTCGCCGACGTCGTCGACCCCGCCCTCGCCGGCGAAACCCTCGCGGCCGCGATCACCGACGCCGCGCCGCGACTTCTCGTCGTCGACGCGGGTCTTCTCCCCCGCTTCGAGACCGCCGCGCCGCATCTCTCGGTGATGACCGCGGTCTGGGTCCACGGCCCCCACGCCATGGCCTATCCGCGCCTCGACGAGGCGCTCGCCGACCTCTCGGCCGAACGCCTGCGCCCGGCCGACCGCCGCTCGCTCGCCGCCACCGACACCGCCCTGCGGACCCGCACCGCCTCCGGCGCATCCGAGCGGGTCGACCACCGCACCGCGATCCGCGCCATGCACGCCGCCGCCGCGGCTTGCGGCGCCACTCGTGCGGATCGCCTCGATCTTTCCGGCCTCGGCCTCACCGACCCGGCCGCCGTCCTCGCCGTCGGCATCGCCACCACCACCGGCGGCCTCGCCGTGACCGGCGGCGGCGACGCGGCGACGCCTCGCGCCACGCCCGCGACCCTCCTCGCCTTCGACGGCGACGGCGCCGATCGTCGCGACGAGGCCGCAGCGCGGCCCCGCGCCGGCATCGCCGTCGGTCTCGGGCCCGACGAAGCCCGGCGCGAGGCGGACCGCCTCGGCCTGCCGCGCCGTCTCTCGTGGCGCGCCGGCGAGATCGCCACCGCCACCGGCGACCTCCTGTGGCGGGCCTGACCGGCGCGGCGAACCCGGCAACGCTTCCTTTGCGAAGGCTCCGCTAGGATGTCCCCTCCATCGCGCCGGAGGAATCGGCGCGGCGACCCCGCGCTCACACCAGGACGGATCCCCGCATGTTCCCGGTCCCCGAACAGCAGCTCCTGCCCAACACCTACGGCTACGAAACCCGACCGATGGTCAAGCGCACCGGCTTCCGCGAGTACGACGCCCGCTGGATCTTCGGCCGCGAGATCAACCCGATGGGCGTCCAGGCCCTCGGCATGGGGCTCGGCACGCTCCTCGGAGAACTCGGGGTGAAGCGGGATATCGTCGTCGCCCACGACTACCGCTCCTATTCCGCCTCGATCAAACTGGCGTTGACCACCGGCCTGATGGCGGCCGGCTGCACCGTCCACGACATCGGTCTCGCCGTCACCCCGATGGCCTATTTCGCCCAGTTCGATCTCGACGTCCCCGCCGTCGCCATGGTCACCGCCTCGCACAACGAGAACGGCTGGACCGGCGTGAAGATGGGCTGCGCTCGGCCGCTCACCTTCGGCCCCGACGAGATGGGCCGCCTGAAGGAGATCGTGCTCTCGGCGAAGTTCGACCTCGCCGGCGGCGGCGCCTACCGCTTCGTCGAGAACTTCGCCGACCGCTACGTCGCCGACCTCACCGCCCGCCCGAAGCTCTCCCGGCCGATCCGGGTGGTCGCCGCCTGCGGCAACGGCACCGCCGGCGCCTTCGCCGAACGGATCCTCACCGCCCTCGGAGCGCAGGTGATCCCGCTCGACACCGAACTCGACCATTCGTTCCCGCGCTACAATCCCAACCCGGAGGACATGGAGATGCTCCATGCCATCCGCGACGAGGTGCTCAGGACCGGAGCCGAGGTCGGCCTCGGCTTCGACGGTGACGGCGACCGTTGCGGCGTGATCGACGACGCCGGCGAGGAGATCTTCGCCGACAAGGTCGGGGTCATGCTCGCCCGCGACCTCGCCCGCGTCCACGAGAAGCCGACTTTCGTCGTCGACGTGAAGTCGACCGGCCTCTACCACACCGATCCGGTACTCAGGGATCTGGGCGTCACCACCGACTACTGGAAGACCGGCCACAGCCACATCAAACGGCGCGTCAACGAACTCGGCGCGCTCGCCGGCTTCGAGAAGTCGGGCCACTATTTCTTCAATGCGCCGATCGGGCGCGGCTACGACGACGGCTTCGTCTCGGCGATCGCCATCCTCGACATGCTCGACCGCAACCCGGGCAGCCGCATGTCCGACCTCGAGAAGACCCTGCCCAAGACCTGGTCGAGCCCGACCATGTCGCCGCACTGCGACGACGAGACGAAATACGGCGTGGTCGACAAGGTGGTCGCCCGTTTCCTCGCCATGAAGGAGAAGGGCGAGCCGATCCGTGGCCGGAAGATCACGGACGTGAACACCGTCAACGGCATCCGCGTCACCGTCGAGGACGGCACCTGGGGTCTGGTGCGGGCCTCGTCGAACAAGCCCGAACTCGTCGTGGTGATCGAGAGCCCGGTCTCGGAGATCCGATTGCGGGAGATGTTCGCCGACGTCGACTCCGTGCTGCGCGAGAACCCGGAGGTCGGCGCCTACAACCAGACCATCTGACCCGGCGACGGGCGCCGCACGCGGCGGCCGTCGCCGTGGTTTCGTCGCATCACCGCGATCACGAATCGGCGAAGCCGGCGACGAACCCCGCTGACATGTCGCCGCCGTCGTCCTAGTTTCCTCTGCGTCCCGGCGGCCGTCGCCGCACCGGGAGCCGAGAGGAGACACCGACGCATGACGAGCCGTACCCGCGACGAGAGAACGTCGTCCGCCGTCGGTCCACTGAGCCGCCGCGCCGCCCTCCTCGGCCTGCCGTTGTTCCTCGCCGGCTGCGCCGCCGGCGGCCGCATGCGCACCTTCCCCGGCGCCGGCGTCGGCACCTTCGCCCATGCCACCCCCGCCGGCGACTGGCGCGCGATCTACGCCGCCCAGCGCGACAACGGCCACGTCATCGAAGCGCTCTCCTTCTCCTCCATCGATCGCCAGTACCTGCGCCACACCGTCGCCTGGGCCGGCGAAGAGGCGCCCGGCACCATCGTCGTCGACCCCTACGAGCGCTTCCTCTATTTCGTCGAGAGCCGCGACCGGGCGACCCGTTACGGTGTCGGCGTCGGCCGCGAGGGCTTCGCTTGGGCGGGACGGGCGGTGATCGGCGGCAAGTCCTCGCCCTGGCCGACCTGGACGCCACCGCGCGAGATGACGCTGCGCGACAAGGACGCGGCGAAATGGGCCGGTGGCATGCCCGGCGGCCCGGAGAACCCGCTCGGCGCCCGCGCCCTCTATCTCTTCCAGGGGGGCCGCGACACGCTCTACCGCATCCACGGCAACAACGACGAGACGAGCATCGGCAAGGCGGTGTCGTCGGGCTGCATCCGCATGCTCAACCACGACGTCGTCGACCTCCACCGCCGCGCCTCGACCGGAACCCCGGTGATCGTGCTCGGTTGATCGTGCTCGGTCGATGGTTCTCGGCCGATCCCGCCCGGCCGACATCCCGGGACTCGTCCGGAGGGCGCGGCGACGGGCGCCGCGTCACACCTGCGGCGGCTCCACCACCCGGCGGTAGAGATGCCAGGTGGTGTGCCCGAGCACCGGCAACACCACGAACAGACCGAGGAAGGCCGGCAGCACCGCCAGCACCATCAACCCGGTGACGATCGCCGCCCAGACGATCATCGTCTTCGGGTTGACGAAGACCGCCTTCACCGAGGTGATCATCGCGGTGATGAAATCGACGTCGCGATCGAGCAACAGCGGGAACGACACCACCGTCAAGGTGAAGGCCACCAACGACAGGATGGCCCCGTCGAGGTGTCCGATGCCGAGGAAGATCCAGCCCTCCGGCGTCGAGGTGACCACCTGGACGAACTCGTGGACGGTGACGAAGCTCTTGAATCCCAGACAGAGCACCAGCAGCATCCGGATCTGGTACATCCAGATGATGAAGATGAAGAGCGTGACGAAGGCCATCCAGCCGACCTCGCGCCGGCTCTGGTCGAACACCACGCCGATGACACCGCGCCAGTCGAGCGCGATCCCCGCCTCCCGACGCCGGCTCACCTCGTAGCAGCCGACCGCCACGAAGGGACCGAGCAGCGCGAAGCCGGCGGCGAAGGGGTAGGTCAGATAGCCCAGGCCGGTCCAGAACGTCAGCCACACCAGGAAGAGACCGCCGACGGCGTAGAATCCGCCGAAGAACAGGCCGAAGAGCGGCGCGGCGCGAAAGTCGGCGAGGCCGGAGGCGAAGGCCGCGGCGATGTCGCGCCCGTCGATGTTCCTGACCTTCGGCTGGCGCCGCAGGTGTTCGGCCGCCGCTTCCGCACTGCGTCCGGGATCGCCGGACATCGCGTTCACATCGCTCATGGTCGCCCCTCCGCCCGCGTCGGCTCCACGCGCGATGGTCACCGACCGACCCGCGATCGTCCGAACGCCTCTTTGTATCGATTAGATCCGCGCAATTGCGCCGATTGCAAGGGGAATCACGTATGTGCCGGCGCCGGGCACGACATTTCTCGCGCCCCTGCCGACGACGGCGCATCGCCCTCGACCTCGATCACGTCGACGGCGACGGCGAGCCCCTGCGATCCCGCTGTGAGGATGATGCCGGTGACCGGCGAGACGTCGGTGTAGTCGCGACCGTGACCGACGACGATGTGATCGTCGCCGGCGACGATGCCATTGGTCGGATCGAAGCCGATCCAGCCGAGATCCGGCCCGCACCACACCTCGACCCAGGCGTGCATGGCATCGGCGCCGGCGAGCTTCTTCTGACCCGGAGGCGGCACCGTCCTGAGATAGCCCGAGACGTAGGCGGCCGGCAGGCCGAGGCCGCGCAGGCCGGCGATCATCACGTGGGCGAAGTCCTGACAGACCCCGCGTCGCGCCTGGAAGGCGCGGGCGAGCGGTGTCGCCACGTCGGTGGCGGCCGGGTCGTAGGCGAAGTCGGCGCGGATGCGTCGCGTCAGGTCGAGTGCACCGGCGGCGATCGTCCGCCCCGGCGGGAAGGAGGCCGCCGCCCAGTCGGTCACCGCCGGGGTGAGCGGCACCCAGCGCGAGGGGAAGGTGAAGTGGACCGGATCGTCCGGCGCGGTCGACCGCGAGCGCTGGGCGAGATCGCGGATCACTTCGTGTGCCGGGCTCGGGTCGGGGTCGAGGCGCGGTGGCGGCGCCACCGTCACCGTGGCGGTGGCGCGGATGGTGAGGCGGCGGTGCGAACGGCGAAACCCGACCCGCGTGACGTGATTGCCCCAGTAATCGAGTCCGTCGACCATGGTGGAGGCGGCCGGGTCGACCGAGAGTTCGGAAGCGTGGACGCGCTGGCCGCGCCGCTCGATCGGGATCAGGCGGAAGGCGCAGTCGGCGAAGGGCACCGCCGCCCCCCAGTCGTAGACCGTGACCTGCGTGACGTCGTAGCGCATCGGCCTCACTCCTCCGCCTCGTCGTCGGCGAGCGGCAGTGAGCGACCGAACCAATGGGCGGTCACCCGGTCGGAGATGCCCATCAACTCCATCTCGATCGTCTCGATCCGGGCGGCGTCGAAGACGCCGGCGTCGCTCGTCTCCAGGGAGGCGGCGAGCCGGTGGGCGAGCCGCTCGGCCGGCTCCAGCAGGTCTCCCTCGCTGCGGCCGGTCAGCCGGGCGAGGTGTTCGGCGATGCGCGCCACCTGGAAGGCGACGGCACGGGGATGCCCCTCGTCGAGGAGCACCAGATCGAGCACGGGGCGCCGCGCCGGCCCGGTGATGTAGCGGCTGCGATGGGTGACCCGGCCGTCGGCGAGGTCGAGCAGCAGATCGAGCATCTCCGGCTCGGCCCCGACGGTGGCGAAGGCGCGCGCCACCCGCGCCAACCCGATGCCGCGTTCGATCCGCCGCCCGAGGTCGAAGAAGCGCCAGCCCTCGCGCCGGTTCATCGTCTCGTGGGCGAGCCCGACCACCGCCGCCAGCGCCCGCAGCACCGCCTCGATCTCGCCATCGACCGAGCGTGGCCGGCGGTCTTCCCCGGGCCGAGTGGCGAGCCGGTCGCGCAGATCGACCAGCGCCCGCCAGCAATCCGGCGACAGCCGATCGCGCACCACCGCCCCGGTTCGGTGCGCCGCGCCGATCAGCGTCGCCACCGATCCCGGCGACGTCCCGCGGGTGGCCTCGGCGGCGATCTCTTCGCCGGTGGCTTCGGGCGCCACCGCCCCCCAGGCGACGAGCAGCCGGCCGATGCGCCGGGCGATGTCGCGCGAGGTCTCGGCGACGCCGTCGTCGCCGTGGCCGGCGAGGCCGCGCAGCAGGCGCAGCGTGATCTCGGCGCGTTCGAGATAACGACCGAACCAGAAGAGGTTGTCGGCCATCCGCGCCGGCAGGATGCCGGCGTCGCGGCGGATCTCGACCGCCTCGGGCTCCGGCACGAGCCGGGTCTCCGGCTTCGACACCGAGCGCGGGCCGAGGACCCAGACGTCGGCCGATCTCCCGCCGCGCTGCATCGACAGACTGCGCACGTCCTCGCGTTCGGAGATACGAGCGAGTCCGCCCGGCATGACCGTCCACCCCTCCGGGGTACGGGCGGCGAAGACGCGGATGGCGAAGGGTCGCGGCACCAGCCGTCCCTTCTCCCACACCGGTGCCGTCGACAGGCGCAGCGGCTCGCGACCGACGAAGTCGACGCCGCGCCGCTCGAGCAGCGTCGAGATCCGCGTCCGCTCGGCGCCCGACAGGCGGGTCCCGAGGATGCCGGTGGAATCGAGGATGCCGTGCAACGACCGACCGAAAGCCGGCGACAGCATCAACCGGTCGAGGTTGGCCGCCACCGACTCGCGCGCGGCCGCCTCGCCGCACCACCAGGTGGCGACGTTGGGCAGGATCAGGGTCTCGCCGGTCAGCCGGTGGGCGATCCCCGGCAGATAGCCGGCGAGCGCCGGCGCCTCGACGAGTCCGGAGCCGAGAGAATTGGCCATCACCACCCGGCCGTTGCGGACCGCCTCGACCAGCCCGGGCACGCCGAGGCGGGACGAGGGGTCGAGTTCCAACGGATCGGCCCAATCGGCGTCGATGCGCCGGACGATGACGTCGACCCGACCGAGGCCGGCGACGGTGCGCACGGCCACGCCTTCCGGCGAAGCGGCGAGATCGCTCCCCTCGACCAATTGAAAACCGAGCACCCGGGCGAGATAGGCGTGTTCGAAATGGGTCTCGTTCCACGGCCCCGGCGTCAGCAGCGCGACGCGCGGATCCTCCCGCCCGCTCGCCGCCGCCAGCCCGGAGCGCATCGCCTGGAAGAACGGCCCCTGCCGCTCGACCCCCAACGCGTCGAAGAGTTCCGGCAGCGCCCGCGACACGGCGATGCGGTTCTCGATGGCGTAGCCGGCTCCCGACGGCGCCTGGGTCCGGTCGGCGAGCACCCACCAGCGCCCGTCCGGGGCGCGGCTGACGTCGGCGGCATAGACGTGCAGATGCGCCCCGCCCTTCGGCCGGATGCCGGCGAGCGGTCGCAGGAACTCGGGATTGCCGGCGACGAGCGCCGCCGGCAGCACCCCATCGCCGACGAGACGGGCCTCGCCCATCAGGTCGTCGAGGATCGCCTCGAAGAGCCGCGCCCTCTGCAGCACGCCCTCGGCCAGCACCGCCCAATCGGGCGCATCGACGACGATCGGCAGATGAGCCAGCGGCCAGGGTCGGTCGGTGTCGTCGCCGTAGACGCGGTAGACCACCCCCGATTCGGCGAGCCTGCGGTCGGCCTCGGCGAAGCGCCGGTCGATTTCCGGCCGGCCGAATCTCGCCAGCCGCCCGAGCATCGCCGCCCAGTGCGGCCGGACCCGGCCGGTCGCGTCGACCAGTTCGTCGTGGACCCCGGGCACCGGTCGATAGCCGACGAGGAACGGGGCGAGATCGGCATCGATCTCGCCCTTCCATCGCATCGCCAGTTCGAGCTGCGTCGACGGCACGTCGCCCCCCGGAAGTCCGTCTCGTCAGCCCCGAGAGGGGGCGCGTCTGAGGTCGAGTGTCAAGGGATATTCGCCGGTGCGCTCCGCCTGCGGCACCACGACGAAGCCCGGAGTGTGGCCGTGATCGACGAAGCGGGCGAGCCGCCTCGCCTCCGCCTCGTAGGAATTGACCGGGAAGGTCTCGTAGTTCCGCCCGCCGGGATGGGCGACGTGATAGACGCAGCCGCCGATCGACCGCCCCGTCCACTTGTCGACGATGTCGAAGGTGATCGGCGCCTGCGGCGGGATGGTCGGGTGGAAGCCCGAGGCCGGTTGCCACGCCTTGAAGCGCACGCCGGCGACCGCCTCGCCGACGACTCCGGTCGAGGTGAGGGGTACCGGTCGACCGTTGGCGGTGACGATGTGCCGCGTCGGGTTGAAGCCCTCGACCTTGACCTGCAGGCGTTCGACCGAACTGTCGACGAAGCGCACCGTGCCACCGGATGCGCCTTCTTCGCCGGTGACGTGCCAGGGCTCCAGCGCCTGACGGATCTCGAGCTTCATGCCGCCGTGTTCGACCGTCCCGTAGTAGGGGAAGCGGAACTCGTACTGCGCCTTGAACCACAGCGGATCGAAGGCGTAGCCCGAACGTTCGAGATCGGAGAGGACCCCGAGGAAGTCCTCCCAGACGAAATGCGGCAGCATGAACCGGTCGTGCAGCGAGGTGCCCCAGCGCACGAACTCGCCCTGCAGCGGTTGTCGCCACAGCTTGGCGATCAGCGCGCGCAGCAGCAATTGTTGCGCGAGCGACATGCGCGCGTCCGGCGGCATCTCGAAGCAGCGGAACTCGACCAGCCCGAGCCGCCCGGTCGGCCCGTCCGGCGAGAAGAGCTTGTCGATGCAGATCTCGGTCCGATGGGTGTTGCCCGAGACGTCGACGAGGAGATTGCGGAACAACCGGTCGGTGAGCCACGGCGCCGGCGGCGGCCCTTCGCCCGGCATCGGCACGCTCGCCATCGCGATCTCGAGTTCATAGAGGCCATCGTGGCGCGCCTCGTCGACCCGCGGCGCCTGCGACGTCGGGCCGATGAACAGACCCGAGAACAGATAGGACAGCGACGGATGGCGCTGCCAATGGAGCACCAGGCTCTTGAGCAGATCGGGCCGGCGCAGGAACGGACTGTCGACGGGGAAGCGGGCGCCGACCACCACGTGGTTGCCGCCGCCGGTTCCGGTGTGACGCCCGTCGATCATGAATTTCTCGGTGCCGAGGCGGGCCAGACGGGCCTCCTCGTAGAGCTCGGTGGTGATCGCCACGCACTCGTCCCACGACGCCGCCGGCTGGACGTTGACCTCGATGACGCCGGGATCCGGCGTCACCTTGATCACCTCGAGCCGCGGATCGATCGGCGGCGGATAGCCTTCGATGTGCACCGGCAGACCATGGGCTTCCGCCGTGACCTCGATCGCGGCGAGGAGCTCGAGATAGTCGTCGAGCGTTTCGACCGGCGGCATGAAGATGTTGAGGATTCCGTCACGCGGCTCGATCGACAACGCCGTGCGCACCTTGTCGGCGCCGATCTCCTCGACCCACCGTTGTGTGGCGCGCCGCGCCGGCCCGGAGCGGCGATAGGCCTGGGCGAGGTCGTCGGGATCCGGCAGGTCCGGTCGTTCAGCGAACGGATCCATCTCCATGATGTAGGGATAGGACGCCGGCGAGATCCACGGCAGCGTGGCGATCGGCAACCGGTAGCCCACGGGTGAATCGCCGGGGATGAGGAAGAGCTTGTCCCGGCGCAACCGCCACTTCTCCGAGAACCAGCCCTTGCCGGCCCGGCTCTGCCAACGCTGCACCGGCAGGACGTGGCCGGTCGGGTTGCTCAGTCCGTGATCGAAGACGCGGGCGATGCGGTGACGATCCTCCGGATTGTCGAGCTTGGAGTCCGCCGGATCGGCATTGACCGGCAATTTCGCCTCCTGGACCAGCCAGTGCGCCGGATCCTCGTAGGCCGGAACGACGTAGTCCGAGCCGATGTCGAGACGCTCGGCAATCCCCTCGGCGAGAATGCGCGACTGATCGACCGTCGCCTCGCGTCGGCCGGCCTCGAGCGCGATCAGCGCCGGATCGCGCCAGATCGGCTTGCCGTCCTTGCGCCAGTAGAGCGCGAAGGCCCAGCGCGGCAGGCTCTCGCCCGGATACCACTTGCCCTGACCATGATGCAGGAAGCCGCCCGGCGCGAAGGTCTGCCTGAGCCGCCGGATGAGCGTGTCGGCGAGCTCGCGTTTGGTCGGACCGACCGCAGCGGTGTTCCATTCGGCCGACTGATAGTCGTCGATCGACACGAACGTCGGCTCGCCGCCCATGGTGAGCCGCACGTCGTCGCGCGCCAGATCCTCGTCGACCCGACGACCGAGCGCGTCGAGCGCATCCCACGCTTCGTCGGAGAAGGGCGCGGTCACGCGCGGCTTTTCGGCGATGCGGTCGACCCGCATCCTGAAATCGAACGTCACCTCGGCCGGATCGACCAGACCGGTGATCGGGGCGGCGGAGCGATGGTGCGGCGTACCGCAGAGCGGCAGATGGCCCTCCCCGGCGAAGAGGCCGGAGGTCGGGTCGAGGCCGATCCAGCCGGCCCCCGGCAGATAGACTTCCGCCCAAGCGTGCAGATCGGTGAAGTCGTGGTCGGTGCCCGACGGGCCGTCGAGCGCCTTCACGTCCGGCTTCAACTGGATCAGGTAGCCGGAGACGAAGCGGGCGGCGAGCCCCAGGCGCCTGAGGATCTGGACGAGCAACCACGCCGTGTCGCGGCAGGAGCCCGACTTCAGCTCCAGCGTCTCGTCCGGCTCCTGGACGCCGGGCTCCATGCGGATGACGTAGCGGATGTCCTCCGACAGGCGCTGGTTGAGCGCCACCAAGAAAGTCACCGTGTTGTGCGGCTCGCGCGAGATCGTCTCGAGATAGGTCTCGAAACGCTCCCCCGTCTTCTCCGGAGTCAGATAGGGCTTCAGTTCGTATTCGAGCTCCGGCTTGTACCGGAAGGGGAACGTCTCGCCGTATTCCTCGACGAAGAAATCGAAGGGATTGTAGACCGCCAGTTCGGCGATGAGGTCCACCTCGACGCGGAATTCGGTGGTCTTCTCCGGGAAGACGAAACGCGCCGCCCAGTTGCCGTGCGGGTCCTGCTGCCAGTTGACGAAATGGTTCTCCGGGGTGACCCGCAGCGAGTAACTCGTGACCTTCGTGCGGCAGTGCGGCGCCGGACGCAACCGGATGATCTGCGGCCCGAGCTGGACCGGACGGTCGTAGGAATAGGCGGTGACGTGGTGCAGCGCGGTCTGGATGGCCAAGGCGAGGGTCCCTGCTCACGAATTGATCGTCCGAGCGCCAGCCTAAACCGTGTGCAGTGCGATGCAAGTGCGTTGCGGCGCGATCGCGCCCGTCGTTCGACGTAGGCGGAAGCCGCGAGGCCCCGGAGCCATCGGCTCCGGGGCCTCGCGGGGTCGAGCGTTCGATGCGGGTCGGATCAGGCCGAGATTTCGTTCAGCGCCGCGACGATCGCCGCGCCCATCTCGGTGGTCGAGACGGTGTTCTCGCCCGGCGCGGCGATGTCGGCGGTGCGGGTGCCGCCGTCGAGGACGCGGCTGATCGCCTTGTCGAGCAGGTCGGCGGCGTCGCCGAGGCCGAACGAATAGCGCAGCGCCATCGCGAAGGAGCCGATCATCGCGATCGGGTTGGCGAGACCCTTGCCGGCGATGTCGGGGGCCGAGCCGTGGACCGGCTCGTAGAGCGATTTGCGCTTGCCCGTCACCGCGTCGGGAGCGCCGAGCGAGGCCGAGGGCAGCATGCCGAGCGAGCCGGTCAGCATCGCCGCGACGTCGGAGAGGATGTCGCCGAACAGGTTGTCGCAGACGATGACGTCGTACTGCTTGGGCCGGCGGACCAGCTGCATGGCGCAGTTGTCGGCGAGCACGTGCTCGAGCTCGACCTGCGGATACTCCTCCTTGCCGACCTTCGTCACCACCTGCTTCCACAGCACGCCGGACTTCATGACGTTGTGCTTCTCGGCCGAGGAGACCTTGTTGCGGCGCGTCCCGGCGAGGTCGAAGGCGACGCGGGCGATGCGCTCGATCTCGTGGGTCGAATAGACCTGGGTGTCGACGGCGCGCTTCTCGCCGTTCTCCAGCGTCACGATCTCCTTCGGCTCGCCGAAGTAGACGCCGCCGGTGAGTTCGCGGACGATCAGGATGTCGAGACCCTCGACCAGTTCCGGCTTCAGCGACGAGGCCGAGGCGAGCGCCGGATAGCAGATGGCCGGACGCAGGTTGGCGAAGAGGCCGAGGTCCTTCCTGAGGCGCAGCAGGCCCGCTTCCGGGCGCGCGTCGTAGGGCACGTCCGCCCACTTCGGCCCGCCGACGGCGCCGAACAGCACCGCGTCGGCGGCCTGCGCCAGCGCCATGTCGCTCTCGGAGATCGCCTTGCCGTGGGCGTCGTAGGCGCACCCGCCGACCAGACCGCTCTCGGTCTCGAACTTCGCCACGCCGCGCTTCTCGAACCAGGAGAGCACCTCCTTCACCTGCACCATGATCTCCGGGCCGATGCCGTCGCCGGGGAGGAGGAAGAGATTGAAGGATGCCATGGGTGGGAGACCTCTTGGGACGGTGGAGGGAGGGCGCGAGGGCCCCGGGGAGCGCCGGCCTCTTTACCAAGACGCGCCTTCCTCGGCAACGACCGCTCGATCCGGCACGAGCTTCGCACCGATGCGGAGACCGCCGCCGTCGCGTCTCTTTCCGGGACGCGGCCGATCCACGGAACGATCGATCACCGGAGCCGCCCGATGTCCGCCACGACCATCCGTATCGATGTGAAACTCCTCGCCGTGGCGGTGATCGCCGCCGTCATCGCCGTCGGCGGCTGGCAGGCCTGGCGCATCGTCGGTCCCCGACCGAAAGTCGACGTGCCGCGGGTCGTCACCGACTTCGGGCATCAGAAGGTGATCTACCATCTCACCGAAGGCGGCGGATACCTCGGTCGCGAACATCGCAACTGGCTCGGCAACATGGAGAACCACTTCGCCGCGCTGGAGCCCGGCGAGCTCGACCTCGTGGTGGTGATGAACGGCGACGGCGTCGACCTCCTGACCCACGCCGCGGCGGACGAGAAGCTCGCCGCCCGCATCGACGCCCTCAAGGCGAGGGGCGCTCGCTTCCTGGTGTGCCGCAACACCCTGATCTCGCGCGGTATCGAGCCGGCCTCGCTGTACGGGTTGCGGACCGGGGACCTGATCGGCGCCGGCGTCGCCCAGATCGCCCTGCTCGAACGCCAGGGCTACGGCTATCTGAAGCCGTGAGTCCCGCGTCGGCGGCCCCGCGGCGCTCACGAGACTTCCCGCTTCGACTTCAGTCGAGGTCGGGCGTGCGCAGTCTGTCCCACTCGCCGCTTTCCCGATCGAGCACGTGCAACTCGCCGAGGGCGATGTCGAACCACACCCCGTGCAACCGGATGCGGCCCAGCCCCTCGAGCGCGGCGACGCAGGGGAAGGTGCGCAGATTCGCCAGCGCGTGGACGATCGACAGGTGCTCCAGCCGGTGCTGACGTTCGGCCGGGTCGGCGATGTCCTCGCAGCGGCAGGCCTCGACGGGCTTCTCCAGGAGCGAGATCCATTTGCCGATGAAGTCGCCCGGCGACAGCGGCGAGCCGCCCTGACGCAGCGCCGCCGCGATGCCGCCGCAGCGCCCGTGCCCCATCACCACGATGTCCTCGACCTCGAGCCCCATGATGCCGAACTCGAGTGCCGCCGAGGTGCCGTGATACTCGCCGTCGGGCGTGTAGGGCGGCACCAGATTGGCGACGTTGCGCACCACGAATATCTCGCCCGGCGAAGCATCGAAGATCAGCTCCGGCGCCGCGCGGCTGTCGCAGCAGGCGATGACCATCACCGTCGGCTTCTGACCGGTCTCGGCGAGGTGGCGATAGCGCTCGTTCTCGGAGCGGAAGCGGCCGGTGCGGAACGCGTCGTAGCCCTTCAGGAGGTGTTCGGGAAGCATGGCCGGTCTCCTTCGATGAACTTCGGGTCAGGGAGCGAGCGCCGAGAGGGCGGCGAGATCGACGTTGCCGCCGCACACCAGCACGCCGACGCGTTCGCCCCGCGCCGGCCGATAGGCTCCGGCGAGGAGCGCCGCCAGCGCCGTCGCCCCGCCCGGTTCGGCGGCGATCCGCAGGCTCTGCCACAGCCGTCGCTGCGCCTCGACGATGGCGCTGTCCGGCACCAGCACCGACTGGGCGACGAGATCGGCGGCGATCATGTGGACGAGGTCGCCGACCCGCTTGGCGCCGAGGCTGTCGACGGCGATCGACTCCACCTCGACGTCGACCGGCCGCCCCGCCGCCAGCGACGCGTGCAACGCCGCCGAGCCGCGCGGCTCCACCGCCACCACCTTGACCCGGCCGGCGAACCACAGGGCGATGCCGGCGACGAGCCCGCCACCGCCGGCGGCCACCAGCACCGTGTCGAGCCCGTCGAGGGCGTCTTCTTCCCATTCGAGCCCGACGCCGCCCTGCCCGGCGATGGTGAAGGGACTGTCGAAGGGATGGACGACCAGCGCCCCGCTTTCCCGGGCATGGGCTTCGCAGAGCAGCGCCGCATCGGCGTAGCGCTCGCCGGCGACCACCACCTCGGCGCCGTAGGAGCGGATGCGCTCGACCTTCACCGGGCTCGAAACGGTCGGTACGAAGATGCGGGCGCGGTGCCCGAGGCAGGCGCTCGCATAGGCGACCGCAGCGCCGTGATTGCCGCCCGACGCCGCGGTGACGCCGGCCGCCGGGACGTTGCGCGACAGCAGATTGTTGAAGGCGCCGCGGGTCTTGAACGACCCGGTGTGCTGGAAGAGTTCGAGCTTGAGGCTGACCGGCTCGGCCGTCCCGAAGGCGGCGCCCTCGACCGTCATCACCGGCGTGCGCCGCACGTGCGACCGTATCCGATCGAGTGCCGCCTCGACGGCGGAAGGGCTGAGAGCTTCGGCCACGATCGACACCTCCTCGTCCCCGCGCACCGCAACATGGGCGCGGCTCTCGCATATCGGATCGGGGCGGTTTCGCCAAGACCGCGACGCGACACCGAGCCTCCGTGCGATCGACCGACGGTGGATTCGCGGCCGAATGCGCCGATTCCGCCGCTTCGGCGGTCACGCCCTCGGGTCGATCGGGTCGAAATTCGTGCTGCAATGCAGCAAAGCCCTTTCCCGACGGCGCCGGAACGTTTATCTGGTGAAGGACTCCTCGCCTCTCCCCGCCGCCCGGCGCCGAGGTGGCCGGGACCCCGGGGGACGCCCGCATGCCGCTGCGCCTGCTCCAGAACCTGCTCGGCACCACCGCTCTCGGAATGGCCGGCGTCTACGAAGCGGTGAGCGAGATCGCCCGGTTGTCGCCGATGGTGATCGCGCTGAGAACCGACGTCGCCCTCGCCGCCCTCACCGATCCGACCTCGGTTCCCGCCGACGAACCGCTCCGCATGGTGGCGGAAAAATTCGACGCCGTCGCCCAGGGCGCGCTCGCCGCCACGCTCGAAACCGGCCTCGCCGTCGGTCGCGGCTTCGTCGAGCAACGCGTCCCCTTCGATGCCGGCTTCGGCATCGCCACCGCCGCCCTGGCGCCGATCCGCGGCCGGTTGCGCGACAACGTCCGCCGCCTCGCCCCCGGCCGGCTCGACCGGGGGCCCCCGACGGAGTGAGGCTCGACCCGCCGTCTCGCGCGGTCGGGCCCTCTACGACCCAAGTCGCAGAGGGCGCACTTTGACTTCCCGGCCACCAGTCGCTACCTCCCCGAACGAAGATGGCCGCCGCCGTGCGCGCCCATCGGCGGCGCCGGGATGAGAGAGGATTTCGGACCCATGCCGGACAGCGAGGACGCGAGCCGTACCGTGGTCGGGCGCTATCGGGCGATGGTGGCGGCCGGAGCGATCGCTCGCGATCCGGTCCAAGAAGACCTCGCCCGCCGTCTCGACGACCTCGATCGGACCCTCGCCCAGTCCGACCTCGCCGCCAAGGGCTCCGCCCTCGGCTGGCTCTTCGGTCGCAAGGCGGCGAAACGCGACGCCATCCGCGGCCTCTACGTCCACGGCTCGGTCGGCCGCGGCAAGACCATGCTGATGGACCTGTTCTTCGAGTGCTCGACGGTGACGCGCAAGCGCCGGGCGCATTTCCACGCCTTCATGGCCGACACCCAGGACCGCATCCATCGCACCCGGCGCGCCATCCTCGACGGCCGCCTCAAAGGCGACGACCCGATCGCGCCGGTGGCCGAGGAGATCGCGGCGGAGACGCGGCTCTTGTGCTTCGACGAGTTCGCCGTCTACGACATCGCCGACGCGATGATCCTCGGGCGGCTGTTCCAGAAGCTCTTCGATCTCGGCGTGGTGATGGTGGCGACCTCCAACGTCACTCCGACACGGCTCTATTGGGACGGGCTCAACCGCGCCCTGTTCCTCCCCTTCATCGGCCTGCTCGGCCACCACGTCGACGTCTTCGAACTGGTCTCGCCCAACGACTATCGCCTGACCAAGACCGACGGCGACGCCGTCTGGCACATGCCGCTCGGGCCGAGGACCGATCGGGCGCTGGAGGAGGCATGGTTCCGCCTCACCGGCCGTCGCCCCTCGCCGCCGGCCGCCATCCCCTTCCGCGGCCGCACCATCGAGATCCCCGCGGCGGTCGACGGCCGAGCCCGCTTCCGTTTCGCCGACCTGTGCGAGAAACCGCTCGCCGCCGCCGACTACCTGCAGATCGCCAGGCGCTACCACACGGTGATGATCGAGCACCTGCCCGTCCTCGGCCCGGAGAAACGCAACGCCGCCAAGCGGCTGATCAACCTCGTCGACGCCCTCTACGACTGCCGCGTCAAGATCGTCGTCTCCGCCGCAGCCGAACCGATGGACCTGTGGACCGGCCTCGACGGCGCCGAGTCCTTCGAGTTCGCCCGCACCGTCTCGCGCCTCACCGAAATGCGCTCCCGCGAATACGCCGCGACACTCCACGGCACCGGCGAGGGCACCCTCCTCGGCGACGACGCCGACCCCTCGGAGGAAGACCCCGACGATGCGGTGCGGCAAGCCTCCGACACATGAAATCTCTTGCGAATTCGACGGGAAAATGCCGATTTTCTCGACGCTTTCGCATTGCGATATGAACCTTCGGCCGACTTGCACCCCCGTTCGGAAGAGAGTATCGAACCGCACGACAGGATGTCGCACCGACCTCCAATTGACGTGAAGGGAAACCTCTGAAATGGCGCGGAAAAAGATCGCCCTCATCGGGGCGGGTCAGATCGGTGGCACGCTCGCTCATCTGGCGGGCCTCAAGGAGCTCGGCGACATCGTTCTGTTCGACATCGTCGACGGCGTGCCGCAGGGCAAGGCGCTCGACATCGCCGAGTCCTCGCCGGTCGACGGCTTCGACGCCGGCTTCTCCGGTGCCTCTTCCTACGAGGCGATCGCCGGCGCCGACGTGGTCATCGTCACCGCCGGCGTTCCGCGCAAGCCCGGCATGAGCCGTGACGATCTCCTCTCCATCAACCTCTCGGTCATGGAGAAGGTGGGCGCCGGCATCAGGGAATTCGCCCCGAACGCCTTCGTCATCTGCATCACCAACCCGCTCGACGCGATGGTGTGGGCGCTGCAGAAGTTCTCCGGCCTGCCGGCGAACAAGGTGGTCGGCATGGCCGGCGTGCTCGACAGCGCCCGCTTCCGCTACTTCCTCGCCGAAGCGACCGGCGTCTCCGTCAAGGACGTCCATGCGATGACGCTCGGCGGCCACGGCGACGACATGGTGCCGCTGGTGCGCTATTCGACCGTCGGCGGCGTGCCGCTGCCCGAACTGGTCAAGATGGGCTGGTTCACCCAAGAGAAACTCGACGCCATCGTCGACCGCACCCGCAAGGGTGGCGGCGAGATCGTCGCCCTGCTCAAGACCGGCTCGGCCTACTACGCCCCGGCGGCTTCCGCCATCGCCATGGCCGAGTCCTATCTCAAGGACCAGAAGCGCATCCTGCCGGTCGCGGCCCGCCTCGACGGCGAGTACGGCCTGAAGGACATGTATGTCGGCGTCCCCGCGCTGATCGGCTCGAACGGCGTCGAGAAGATCGTCGAAGTGACCTTCGACGAGGCCGAGACGGCGATGTTCGCCAAGTCGGTCGCTTCGGTGACCGGTCTGGTCGAGGCCTGCAAGCAGATCCAGCCGGCGCTCGCCTGAGTCGCCGACACGTGACCGTTTCCGGCGGGCGCCAGACGACGTCCGCCGGTTCGATCGAGTGATGCCCGTGGGCGGACCTCCTCCGCCTCGGCCTCCCACCGGAAGTGCCGCCGACGGCGGTTCTCGCATCCCCGTCGTGGCCGACCCTTCGGGCTCGCCCACGCACCGGTTCCGGCAACCTCAGATAAGAATTCTCGAGGCGAGACAGGGCGATGAACATCCACGAATATCAGGCGAAGGCGGTCCTTCGCGAGTACGGCGCGCCGGTGTCGCGCGGCATCCCGGCCTTCACGCCGGCCGAGGCCCGCAAGGCGGCCGAGGAACTCGGCGGCCCGCTGTGGGTCGTCAAGTCGCAGATCCACGCCGGCGGTCGCGGCAAGGGCAAGTTCAAGGAACTGCCGGCCGACGCCAAGGGCGGCGTGCGTCTCGCCAAGTCGGTGGCCGAGGTCGAGGCCTTCGCCAAGGAGATGCTCGGCAACACGCTGGTCACCGTGCAGACCGGCCCGTCGGGTAAGCAGGTCAACCGCCTCTACATCGAGGACGGCTCCGACATCGAGCGCGAGCTCTATCTCTCGGCCCTGATCGACCGCGCCACCGGTTCGGTCGGCTTCGTCGTCTCGACCGAAGGCGGCATGGACATCGAGGCGGTCGCCCACGACACGCCGGAGAAAATCCACACCTTCCACGTCGACCCGGCCGCCGGCTTCCAGCCCTACGTCGGCCGCAACATCGCCTATGCGCTGAAGCTGACCGGCAATCAGGTCAAGCAGTGCGTCAAGCTGGTCTCCGACCTCTATCGCGCCTTCGTCGACAAGGACATGGCGATGCTGGAGATCAACCCGCTGATCGTCACCAAGGACGGTGATCTGCGGGTTCTCGACGCCAAGGTGAACTTCGACTCCAACGCGCTCTTCCGCCATCCCGACATCGTCGCGCTGCGCGACGAGACCGAGGAGGACGCCAAGGAGATCGAGGCCTCGAAGTACGACCTCGCCTACATCGCCCTCGACGGCACCATCGGCTGCATGGTCAACGGCGCCGGACTGGCGATGGCCACCCTCGACATCATCCAGCTCTACGGCGAGAGCCCGGCCAACTTCCTCGACGTCGGCGGCGGCGCTTCGGAGGAGAAGGTCACCCACGCGTTCAAGATCATCACCTCCGATCCGAACGTGAAGGGCATCCTGGTCAACATCTTCGGCGGCATCATGAAGTGCGACATCATCGCCCGCGGCGTGCTCGCGGCGGTGAAGGCGGTCGGACTGCAGGTTCCGCTGGTGGTTCGCCTGACCGGCACCAACGAGGAACTGGGCAAGCAGATCATCCGCGAGTCCGGTCTCAACGTCATCCCGGCCGACAACCTGGACGACGCGGCTCAGAAGATCGTCAAGGCCGTGCGGGGAGCTTGATCAGATGTCCATTCTCGTCAGCAAGGATACCAAGGTCATCTGCCAGGGCTTCACCGGCGCGCAGGGGACCTTCCACTCCGAACAGGCCATCGCCTATGGCACCCAGGTCGTCGGCGGCGTGACCCCCGGCAAGGGCGGCACCTGGCACATCGACCTGCCGGTCTTCGACACCGTCTGGCAGGCGAAGGCCGCCACCGGCGCCAACGCCACCTCGATCTACGTGCCGCCGCCCTTCGCCGCCGACGCGATCCTCGAAGCGATCGACGCCGAGATGGAACTGATCGTCTGCATCACCGAGGGCATCCCGGTGCTCGACATGGTCAAGGTCGGCAAGGCGCTGAAGGGGTCGAAGTCCCGCCTCATCGGCCCGAACTGCCCGGGCGTGCTCACTCCGGACGAGTGCAAGATCGGCATCATGCCGGGCCACATCTTCAAGCGTGGCTCCGTCGGCATCCTGTCGCGCTCCGGCACCCTGACCTATGAGGCGGTCAAGCAGACCTCGGACGTCGGCCTCGGCCAGACCACCGCCGTCGGCATCGGCGGCGACCCGGTCAAGGGCACCGAGTTCATCGACATGCTCGACCTGTTCCTGAAGGACCCCGAGACCGAGTCGATCATCATGATCGGCGAGATCGGCGGCTCCGCCGAGGAAGAGGCGGCCGAGTTCCTCGCCGCCCACCCGATCAAGAAGCCGATGGCCGGCTTCATCGCCGGCGTCTCGGCTCCTCCGGGCCGCCGCATGGGCCATGCCGGCGCGATCGTGTCCGGCGGCAAGGGCGACGCCAAGTCGAAGATGGCCGCCATGGCCAAGGCCGGCGTCCATGTCTCCCCGTCGCCGGCCCGTCTCGGCGAGACCCTGCTCGAGGCCATCGCCGCCTTCGGCAAGTGAGATCGCGGAGGGGAGCGGCGACGCTCCCCTCTCCCTTTCGTCTCCGGACGAAACGACGAACGGGTCCGACGCTCCGTTCCCCGGGATCCGCACCCGGGGTTCGGTCGCCGGGTCCGCGACGGCACCGTCGATCGGATCGCGTGGGGGTCTCGCGCCATCACGAATCGGTTCGACGCCGCCGCGCCCATCGACCGACCGGACCACGGAGGCTCCCCCGAGCGGGGCGCGCCGAACCAGATCGAGGCGGAGCCCGCGAGGTTCCGAGACGCACCATGGATCGTGACGATCAACAGACCTCCTCCTTCCTCTTCGGCGGCAACGCCGCCTGGATCGAGGATCTCCACGCCCGCTACGAAGAGAACCCCGCCTCGGTCGACGCCTCCTGGCGCGAGTTCTTCGGCGAGTTGCGCGACGACCGATCCGACGTGCTGAAGAGCGCCAAGGGGCCGTCGTGGAAGCGTCCGAACTGGCCGTTGAAGCCCGGCGAGGAGATGGTCTCCGTCCTCGACGGCGACTGGACCTGGCTCGAGAAGAGCCTCAAGGACAAGCTCAAGGGCAAGGCCGGCGCCAAAGGCGTCGAGATCACCCAGGAGCAGTTGCAGTCCGCCGCCCGCGATTCGGTGCGCGCCATCATGATGATCCACGCCTATCGCATGCGCGGCCATCTCCACGCCCGCCTCGACCCGCTCGAGATCTCGGCGGAGAAGGACCACGAGGAGCTGCATCCCGCCTCCTACGGCTTCACCGAGAAGGACCTCGATCGCAAGATCTTCATCGACAAGGTGCTGGGCCTCGAGTTCGCCACCGTCCGCGAGATGGTCGAGATCCTGCGCCGCACCTACTGCTCGACGCTCGGCGTCGAGTTCATGCACATCTCCGACCCGCATGAGAAGAGCTGGATCCAGGAGCGCATCGAGGGTCCGGACAAGACCATCGCCTTCACCCGCGAGGGCAAGCGCGCCATCCTCAAGAAGCTGATCGAATCCGAAGGCTTCGAGAAGTTCATCGACGTCAAGTACACCGGCACCAAGCGCTTCGGCCTCGACGGCGGCGAGGCGCTGATCCCGGCGCTCGAGCAGATCATCAAGCGCGGCGGCAATCTCGGCGTGAAGGAGATCGTCGTCGGCATGGCCCATCGCGGCCGCCTCAACGTGCTGACCCAGGTGATGGGCAAGCCGCATCGGGCGTTGTTCCACGAGTTCAAGGGCGGCTCCTTCGCCCCCGACGAGGTCGAGGGCTCCGGCGACGTCAAGTATCACCTCGGCGCCTCCTCCGACCGCGAGTTCGACGGCAACCGCGTCCACCTGTCGCTGACCGCCAATCCTTCGCACCTCGAGATCGTCAATCCGGTGGTGCTCGGCAAGGCCCGCGCCAAGCAGGACCAGCTCGCCAAGGATCCCTTCGCCGAGATCGTCGACCTCGACGAGCGCGCCCAGGTGCTGCCGCTGCTTCTCCACGGCGACGCGGCCTTCGCCGGCCAGGGCGTCGTGGCGGAGTGCTTCGGCCTCTCCGGCCTCAAGGGTCACCGCACCGCCGGCTCGATCCACGTCATCATCAACAACCAGATCGGCTTCACGACCTATCCGCGCTTCTCGCGCTCCTCGCCCTATCCCTCGGACGTCGCCAAGATGATCGAGGCGCCGATCCTGCACGTGAACGGCGACGATCCGGAAGCGGTGACCTTCGCCGCCAAGGTGGCGGTCGAGTTCCGGCAGAAGTTCCACAAGCCGGTCGTCATCGACATGTTCTGCTACCGCCGCTTCGGTCACAACGAAGGCGACGAGCCGAGCTTCACCCAGCCGATCATGTATCGGAAGATCCGCAACCATCCCACGACGGTGCAGATCTACAGCGAGAAGCTGGTCGGCGAGGGCGTCGTCACCCGCGCCGAAGTGGACGAGTGGCAGGCGGATTTCCGCAAGCACCTCAACGGCGAGTTCGAGGCCGGCCAATCGTTCAAGCCCAACAAGGCGGATTGGCTCGACGGCCGCTGGACCGGCATGAAGGCGGTCGGCATCCACGACGACAGCGATCGCTCCGGCCTGACCGGCGCCACCATGGCCGAGTTGAAGGAAATCGGCGCCAAGCTCTGCGAGGTGCCCTCCGGCTTCAACGTCCACAAGACGATCCTGCGCTTCCTCGACAATCGCCGCACCGCGATCCAGACCGGGCAGGGCATCGACTGGGCGACCGCCGAGGCGCTCGCCTTCGGCACCCTCGCCAAGGCCGGCCACCCGATACGGCTCTCCGGCCAGGATTGCGAGCGCGGCACCTTCTCCCAGCGCCATTCCGTGCTCTACGACCAGGAGACCGAGGCGCGCTACATCCCGCTCAACAACCTCGAACCCGGCCAGGCCAAGTACGAGGTCATCAACTCGATGCTTTCGGAAGAGGCGGTGCTCGGTTTCGAGTACGGCTATTCGCTGGCCGAGCCGAACGCTCTGACCCTCTGGGAGGGCCAGTTCGGCGACTTCGCCAACGGCGCCCAGGTGATCTTCGACCAGTTCATCTCGTCGGGTGAGCGCAAGTGGCTGCGCATGTCCGGTCTCGTCTGCCTGCTGCCGCACGGCTTCGAGGGTCAGGGTCCGGAGCACTCCTCCGCCCGTCTCGAGCGCTATCTGCAGCTCTGCGCCGAGGACAACATGCAGGTCGCCAACTGCACCACCCCGGCCAACTACTTCCACATCCTGCGCCGTCAGCTGCTGCGCGACTTCCGCAAGCCGCTCATCCTGATGACGCCGAAGTCGCTGCTGCGCCACAAGCGCTGCGTCTCGACCCTCGACCTGCTCGCCGAAGGCTCTACCTTCCATCGCGTGCTGATCGACGGCGCCGAGAGCGGCAAGGAGCCGACGACGACGAAGCTCGTCTCCGACGACAGGATCCGTCGCGTCGTGTTGTGCTCCGGCAAGGTCTACTTCGACCTGCTCGAGGACCGTGAGAAGCGCGGGATCGACGACGTCTACCTGCTGCGCGTCGAGCAGATCTTCCCGACCCCGGTGAAGTCGCTGGTGCGCCTGCTCTCCCGCTTCAAGCAGGCGGAAGTGGTGTGGTGCCAGGAGGAGCCGAAGAATCAGGGCGCCTGGTTCTTCGTCGAGCCCTATCTCGAATGGGTTCTGGCCCAGGTCGGCGGGGCATCGAAGCGCGCCCGTTACGCCGGCCGGCCCGCTTCGGCGGCGACCGCCACCGGCCTGATGTCGCGGCATCTCGCCCAGCTCAAGGCCTTCTTGGACGACGCGCTCGGCGCGTGACGAACCCAGAGCTCGGTGAGGGCGTCACGCTCTCCCGGCCCCCGAAACCCGATCGAGACAACGATCCAGACGAAGAGACGACGATCATGGCGATCGAGATCAAGGTTCCCACGCTCGGCGAGTCCGTCACCGAAGCGACCATCGCGAAGTGGTTCAAGAAGCCGGGCGAGGCGGTCAGGGCCGACGAGCCCCTGGTCGAACTCGAGACCGACAAGGTGACCGTCGAGGTTCCCTCGCCGGGCGCCGGTGTGCTCGAGTCGATCGTCGCCAAGGACGGTGACACGGTCGGCGTCGGCGCCCTGCTCGGAACCCTCGGTGAAGGCTCGGGCGTGGTCGCCACCGCACCGGCGGCCGCCCCGGCAGCCGCCCCTGCCGCCTCGTCCACCTCAATGCCGCCCTCGCCGGCCGCCGCCAAGCTGATGGCCGACACCGGCGTCACGGTCGAAGCCGGTTCGGGCAAGCGCGGTCAGGTGCTCAAGGGCGACGTTCTCGCCGCCGCCGCCGCCCCGGTCCGCGCCGCCGCACCGACCGCCGTCGCCCCGGCGCCGGTCGCCGCACCACGCCTCCCGTCCGCCGCCGACGATGCCGCCCGCGAGGACCGCGTCCGCATGACCAAGCTGCGTCAGACGATCGCCCGCCGTCTGAAGGAGGCCCAGTCGGCCGCGGCGATGCTCACCACCTTCAACGACGTCGACATGTCGGCGGTGATGGCGCTGCGCAACCAGTACAAGGACGTCTTCGAGAAGAAGCACGGCACTCGTCTCGGCTTCATGGGCTTCTTCGTCAAGGCCGCGGTGCAGGCACTGAAGGACGTCCCCGCCGTCAACGGCGAGATCGACGGACAGGACATCATCTACAAGAACTACTACCACATCGCCGTCGCGGTCGGGTCCGACAAGGGTCTGGTGGTGCCGGTGGTGCGCGATGCCGACCGGCTGTCGATCGCCGGTGTCGAGAAGACCATCTCCGACTTCGGTCGCCGCGCCCGCGACGGCCAGCTCAAGATCGAGGAGATGCAGGGCGGCACCTTCACCATCTCCAACGGCGGCGTCTACGGCTCGCTGATGTCGACCCCGATCCTCAACGCCCCGCAGTCCGGCATCCTCGGCCTGCACCGCATCGAGGACCGCCCGGTCGTCCGCAACGGCCAGATCGTCATCCGCCCGATGATGTACATGGCGCTCAGCTACGACCACCGCATCATCGACGGCAAGGAAGCTGTCACCTTCCTCGTCCGCATCAAGGAGATGATGGAAGATCCGCAGCGCCTGGTGATGGACATCTGATCGAACGGATCGATCGCGGATCGACGGTTCGGTCCACCCGCGGGGGTGGACCGTGCCGCGCGAATGACGAGGAACGCCGATGTCGCAGTACGTGCTCGAATTCGCCGGTCTGATGGCCGTCTTCGCGGTGGTCATCGTCGCCCCGGGTGCCGATTTCGCCGTCGTCGTTCGTCAATGCGTGGTCCACGGACGGCGCGCCGCCATCGCCACGAGTGTCGGCATCGGTTCGTCGCTCCTGTTCCATATCGGCTACACCATCGTCGGCCTCGGCCTGATCGTGTCGCAGTCGCTGCTCGCCCTCGCGGTGCTGAAATGGGCGGGTGCCGCCTATCTCGTCTATCTCGGCATCCGCTCGTGGCGCGAGGCCCCGCCGCTGCCGACCGACGTCGCGACCGACGACCACTCCCATCCGGGCGGCGCGTCGCTCCTGCGCAGCTTCGCGCTCGGCTTCGCCACCAACGCGCTCAATCCCAAACCGGTGTTGTTCTTCCTCTCGCTCTTCTCCGCACTGGTCTCGCACCACACGCCGGTCGCCGTTCAGGCCGTCTATGGGCTGCTGATGGCGGCGGCGCTGATCGCTTGGTTCGTCGCGGTGTCGTTCTTCTTCACCGCCCCCTCGGTGCGCGCCCGTTTCGTCGCCTGGGGACGCTGGATCAATCGCATCACCGGCGCCGCGTTCGTCGGCCTCGGCATCCGCCTCGCCGTGTCGCGGGCCGCGGACTGATCCGAGCCCGGGGGTTCCCGAGACCCCCGGGTCTCGTTCACGTCGTCAGCGCCCGATTCCGACCGGGCTCCCGGCCGACGGCCGGACATCAGAAGGTACGAAGGCCATGACTGTTGTCTACGATCTCGTCGTCATCGGCACCGGGCCCGGCGGTTACGTCTGCGCCATCCGCGCCGCCCAGCTCGGCATGAAGGTGGCCGTGGTGGAGAAGCGCAGGACCCACGGCGGTACCTGCCTCAACGTCGGATGCATCCCGTCGAAGGCGCTGCTGCACGCCTCGGAACTGTTCGAGGAGGCCGGTCACGAGTTCGCCCATCTCGGCATCGAGGTGTCGAAGCCGAAGCTGAACCTCGCGGCGATGATGAAGCACAAGCAGGACGTCATCGACGGCAACGTCGGCGGCATCCAGTTCCTGTTCAAGAAGAACAAGATCGACGTCTTCCACGGCACCGGTTCGATCATCTCGAGGGGCAACGTCGGCGTCGCCCTCGACGACGGCACCAATTCGGTGATCGAGACCCGCAACATCGTCATCGCAACCGGCTCGGACGTCGCCCGTCTGCCCGGCATCGAGATCGACGAGAAGGTGGTGGTTTCCTCCACCGGCGCGCTCGAGCTCGCCTCCGTGCCGAAGAAGCTGATAGTGGTCGGCGCCGGCGTCATCGGCCTCGAACTCGGCTCGGTGTGGCGCCGGCTCGGCGCCGAGGTGATGGTGGTCGAGTTCCTCGACCGCATCCTGCCCGGCATGGACCTCGATTGCGCCAAGCAGTTCCAGCGCATGCTCGCCAAGCAGGGCATGAGCTTCGATCTCGGTACCAAGGTGACCGCCGTGGACAAGACGGAGAACGGCGCCGTGGTGACGCTCGAGCCGGCCGCCGGCGGCGAGGCGCGGCGGGTCGAGGCCGACGTGGTGCTGGTCGCCATCGGCCGCGTGCCCTACACCGAGGGTCTCGGCCTCGAAGGTGTCGGCATCGCCCGCGACGCCCGTGGCCGCATCGAGATCGACGCGACCTTCCGCACCGCCGTCCAGGGCATCTACGCCATCGGCGACGTGGTGCGCGGCGCCATGCTCGCCCACAAGGCCGAGGACGAGGGCGTCGCGGTGGCCGAGATCATCGCCGGCCAGCACGGCCACGTGAACTACGACGTCATCCCCGGCGTGGTCTACACCCAGCCGGAGTTCGCCTGCGTCGGCAAGACCGAAGAGGACCTCAAGTCCGCCGGCGTCGACTATGCCGTCGGCAAGTTCCCCTTCTCGGCCAATGGCCGCGCCAAGGCGATGCGCAAGGCGGACGGCTTCGTCAAGGTTCTCGCCGACAAGGCGACCGATCGGGTGCTCGGCGTCCACATCGTCGGCGCCGGCGCCGGCGAGATGATCCACGAAGCCGCCGTGCTGATGGAGTTCGGCGGCTCGGCCGAAGACCTCGCCCGCACCTGCCACGCCCATCCGACCATGTCGGAAGCGATCAAGGAGGCGGCGATGGCCGTCGACAAACGCCCGATCCACATGTGATCGGATCCGTCGGATCGAGACCTCGCGGGGCGCCCCAGGGCGCCCCGTCGGCGTTTCGGCCGCCCGGTGTCAGAGCCGCGTCTCGGGATGGCCGGCCGGGTCGAGGATGCGGTCGACCACTTCGTCCCAGCTCGGGAAATCGGTCGCGGCGACCGGGAACCGCGGGCTCGCGAGCGCCCGGCCGACCGCCGCGACGATCGAGGCCGGGTCGGCCGGATCGTAACCGAATCGGCTCGGATCGGTGCCGGCGGCGAACCGCGGGCACACGGTCGGCAGGCCGGCGTAGCGGTACTGGCGCAGCTTCAGCGAGGTGTCGACGAGATAGGCCGGCGCCCCGACGTCGCGATAGGGCGCGATGCCGATCGCGGCATGGACGATCATCGGCACGGTCTCGGCGAAGGGCGTCTCGGGATGGACGACGACGTTGGCGAGATCGAGCCCCTGGCTCTCGGGTCCGCCGCCGACGACGTGGAACGTGACTTCCGGAAAGGCCGGGGCCGCGACCTCAAAGAAGTGCCGATCGAACAGCATCGAGCCGACGGAGACGGCGTGCCGTCCCACCCCGTGGGGCGACGGCGTCACCGCGTCGAACGGCGCGCGCTCGAACCCGTGCGGTACGTGGATGCACTTCGTCCGATCCGGCATGGCATCGAGGAGGAGCGGCGAAGGCAGCACCGCCAGATCGATCGACGGGAAGCTCGCCTCGAAACGCTCGACGATCGCCCGCGAACAACCGACCGTCTCGAGATCGTCGGAGGCGAGATAGACCAGTTTCGCCCGCGGCGCCGCCCGTCGCAGCCGATCGATCAGGACCGCCGGGATACCCGACTCGACGATGATCAGGTCGCTCTCCGCCGCCCAGGTCTCCAGCACCGGTCGAGGCTTCGCCGCGTAGAGGGCGAAGGCGGCGCGCTCGATCGGAACCGCCCAGGCGCGACGCAGGTTGAAGGGATGGACGATCGTCTCCTCGCGGAAGGAGGTGACGCCGTCGACCTCCTCGACGCGGTTGGCCGGATGGCCCACCTCCACCCGCGGATCGCCCTTGGCCCGCGACAGCAGGCTGAAGCCGATCGCGTACCAGCGCGACACACCGCGCCGGCCGAGCGCTTCGGCGAGGAAATGGATGCTGATCCGCCGCTTCGAACGCCGGTCGTGGGCGGTGACCATCAGGCTCTTCATCGTCATGCCCTCGGATGGGTCCTCGACCAGACGTCGAGGAGGCGCGCCGCGTCGACCTGCGTATAGACCTGCGTGGTCGACAGCGAGGCGTGGCCGAGCAGTTCCTGGATGGTCCTGAGATCGCCGCCGGCGCCGAGCAGGTGGGTGGCGAAGGAATGGCGCAGGGCATGGGGCGTCGCCGTGTCGGGCAGCCCCAGCGCCCCGCGCAACCGCTCCATGGCCAGTTGGACGATCCGCGGCGACAGCGGTCCGCCCTTCACCCCGCGGAACAGCGGCTCATCCGCGTCGAGGACGAAGGGCACTCGGCGCCGATAGTCGTCGATCGCCGCGACCACCACCGGCAGGGCCGGCACGATCCGCGTCTTGCCGCCCTTGCCGGTGACCCGGAGCGCCCGCGCCGCGCCGCTCGGGGCGGAGGCCGGCGTCAGGGCCAGGGCTTCGGAGATGCGCAGGCCGCAACCGTAGAGGAGCGCGAAGACGGCCGCGTCGCGCGCCGCCACCCACGGCTCTTCGGCCAGGCTCTCTCCGGCGGCGACCAGACGGCGCGCCGCGGAGGCCACCAGCGGCTTCGGCAGGCTCCGACCCGCCTTCGGCGAGCGTACCGCCCGATAGGGCGCCGCATTGAGCCCGTCACGCCTCTCGAGGAAGCGGGCGAGCGAGCGCACGCCGGCGAGGTTGCGCCCGAGCGAGCGGGCGCCGACGCCCTCGCTCCGGCGCCGGGCGAGAAAAGCGCGCAGGTCCGCCGGCCGCAGCCCCGACAACGCCGCGATCGTCGGCGGCTCGCCGAGGTGCACGGTCATGAAGCGCAGGAACTGGGTGACGTCGCGATCGTAGGCTTCCACCGTCTCCGGCGAAGCCCGCCGCTCGGCGGCGAGGTGACGACGCCAACGCTCCACCCCGTCGGCGAGGTCGGGAGCGGCGAGGATCAGGATCTCGGGGGCGACGGGCGCGTTCATGTCCGAACCGGCAGCGATGGGTCCGACATTCTGGGGCGCGGCGGATGAAGGCCGGGTTACCGGGCGGAGGAGGCGGGCGCCTCGGGGGCACCCGCGCGGACGCTCCTACCCCGGGCGGCCGATCCGTCCCATGCCCACCTCCCCGTCATCGCCCCTCTCGCGCCCCTCTCGCCTCGCCGCCCGGTCGCGCCTATGTTCGCGCGACGTTCACGCATGCTCCGAATCGCCCATGGCCACCCCGATCGACGACCTCTTCGCCGAGAGCCCGCCGCGTCCCGCCGCGAGCGGCCCCCGCGTCGTCCCGGTGCTGACCCCGGTCGCCCTCGACACCGCCTATTCCTACCGGGTGGCACACGGACGGGCAGTCGAGCCGGGTTCGATCGTCGTGGTGCCGCTCGGACCGCGCAAGGTGCTCGGCGTGGTCTGGGACGAGGAGCCGGGGGGCGGGCCGCTGAAGATCGGCGACAACCGCCTGCGCGAGATCGAGAGCGTCCACGACGTCCCGCCGCTCACGACCGCGATGCGCCGCTTCGTCGACTGGGTCGGCCGCTACTATCTGATGCCGCGCGGCATGATGCTGCGGATGGTGCTGCGCGCGCCCGAGGCGCTGGAGCCCGAGCCGCCGATCCGAGGCGTCCGCCTCGCCGGCCCACCGCCGGAACGCATGACCACCGCCCGGCGTCGGGTGATCGAGATCCTGGAAGGCGGCTTCGCCTGGTCGCGCACCGGGCTCGCCGCGTCCGCCGGGGTCTCGGCCGGCGTCGTCGACGGCCTGATCGCCCAGGGAACGCTCGAAGAGGTGTGGCTCGAGCCCGGTCGCGCCCCGGCGGTCCCCGACCCCCACCACCATCGCCTCGAACTGAACCCCGACCAGAGCGCCGCCGCCGAGGCCCTGCGGGTCTCGGTCGCGAGCGGCGGCTTCCGCGTCGATCTCCTCGACGGCGTCACCGGGTCGGGC
This sequence comes from Siculibacillus sp., assembly GCA_030247555.1. Lineage (GTDB taxonomy): Bacteria > Pseudomonadota > Alphaproteobacteria > Rhizobiales > Ancalomicrobiaceae > CALBKH01. Next base: position 10,285 of record JAOTSD010000025.1, on the reverse strand, counting down.
AAGACCGAGGTCTATTTCGAGGCGGTCGCCGCCGCGGTGGAGAAGGGCCGGCAGGCGTTGATCCTGCTGCCGGAGATCGCGCTCACAGCCGAGTTCCTCGACCGCTTCGTCACCCGATTCGGGGTCAAGCCCGGCGAATGGCATTCGGAGGTCTCCCCGAAGAACCGGGCACGCCTGTGGCGCGGCGTGGCGACCGGCGAGGTGCGCGTCGTCGTCGGCGCCCGCTCGTCGCTGTGGCTTCCCTTCCGCGACCTCGGTCTGGTGATCGTCGACGAGGAGCACGACGGCGCCTACAAACAGGAGGAGGGCGCCGTCTACCACGCGCGCGACATGGCGGTGGTGCGCGGTCGTCTCGGCGGCTTCCCCGTCGTCCTCGCCTCGGCGACGCCGTCGCTGGAGACCTGGGTCAACGCCGAGCAGGGACGCTATCGCCGCCTCGCGCTGCCGGCCCGCGCCGGCCGGGCGAAACTCCCCGAAGTCCGCACTCTCGACCTGCGCCGCCACCTCCCCGCCCCGGGGAAATTCCTCGCACCCCCGCTCGTCTCGGCGATTCGCGACACCATCGCCGCCGGTTCCCAGGCGCTGCTCTTCCTCAACCGTCGCGGCTACGCGCCGCTGACGCTGTGCCGCACCTGCGGCCACCGCTTCGAGTGCCCCAACTGCTCGACATGGCTCGTCGAACACCGCTTCCGCGGCGTGCTGACCTGCCACCACTGCGGCCACACGGTGCGCCGCCCCGAAGCCTGCCCGTCCTGCGGCGAGATCGACGCCCTCGTCGCCTGCGGTCCGGGCATCGAACGCATCGCCGAGGAGGCGGCCGACCTCTTCCCCGATGCCCGCCGCCTCGTCCTCTCCTCCGACCTGCCCGGCGGCACGGCGCGGATGAAGCTCGAGCTGGCGGCGGTGGCCGCCGGCGAATGCGACATCGTCATCGGCACCCAGATCCTCGCCAAGGGCCACAACTTCCCGCTCCTCGCCCTCGTCGGCGTGGTCGACGCCGATCTCGGCCTCGCCCACGGCGATCCCCGCGCCGCCGAGAAGACCTTCCAGTTGATCCAGCAGGTGACCGGTCGCGCCGGGCGCACCGGCGGCGAGGCCCGCGCCTTCCTCCAGACCCGCGCCCCCGACCATCCGGTGCTGCGGGCGATCGTCGCCGGCGACCGCGACGGCTTCTACGAGGCGGAGGTGGAGGAACGCCGCCGTTCCGGCATGCCGCCGTTCGGCCGTCTCGCCGGCATCGTCGTCTCCGCCGACGCCCGCGAGCCCGCCTTCGCCCACGCCCGCGCCCTCGCCGCCGCCGCCCCACGCCACGACGAGGTGACCGTCCTCGGCCCGGCCGAAGCGCCGATCGCCGTGGTCCGCGGCCGCCACCGCTTCCGCCTGCTGGTGCGCACACCGCGCCCGTTCGACATCCAGGCCTATCTGTCGAGGTGGTTGACCGCCGCCCCACGGGCCGCCGGCGGCACCCGGATCCAGGTCGACGTCGATCCCCAGAGCTTCTTCTGAACCGCATCCGCGCCCCCCGCGACGAGAGACCGCAATTCCTCCCGCACGGTCGACGTTCTTGCTTTATGATCGTGGGATTCGTTGGTCTTTCGGCGCGTCCGGCGTCGTTGAGCCGACGTCGAGGCGGCTTAGACTTTCGGAAAACGCTCCCGGGGGCTTGTTGCGTCGACCCCACCCGTATGCTAGGACACCCCCGGTTTCGGTGGGGGAAGCTCTCTCCGTGAGGGTTCTGCTGAAATTCATCCAATGAATTCAAGGGTGTGCGGAGTGAGACCCGCATCGTACGCCCGAATTGGCGTGGGGGTTCCGGACCGGTGGCAGAGACGACTTCGATCGTATCCGGCGTGGCTCAGCGCTATGCGAGCGCACTCTTCGAGGTGGCCCTCGAAGGCAATGCCGTCGAGACCGTCGGCGAGGATCTCGACTCCTTCGACGGCCTCCTCACCGAGAGCGCGGACCTGAAGCGTCTGGTCGGCAGCCCGGTGTTCTCCGCCGAGGAACAGACCCGTGCCGTCAGCGCGGTCCTCGCCAGGGCCGGCATCGGCGGCCAGGCCGCCAACTTCATCGCTCTGGCGGCGCGCAACCGTCGCCTCTTCGTTCTGCCCGACATGATCAGGGCCTATCGTGCCTTGGCCGCCGCGCATCGCGGCGAGCAGGCCGCCGAGGTCGTGTCGGCCACCCCCCTCACCGAGGACCAGGTCTCATCGCTCTCCGCGGCGCTCTCGGGCGTCGCTCGGGGCAAGACGATCCGGATCGTCCCCAAGGTGGATCCCTCGATCATCGGCGGCCTCATCGTCAAGGTGGGCTCGCGCATGATCGACACCTCGCTGAAGACGAAACTCACTTCTCTCAAGGTTGCACTGAAAGAGGTCCGCTGATGGATATTCGGGCGGCGGAAATTTCCGCAATCCTCAAGGAGCAGATCCGGAACTTCGGTCAGGAAGCCGAAGTCTCCGAAGTCGGCCAGGTTCTGTCCGTCGGCGACGGCATCGCGCGTGTGCATGGACTCGACAAGGTCCAGGCCGGTGAGATGGTCGAGTTCGCCAACGGCACTCGCGGCATGGCGCTGAACCTCGAAGTCGACAACGTCGGCATCGTGATCTTCGGCTCCGACCGCGAGATCAAGGAAGGCGACACCGTCAAGCGCACCGGCGCCATCGTCGACGTGCCGGTCGGCAAGGGCCTGCTCGGCCGCGTCGTCGACGCGCTCGGCAACCCGATCGACGGCAAGGGCCCGATCGTCGCCGACAAGCGTTCGCGCGTCGACGTCAAGGCGCCGGGCATCATCCCGCGCAAGTCGGTGCACGAGCCTATGTCGACCGGCCTCAAGGCGGTCGACGCGCTGATCCCGATCGGCCGTGGCCAGCGCGAGCTGATCATCGGCGACCGTCAGACCGGCAAGACCGCGATCGCGCTCGACACCATCCTGAACCAGAAGTCGATCAACGCCGCCGGCGACGAGAGCCAGAAGCTCTATTGCGTCTACGTCGCGATCGGCCAGAAGCGTTCGACCGTCGCCCAGTTCGTGAAGGTCCTCGAGGAGCAGGGCGCTCTCGAGTACTCGATCGTCGTGGCCGCCACCGCTTCCGATCCGGCTCCCATGCAGTTCTTGGCGCCGTTCTCGGGCTGCGCCATGGGCGAGTTCTTCCGCGACAACGGCATGCACGCGGTCATCATCTACGACGACCTCTCGAAGCAGGCGGTCGCCTATCGTCAGATGTCGCTGCTGCTGCGCCGCCCGCCGGGCCGCGAAGCCTATCCGGGCGACGTCTTCTACCTGCATTCCCGCCTGCTCGAGCGCGCGGCTAAGCTCAACAAGGACAACGGCCTCGGCTCGCTCACCGCTCTGCCGGTGATCGAAACCCAGGCGAACGACGTGTCCGCCTACATCCCGACCAACGTGATCTCGATCACCGACGGTCAGATCTTCCTCGAGACCGACCTGTTCTACCAGGGCATCCGCCCGGCGGTGAACGTCGGCCTCTCGGTCTCCCGCGTCGGTTCCTCGGCGCAGGTGAAGGCGATGAAGCAGGTCGCCGGCAAGATCAAGGGCGAGCTCGCGCAGTATCGAGAGATGGCGGCCTTCGCTCAGTTCGGCTCCGACCTCGACGCGGTGACCCAGCGTCTGCTCAATCGTGGCGCTCGTCTGACCGAGCTCCTCAAGCAGCCGCAGTTCTCCCCGCTGAAGACCGAGGAGCAGGTCTGCGTGATCTATGCGGGCATCAACGGCTACCTGGACGCAATTCCCGTGATCAAGGTGGGCGCCTACGAGCAGGGCCTCCTGCGCCTGCTGCGTGCCGAGCACGGCGCGCTGCTCGACGGCATCCGCGACAAGCGCGAACTGACGAGCGAGCTCGGCGACAAGCTGAAGTCGGTCGTCGAGGCCTACACCAAGTCCTTCGCCTGATCGGGCTCGAGGAATTGGATCATCGATCGATCCGCGCGGGGCTGCGGCCCCGCCGGATCGAGACGGAAGAGCCGGGTGCGCCCCGGCTCGACGCTCGAGGATAGGACGGCCCGATGCCGAGCTTGAAGGATCTCAGAAATCGCATCGCCTCGGTCAAGGCGACGCAGAAGATCACGAAGGCCATGCAGATGGTGGCCGCGGCGAAGCTGCGCCGCGCCCAGCAGGCCGCCGAAGCCGCTCGCCCCTTCGCCGAGCGGATGAACGCGGTTCTCGCCAATCTCGCCGGCGCCTTCGATGGTCGTCCGGATGCTCCGGCGCTGCTCGCCGGCACCGGGAAGTCGGACGTCCACCTGCTGGTGGTGTGCACCGCCGAGCGCGGCCTGTGCGGCGCCTTCAACTCGTCGATCGCACGTCTGGCCCGCGACACCGCCAATCGGCTGATCGCCGAAGGCAAGCAGGTCAAGATCCTCTGCGTCGGACGCAAGGGCGCCGATCAGCTTCGCCGCCTGTTCGCCGACAAGATCGTCGAAGTGATCGAATTCAAGAGCGTCAAGCAGATCGGCTACGATCACGCTGACGGCGTCGGCAAGAAGATCCTCACGATGTTCGAAGCCGGCCAGTTCGACGTGGCGACGCTTTTCTTCTCGCGCTTCAAGTCGGTGATCTCGCAGGTTCCGACCGCGCAGCGGCTGATCCCGGCGGAGATCCCGGCGGATGCCAAGAAGTCCGCCGGTGCGGGCGCGATCTACGAGTGCGAGCCGAGCGAGGAAGAGATTCTTCTCGACCTGCTGCCGCGCAACGTTTCGACCCAGGTGTTCCGGGCGCTGCTCGAGAACGCGGCGTCGGAACAGGGTTCGCGCATGTCCGCCATGGACAGCGCGACGCGCAACGCCGGTGAAATGATCAAGAAGCTGACGACGACCTACAACCGGTCGCGTCAGGCCATGATCACCAAGGAACTCATCGAAATCATCTCGGGCGCCGAAGCGGTCTGAGCACTTATCCAGGGGACATCACGATGGCTGACAATAAGAGCGGTCGTATTCGGCAGGTGATGGGTGCCGTCATCGACGTGCAGTTCGACGACCATCTGCCGGCGATCTTGAACGCACTCGAGACCGACAACAACGGCTCGCGCCTGGTGCTGGAAGTCGCCCAGCATCTCGGTGAGAACACCGTGCGCACCATCGCCATGGACTCGTCGGAAGGCCTCGCCCGTGGCCAAGAAGTCATCGACACCGGCCTGCCGATCGCGGTTCCGGTCGGTGAAGGCACTCTCGGCCGCATCATCAACGTCATCGGCGAGCCGGTCGACGAACTCGGCGCGGTCGACGCCGTCGAGCGCCGCCCGATCCACGCCCCGGCCCCGACCTTCGCCGAACAGTCGACGGAAGCCGAGATCCTCGTCACCGGCATCAAGGTCGTCGACCTGCTGGCTCCCTACTCCAAGGGCGGCAAGATCGGCCTGTTCGGCGGCGCCGGCGTCGGCAAGACCGTTCTGATCATGGAACTGATCAACAACGTCGCCAAGGCGCACGGTGGTTACTCGGTGTTCGCCGGCGTCGGCGAGCGCACCCGCGAAGGCAACGACCTCTATCATGAGATGATCGAGTCGCGCGTCAACGTCGACCCGAAGGAGAACAACGGTTCGACCGCCGGTTCGAAGTGCGCGCTCGTCTACGGCCAGATGAACGAGCCGCCGGGCGCCCGCGCCCGCGTCGCGCTGACCGGTCTGACCGTCGCCGAGTACTTCCGTGACCAGGGTCAGGACGTGCTGTTCTTCGTCGACAACATCTTCCGCTTCACCCAGGCGGGTTCGGAAGTGTCGGCGCTCCTCGGCCGTATCCCGAGCGCCGTCGGCTATCAGCCGACTCTCGCCACCGAGATGGGCGCCCTCCAGGAGCGCATCACCACCACCAACACCGGTTCGATCACCTCGGTGCAGGCCATCTACGTCCCCGCCGACGACCTGACCGACCCGGCGCCGGCCGCCTCCTTCGCCCACTTGGACGCGACCACCGTTCTGTCGCGCTCGATCGCGGAAAAGGGCATCTACCCGGCGGTGGACCCGCTCGACTCGACCAGCCGCATTCTCTCGCCCCTGGTCATCGGTGAGGAACACTACGGCGTCGCCCGTCAGGTGCAGCAGATCCTCCAGCGCTACAAGGCGCTCCAGGACATCATCGCCATCCTCGGCATGGACGAGCTGTCGGAAGAGGACAAGATCGCGGTCGCTCGCGCCCGCAAGATCGAGCGCTTCCTGTCGCAGCCCTTCCACGTCGCCGAAGTGTTCACCGGTTCGCCCGGCAAGCTGGTCGACCTCAAGGACACCATCCGCGGCTTCAAGGGTCTGTGCAACGGCGACTACGATCACCTCCCGGAGGCGGCCTTCTACATGGTCGGCACCATCGAAGAGGCGATCGAGAAGGCCAAGAAGCTCGCCGCCGAAGCGGCCTGATCGAGGCACGAGAGAGACGGCCGGTACCGCCGGCCGTCCTCCCCGACGACTGTTTGAGAAGAGGCGGAAATGGCCGAAGCCTTCAAGTTCGAGCTGGTTTCTCCGGCGCGTCTGGTCCTCTCCGAAGAGGTCTCCCAAGTCGTCGTTCCCGGCCTCGAGGGCGATTTCACCATGCTGAACGGCCATTCGCCGTTCATGACCACGGTGCGCCCCGGTGTCGTCGAGGTCACCTCGGCCTCCGGCAAGGTGTCGAAGATCTTCGTGCGCGGCGGCTTCGCCGACGCCTCGCCGTCGGGCCTCACCATTCTCGCCGAGCAGGCGATCCCGGTCGAGGAACTGAAGGCGGACGTCATCGCCCGCGAGATCAAGGACGCGGAAGAGGACGTCGCCGACGCCAAGACCGACGAGGCCCGCCGCGTCGCCCGGGAGAAGCTCGATCAGTTGCGGAGCGTCCTCGGCGCCGCCCGGTCGACCGCCCACTGAGACAAGCCCGAAGCTTTCGAGAAACCGAGACCCCGGCCGTCGGCCGGGGTCTTCGCTTTTCCCGAGGGATTCGGCCGAAGAGGCGTCGTCAACCGACCTTCAACCCCGGGTGCACCGTGTTGATCGCCCGTGCCGCCCGGCGCATCGCCGCTTCGTCGGAGAAATCGCCGATGTGGAGCGGACGGCCGTTCTCCGCTTCGACCATGAACAGCCGATAGCCGTCGGCATCGGCGTCGCGCACCGCGCACAGGCCGCTCAGGTCCTCGAAGACGAAGCCGTCGATCACCGTGAGATTGCCGAAGGTGCGCAACTCCTGCCTGACCGTGCCGCTCGCCGCCTCGAAGGAGACGATCCATTCGCCGCCGTAGAGCGCGAAGGTGAGGAGAACGGCTCCGATCGTCAGTGAAGCCGCGAGGACGAAGAACAGGGCGGCGTCGGGGAAACCGACGATCGACGGCCGCCAGGTCAACATCCCGACGATGCCGAGAAAGACCACCACGCCACCGACCGCCGCGGCGATGCCGCGTTGCCGCTCCTCGACCGGCCGGGCGATGTCGACCCGCCCACGCCCTTCCGAGAGAACCGTCTCGCCCCTGGCCATCTCCGCCTCCGCGAATCCGAGAATCACCTTCCAGCTCCATCGTGGGACACGATTCTCGAGATTCGATTACCGAGATCGGCGATCCGGCCCGCGGCGAAACCGCCCGAGCCGATGCGGGGAAGTGGCGATGTCGCGGGATCGCGGATCAGGCGCCGAGGTGGCGGAAGGCACCGACCACCTTCTCGTAGACCGGCCGCTTGAACGGGATGATCAACCCGGGGAGGTTAGCCATCGGCTCCCAGCGCCATTCGGCGAACTCGCGCTCGCCCGCCGGCGGGTTGGCGATGTCGATCTCGGCCTCGTCGCCCTCGAAGCGGAAGGCGAACCACTTCTGGATCTGTCCGCGCCACTTGTGCCGCCAACGTTCGCCGACGACGTCGCGGGGGATGTCGTAGGCGTACCACTCCGGCGCTTCGGCGACGAGCGTGGCGGTGCGCACGTTGGTCTCCTCCCACAGTTCGCGCTGGGCGGCGGCGAGCGGGTCTTCCCCGGGGTCGATGCCCCCCTGCGGCATCTGCCACTCGTGCCCCGGCGCGACGTGCTCGACGAGCCCCTCGTTCGCCCGCCGCCCCACCCAGACGAGGCCGGTCGGATTGAGCAGGAGAATTCCGACGCAGGGACGGTAGGGCAGGCTCTCGAATTCGGCGGGCGTCATCGGCGGACCTTCGTGATCTCGGGATTCGGTTCGGGTTGTGCCTCCAGTCATAGCCGATTTTCGGCCACGCCGGATGACGAAGCGACCGCACCCGTCGCCCGGCGCGTCTCGGCGCGACCTGACTCGACGACTCTCCGAGCCCATCGACCACGTGCGGCTTGAACCGGAGGGCCGATCCGCCGTATTCTCGCGACGTCGGGCTCATCGGCCCGGTCGGCGTCATGGAGGCAGCGGGATCCGAGTTGAGAGTGTCGAGTTCCCCGCACGTTCGGTGACGCCGCACTCGAGAGGAGGTCACTCATCTGACCATCGCACTCACACGTGAGGACGTGGGTCTCACCACTCCCGCCGCGCCCGTCGCCCCCGAGGGGATCCACGACGCCGAAACGCTGGCGAAACTCATCGTCGCGAGCCTCGACGATTCGAAGGCCGAAGACATCGTCACCATCGACATCCGCGCCAAGTCCTCCCTCGCCGATGCGATGGTCGTCGCCTCGGGGCGATCGCATCGCCACGTCGGCGCCATCGCCGACCGGCTGATCGAGGATCTGGCGGCGAAGGGCGTGCGCGACGTCCGCGTCGAGGGCCTCGCCCACTGCGACTGGGTGCTGCTCGACATCGGCGACGTGCTCGTCCACGTCTTCCGACCCGAGGTTCGCGGTTTCTACAATCTCGAGAAGATGTGGTCCGCGGAGCCGATGGCGACGCGCACACCGCGTCCTCCCGAGGCCTGAGCCCGCATCCATGCGTGTGACGATCGCCGCGGTCGGGCGGATGAAGGCCGGTCCCGAGCGTGAGTTGCTCGACCGCTACGTCGATCGTGCCGGCAAGCAGGGTCGCCCCCTCGGCATCACACGGATCGACATCCGGGAGGTGATCGAATCGCGCGCCGCCCGTCCCGAAGACCGGCGCGCCGAGGAGGCGGTCGCCTTGCTCGACGGCCTCGGCGAACGGGTCTCGGTGATCGCCCTCGACGAGCGCGGTCGCACCATGGGATCCGACGCCTTCGCCGCCCATCTCGGCGAGCGAATCGCCGAGGGCCGCGACCTCGCCGTGGTGATCGGCGGCGCCGACGGCCATGGAGAGGCGGTGCGCGCCCGCGCCGACCTGGTCCTCGCCTTCGGCGCCATGACTTGGCCGCACCAGATCGTCCGCATTCTCGCCGCAGAGCAGATCTATCGAGCCACCACCATTCTCGCCGGTCATCCCTATCACAGGGCCTGATCCCGGGAGGTGTCGGTTTCGCTCCCCGGAGAGAGCCGTCCGTGCCGAAGCGAGCCGGTCACGAGGAGTGCGGCCCGGCGCGAATCGCGTCATGGTCGTCGCAGGCGACGGAATTCTCCGCGAGGGTGGCGATGGTGCGGAAGTGGACCGGCGAGGCGAGGAAACGGGGACCGTCGCGCGGCGGCGTCGCCGTCGCGATCGCCGTCGCCCTCAATCTGTCCCCGCTCTCCGGTCGCGCCGAGGAACCGGCGCCACCACCGGCGACCGGCGAGCCCGCCGACCGTCGCACCACCACCCGAATCGAACTCGACGGCGTCCTGCGCGAGATGGAGGTCGGCCGCGACCGTCAGGCCGAACTGAAGCGCGAGATCGACGCGCTCGAACGCGATCGCACCCGTGTCGCCGAACGAATGCTCGCCACCGCCGCGCGCATCAAGGAGTTGGAGAGCGGCCTCGCCACCGGAGAAACGCGGGTCGAGACCCTCGATGCCCGCGTGGCGAGCGTCCGCGCCTCGCTCGCCGCCCGCCGCGGCGTGCTCGCGGATGTACTGGCGGCGTTGCAGCGCATCGGCCGCAAGCCGCCGCCCGCCATCGTCGTTCGCCCGGAGGAAGCCCTCGCCTCGGTGCGCAGCGCCATTCTGGTCGGCGCGCTTCTGCCGGAGTTGCGCGGACAGGCCGAGTCCCTCCTCGCCGACCTCGAGGCGCTCGAGGAGGTCAAGCGCGCCGCCGCCGTCGAACGCGACCGCTTCCGCGCCGAGGCCCGCGAGTTGGTCGAGGAACGCGCCCGCCTCGAACTGCTGACCGAGGAGCGTCGCCGCACCCGCTCCGCGCGGGAGAAGACCCTCGAAGAGGAGCGCCACCGGATCGGCGAACTCGCCCGCAAGGCGGCCGGGCTCGAGATGCTGATCGCCCGCCTCGACGCCGATGCGCCCAAACCGAAGGCCCCGGCGG
>JAOTSD010000145.1 GCA_030247555.1 Siculibacillus sp. | reverse complement strand
GGGCGCCCATGTGGTCGCCGGCGTCCGCCGCCATGGCGCCGATCACGGCGACGCGCTTCGGCGGCGCGGTGAGCGGCAGGACGGCGCCGTCGTTCTTCAGCAACACCACCGAACGCCGCGCCACGTCGCGCGCCGCCTCTCGCGTCTCGGGCAGCGCCAGGGCGCGCGGCGCCGTCGCCGGATCGATGCGCCGGCGCTCCGCTTCCGGCCGGAACAGACCGAGGCGGAACTTGACGCGCAGCACCCGCGACACCGCCTCGTCGATGCGCGCCATCGGCACCCGGCCCTCGCGCACCAGCCCGGCGAGATGATCGCGGTAGAGCCCGCTCGCCATGTCCATGTCGACGCCGGCCGTCACCGCCTTGACCACCGCCTCGCGCTCGTCGGCGGCGACGCCGTGGGCGACGAGTTCGCGCACCGCGTCCCAGTCCGACATGACGATGCCGTCGAAGCCCCATTCCTCGCGCAGGATGTCGATCAACGTGTGCGGATTGGCGGTGCCGGGCACGCCGTTGAGCGTGTTGAAGGCCGCCATCACCACTTGCGCCCCGGCCGCGATGCCGGCGGCGAAGGGCGGCAGGTAGAGATCGCGCAACCGCGATTCGGAGAGATCGACGGCGTTGTAGTCGCGCCCCGCCTCGGCGGCCCCGTAGCCGACGAAATGCTTCAGCGTCGCCGCCATGCCGCCGGCGGCGAGCCCTTCGACCGTGCGCGCGGCGAAGCGCCGGGCGAGGAACGGATCTTCCCCCGGTCCCTCCACCACCCGGCCCCAGCGGGCGTCGCGCGACAGATCCAGCATCGGCCCGAGATTGAGGTCGAGCCCCTGGGCCGAGCCCTCGCGCGCCGTGTGGAACCCGGCGGTGGCCATCGCCGCTTCGTCGAAGGTCGCGGCGATGCCGAGCGGCATCGGAAAGAGCGTGCGATAGCCGTGGATGAGGTCGCGCGAGAACAGCAGCGGGATGCGGTGGCGCACCGCCCGCGCCGTCCGGTCGGCCTTCACCACGCCGCCCGCCTCGTCGGTGTTGGAGAGGATGCCGATCGCCCCGTCGATGATCTCCTTCTCGTCGAACTGCGGCGACCAGCCGCCGAGGAACATCTGCCCGACCTTCTCCTCGAGGCTCATGCGCGAGACGAGATCGGCGACGCGCGCTTCGATCTCGGGATCGGCGGCGGGCCGCTTCGGCGTTTCGGCGACGGTGACGCCGGAGAGCAACGACAGGGCGAGGACGGCGGCGAGACGAGCGAGGATCGGCATGTCGGCGAGGGGCGTCCGGTGGAGGGGCGCCGGCACCATCGCCCGGCGCGCTCCTCCGGTCAAACCCGCGGGGGAGGCCACCGCGAGGCCGCCTTGCGCGCGATCGCGAAGGATGGTCTGTTGCGTCGTCGCGAGCGGGCGCGGATCGGGGGATTCGCGTCCGGATGCGGCGCGGGCGTGGCGCCCGCCGCCGATGCGACGTCGGGGGGGCGACGACGAGAGGATGCCCATGGCGGCCCGCAAGATTCTCATCTGCGACGACGATCGCGACCTGCGCGAGGCGCTGGTCGAACAGCTGTCGCTCTACGAGGAATTCGAGACCCAGGCGACCGACGGCGCCACCCGGGCGATCGCCATCGCCCGCACCGACCCGATCGATCTGTTGATCATGGACGTCGGCCTGCCGGAGATGGACGGCCGCGAGGCGGTCAAGCTCCTGCGCAAGGGTGGCTTCAAGGCGCCGATCATCATGTTGACCGGCCACGACGGCGAGTCCGACACCATCCTCGGGCTCGAGGCGGGCGCCAACGACTACGTCACCAAGCCGTTCAAGTTCGCCGTGCTGCTCGCCCGCATCCGCGCCCATCTGCGCCAGCACGAGCAGACCGAGGACGCCGTCTTCTCGATCGGCCGCTACACCTTCCGCCCCTCGACCAAGCTGATGGTCGACGAACGCGGCTCCAAGGTGCGGCTGACCGAGAAGGAGACCGCCATCCTGAAGTACCTCTACCGCGCCGGCGAGAAGCCGGTGACGCGCGAGGTGCTCCTGCACGAGGTGTGGGGCTACAATTCCGGCGTCACCACCCACACGCTCGAGACCCACATCTATCGCCTGCGCCAGAAGATCGAGCGCGACCCCTCCAACGCCGAACTGCTGGTCACCGAGGCCGGCGGCTACAAGCTCGTCCCCTGATCCGGGCGGCGACGGCCCCGCCGGTCGGGCGCCGACGACCGGAAGGTCACGGGCGCCTCACCCGTCGTCCCCGTGAACTTCGCCCCCCGAGCCTCGCCCCCAGAGCCTCGCCCCCTGAGCCTCGAGAGAGCCTCGAATGAGCCTCGAACGCGACATCGACCTCCTGAAGAGCGTTCCCTTCTTCGACGGGATCCCGGCGGAGCCGTTGAAGCTCCTCGCCTTCTCCGCCGACAGCCGGGAATTCGCCGACGGACGCTTCCTGTTCTCCGCCGGCGATCCGGCCGAGGGCGGAATGATCGTGGTCGAGGGCCGCGTCGATCTCGTCGACGAGACCAGGTCGCCACCCAAGGTGCTGGAGCGCCTCGGCCCCGGCGCGCTGATCGGCGAACTGGCGTTGATCGTCGAGACCACCCGCCCGGCGACCGCCATCGCCGTCGGCCCCGCCCGCGTCCTCGTCGTCCGCCGCTCGCTCTTCCGCCGCATGCTCGGCGAATACGCCGAGATCGCCGTGACCTTGCGCGACCGCATCGCCGAGAGATTGGCGGCGCTGTCGCCGGAGATCGGGCGGATCCGGGATGTGATGGAGGGCGGGGAGAGACGGTAGGAAAGTACAGCAACGTTGGCGGCCGTATGAGGCTCGGTGAGTTCTTTTGAAATCAATCAAAAATTTTCGAGTTCTCGCACTTCGGTCCGGTGATACATTTCCCCCAACTGGTCGTGCCGAATCCGGAACTGGCTTCGGCGCTTCACTTCAGGACGCGCTCTGCTCGCATGTTCGATCTTGATGGCGGGGTCATAGTAAACGGTTCCCGATGCGACGGCATTCAAGAACAAGACTAAATCCGTCTGCTCGCAAAGCTGAATCCTGGGTCCATACCGATATTCCGGCGGCGGATTCCGATACAGCGACGGCACGTAAGCTGCTTGGGCATGTTTGCGGCTCCAGTGCTCGATGATACCAGCATACGGCCACAGAGCCGCTATGCTGTCATCCTTGTCCAGAAGTGCGAGACCGCCGGTCATATCGGAGATCTTCCCGGATTTCTCATCATAGCCGGTAAGCCGAAGCCTGAGGCCCGTCTCGCAATGAGCCGCACGATTGCAGGCGTAAACACCTCCAAAGTTCATGCGGTCGGCTTTCCCGCTCTTGTCGGCGTAACCATACCTCCGGACAAAGGCTTCTGCACCCTGGTCCCGGTAAAACCCTCCGGTCGGCTCGGGTGTCAAGAGAGTAACCGGGCTATTCGGCCGGTAACGTTCAAAACTATCGACACCATATTGTTTGATTTCCCAGCCGAGATAGTCGGGTTCGGCGTATCCATTCGGACGGATACCCAGTTCGGCTTCCAACGTGTAGCCTCCGCCATTACGGGCAGCGTAGGGGCGTGAAACAGAGGTGGCTTCGGGAATCTGAACAGGTCCGTTGAGTGGTCTTTCCGCCTGTGAGCAGCCAAGATTGCTTGGCGAACAGGAGAGAAGATGTCGAGACGACCGCGCCGGAACCACACCCCGGCCTT
>JAOTSD010000024.1 GCA_030247555.1 Siculibacillus sp. | reverse complement strand
GATCCGGGCCCGCCGATGCCGGATCTCGGGCGCCCCGGAGATGCGCGATCAGGGCCGGGCCGATCTCGTCGACCGGCAGCACCGCGTCGACGGTGCCGGTGGCGATGGCGTTGCGCGGCATGCCGTCGAAGCCGGCCTCGTCCGGATCCTGGACGACGACGAAGCCGCCGGCGGCCTTGATCGCCGGGAGGCCGCCGCTGCCGTCGGCGCCGGAGCCCGACAGCACCACGGCGACGGCGCACGGCCCACAGGAGCGCGCCAGCGACGCCAGGAAGTAGTCGAAGGGCAGCCGCGCGCCATGGCGAGCCTGGGGGCGGGAGAGGCGCAACACGCCGTCGTCGACCGCGAGAAAGGCGCCGGGCGGGATGAGATGGAGGTGATCGGAGCGAAGCCTTTCGCCGTCGCGCACCTGCGCCACCGTCATCGACGTGTGGTCGGCGAGCAGATCCGCCATCAGGCTCTCGTGGGTGGGGTCGAGATGCTGCACCAGCACGAGGGCCATGCCGTGGCCCGGGGGGAGCGAGGCGAGCAACCGCCGACAGGCCTCCAGCCCGCCCGCCGAGGCGCCGATACCGACCACGGTCGGACCGTCGCGCCGGTCGCCCGGCGGCGTGGTGGGATCTGCGGGGGGAACCGGTCGGTCGTTCGACATGCGACTCTCGTTCTCCGGCCGATCCGCGCACGAGACTGGACCATGGGGAATTCTATCACGTCTCCTCTCCTTTCGCGGGGAGAGATCGGTGCGAACCAGTCTTGCGCGTGGTCTCCCGGACCACGATGCCGCGATGAGTAGATTCCGACCCTGCATCCGACGGTGTCTCCGTCGCAGGTTCGAAACGGGTCGCAGCCGATCGTTCTGATGGAGGTGAAGAGATCCGCCCCCCGTCCCCGGCCTCGGGCGACGGCGGCGACCCGCGAACACGGAGGTTCCGAACTCATGCCCGCGGAGGATTCCATCGCACTCGATCTCGCCGCCGAGGGTGGCCGCACGGCCGAGTTCATCGGTCGCGAGATCGAGGAACAGCGGCTGGTCACGCCGTCGATCACGGTCGGCGTCGGGTGGGTCGGCGGGCGTCCGATGTCCGGTTGAGCGGCAAACGTCCGATGCCGGATCTCCTCCGGATCGCGCCGGTGTTGGCCGCCACACCCCGGCAACGCCGCTCGGCGACGGATCCCATCATCGCGTTGGCAGCCTCGGCCGTCACCTGCCGCGACGTGGATCGGCATGGCCCCTTGATCGGGTCGATCGGCGCGCCGCGCTCTTCGCTTCCTGCCCACCCCCGCTCCGATCGCCACGGCCGGTTCGAACGAGGCGCGGCTCGTCGAGACGTCGCGTCTGGTCGCCGCTCACGAGGTTCCGTTCCTGCTCGCTGCGTCCCGGTGGATGTGGCCGCCGGGAGCCGAGAGAAATGATCTGCGGCCGTGAAGGTCGATTTCTGCTTGAATTGAGTAGTTTCCGAGCCTGCCGTGGATCCGCTCAGCATCTGTACCATTCATCTCGACGACTTCCGAATGGCAAACGTCTCGCATCGCGCGGTCAGATTGATCGTACCCGGCGATGAGATTTGCATTCTGCGCCATGAACCTCTGGGGTTTTACGATGAATCAGACCCGAAACACCCTTTCTGAGAACATTCGCGCCCAGTCGATCGAATTGCTCGACCAGCATCTTGCAGCTTCCATCGACCTGCGGGCGCAGGTCGAGCAGGGCCATTGGAACGCTCGCGGTCCGAGCTTCATCGCGGTCCCCGAAATCCTCGCCGTCGTCGGCTCGCTCGCCGCCTTCGGTCGGTCGTCCCGCGAGGCGATCGGCTCGTCGACGGTCCACGGCGACGTCGCCACCGCCGATCTGTTCACCGCGATCTCCCGCGGCATCGACCAACAGCTCTGGCTGGTCGAATCGCATCTACCCCATGCCTGAACCCGACCCGAAGCCGCGGCGCGGTGACGTCGTCCCGCGCTGATGAGACGGCCGAGATGGCTCTCGGACCTGACGGTTCCCGCCCCAGCGGCGGTGGGCCAACGAAAGTGGGAACATCATGAACACGCGCTCCATACTCCGCGGCCTGACCATGGGTCTCGCCCTCCTGGCCCTGCCGACGGCCGCCCTCGCCGCCGACGGCTTCGCCCGTTCTTCGGGAACGCTGCGCGCCGGCGCGGGCTCCGACTACCCCGCCGTCATGCGGGTCTCCGCCGGCACCGGCCTCGACGTCATCGGCTGCATCAGTCGCTACACCTGGTGCGACGTGGCGGTCGACGGCGAACGCGGCTGGTTCCCCGGTCGCCGCATCGGCTTCCTGCGCGACGGTCGCCGCGTCTATCTGTCGGACGGCGGAGCGGCGCTCGGCCTGACCATCCTGTCCTTCGGCATGGCCGACTACTGGGGCAACCACTACTCCGGCCGGCCTTGGTACAACGAACCGCGCTGGTGGCGCGGGCATGGACCGATGCCGCCTCATCTCGGCAATCCGCCGAGGATCGGTGGCCCCGAGCCGATGCCGCCGCGCCCCGACAAGCCGCCCCGGGTCCGCAATCCCGAGACGTTGCCGCCGAACGTCGGCTCCCCCGGTCCGCGCATCAATCCCACCGGTGTGGTGAAGCCTCGGGACCGGATCGTCGCACCGTCGAAGGTTCGCGTGCCGCACCCGGTCACCAAACCGATCCGGCAGGCGCCGCAGGGTGTCATAGGTGCCGATCCGCCACGCAACGTCGGCGGCTCCGACCGCCGGTCGCGTCCGCAGATGCAGCTGCGCCATACGCCGCAGGGCACCGTCCAACATCCGATGCCGTCGTCCGGTCGATGAACACCCTCTCGCCGCCCGGACTCCGGGCGGCCCCCTCCCGGTCGGTGCCCCGGTGCGCCGACCACTCCCACCGATCGAGGTAGAACACCATGAAGATCTTCATCGTCCTCGCCATCGCCGCCCTGGCCCTCGGCGGCTGCGCCAACGCCCGTGACACCCGCATGGCCGAGGGGGCAGGCCTCGGCGGCGTCGGAGGCGCCATCATCGGCGGCGTCGCCTCCAACAGCGTCGGTGGCGCGGTGGTCGGCGGCGTCGCCGGCGCTGCCGTCGGCGCGGTGGTGGCGGACGCCACCCGCCCGCGCCGCGGCAGCCGGTACTGCTACTACAGCGATACGCTCAATCGTCGTGTTTGCCGCTATCGCTGACCACGCCGGCCTCGCCCGATCGTGGCCGAGCGTCCGCCGCCGAGCCTCCCGCTCGGCGGCGGACGCTCGGGTCACTCCACGACATGTCCACGGCGCAGGCAACGACGCCCGCGCCGGTCGAACGACGGGTACGCCCGTGACACGGCCACCGCGATGACGAACCTCCGTCTCCCCTTCTTCCGCCGATCGGCTTCTCCCCCTTGGAACCAGACGTTCCCGGTGCGCGACGAGATCTTCGGCATCGAACGTCTGGAACAACATGCGGCGAGCCTCGCCGCTGCCCAACCGATCACCGACCGACCGGTCCGCGTGCTGCCGCTGCGGTCCCGTCTCGACGACAACGCCACCGTATTGCTCGCCGCCTACCGCACCAATGCCGCCGAACTCGAGAAGGGTCGCGACGTCGCGCCGGCGGCCGAATGGCTGCTCGACAACTATCACATCGTCGAAGAGCAGATCCGCGAGATCCGCGACGACCTGCCGTCCGGCTACTACCGGCAACTGCCCAAGCTGGCAGAAGGCCCCTTCGCCGGCTATCCACGCGTCTTCGGCATCGCTTGGGCCTTCGTCTCCCACACCGACAGCCATTTCGACCCGGAGACACTGAGGCGTTTCATCGTCGCCTATCAGCGGGTCCAACCGCTGACGATCGGCGAACTGTGGGCGGTCGCCATCACCCTGCGCATCGTCCTGATCGAGAACCTGCGGCGGTTGACCGATCAGATCGGCTCCGGACTCGCCGAGCGCGCCGATGCCGACGATCTCGCTGATCGTCTGGCGTTGGCCGGTGACACCCGCTCGGCGCTGGAGGCCGACATCTCGGCCCGTTCGCCGGGGCCGCTCTCCGACGTCTTCGCCGGACAACTGGCCAAGCGGTTGCGCGATCTCGATCCGCGGGTGACGCCGGCGCTCGGCTGGCTCGAGGAACGCCTCGGCCGACAGGGTACGTCGAGCGCCGACGTGGTCCAGCGAGCCCAGCAGCGTCAGGGCGCCTCCAACGTCACCGTGCGCAACATCATCACTTCGATGCGCCTGATCTCCGACATCGACTGGGCCGACCTCTTCGAGAGCGTCAGCCTCGTCGACGAGCGCCTGCGCGCCGAGAGCGCCTTCGCCGACATGGACTTCGCCACCCGCAACCTCTACCGAAACGCCGTCGAGCAGCTGGCGCGGCGATCGCCGCACAGCGAACTCGAAGTGGTCGAGCAGGCGCTGCGTGCCGCCCGAACCGCATCGGCCGCCGTCGTCGATCCGGTCGAGGCCGAGCGATGCGGCGACCCCGGCCATCACCTGATCGGCGGAGGCCGCCGGGCGCTGGAGCAGGTTCTGCGCTTCAGACCGCCGCTGCATCTCAGGATCGGCCGGCTGGACGCCGCCCTCGGCATCGGCGGTTACGTCGGCGCCCTGTCGATCGTCACCTTCACCCTACTGGCCGCGGCCCTCTGGGCCGTCGACGCGGCGGCACCGGGGCTCGGCGCCGGTTGGCTGATCGCCCTCGGGCTGGTCGGCTTCGTGCCGGCGAGCGAAGTGGCGACCGCGGTGGTCGATCGCGTCGTCACTTGGGCCTTCGGTCCGGTCGCCCTGCCCGGTCTCGAACTCGCCGATGGCGCGCCGACGTCGCTGCGTACGTTGGTCGTGGTCCCCACGCTCCTGACCGGCACCGAGGACATCCTCGAACAGATCGAGCGGCTGGAGATCCACCACCTCTCCGGTGCCGGCGGCGATCTGGCCTTCGCACTGCTCACCGACGGCGTCGATGCCGCCAGCGAAGTCCTCGACGGCGACGACGCGCTGCTGGAGACGGCGCGCGCGGCGATCGACGCCCTCAACCTGCGCCACGGCCCGGCACCGAGCGGCGAGCGGTTCCTGCTGCTGCACCGCCGCCGCGTCTTCGACGCCGGCGAAGGCGCGTGGATGGGCTGGGAGCGCAAGCGCGGCAAGCTGCACGAGTTGAACCGCCTGCTGCGCGGGGCCACCGACACCACCCATGTGCCGCGTCCGGACGGAAGGCCGTTGGTGCCGAGCGACGTGCGCTTCGTCATCACCCTCGACGCCGACACCCGCCTGCCGCGCGACGCGGCGATCCGGTTGATCGGCAAGATGGCCCATCCGCTCAACCGCGCTCGGTTCGACGCGACCGCGCGCCGGGTCCTCGACGGCTACGGCATCCTGCAACCGCGCGTCACCCCGTCGCTGCCGGTCGGTCGCGAGGGCTCGCTCTACCAGCGGGTCTTCTCCGGCCCCGGCGGCATGGACCCCTATGCCGCCGCCGTCTCCGACGTCTACCAGGACCTGTTCGGCGAAGGTTCCTATACCGGCAAGGGCATCTACGACGTCGACGCTTTCGAGGCGGCGCTCGCCGGCCGGGTGCCCGACGACACGATGCTCAGCCACGATCTCTTCGAGGGCGTCTTCGCCCGCGCCGGTCTCGCCTCCGACATCGAAGTGGTCGAGGAAGCGCCTTCGCGCCAGGACGTCGCGGCCAAGCGAACACATCGATGGACCCGCGGCGACTGGCAGTTGCTGCCATGGATCTTCGGCACGACACGGCCGCCGCTGGCCGTGCCGATGGTCGGACGCTGGAAGATGATCGACAATCTCCGCCGATCGATCCTGGCGCCGCTCACCTTGGCGACGTTGACGGTGTCCTGGCTGCTGCCCGGTACGGCGGCGGGGCGCGCCACCCTGGCGGTGGTGATCGGGACCGCGATTCCGGTGTTCCTACCGATCCTGTTCACGTTGGTGCCGCGCCGTACCGGCATTCGCCTGCGCAACCACATCGGCGCTCTGGCCGACGACCTCGCGCTGGCGAGTGCATTGATCCTGCTTTCGCTCGCCTTCCTCGCGGACCGGGCCTGGAGCATGGGGGACGCGATCGCGCGCACTCTGATGCGTCTCTTTTCGACTCGCCGGCGCCTGCTCGAATGGACCACCGCGGCCCAATCCCATTGCGCCCCGCGCCCCGGTCTCGCCGGCACCTACCGTCGGATGGCGGGTGGAACCGCGGCCGGGCTCGGTGTCGCCGCGGTCGCGGTGGCGATCGAACCGTCGGTCTGGTGGATGATCGCGCCTTTCGCCCTGGTCTGGAGTCTAGCCCCGGCGCTGGCGCTGTGGGTGAGCCGTTCACCGTCCGCCGACCACGGCCGCACCGCCACGTCCGACGATCTGAGCGAGCTCCGGCTGATCGCCCTCGGCACATGGCGCTTCTTCGCGACCTTCGTGACGCCGGAAGGCAACATGCTGGCGCCGGACAATTTCCAGGAGGACCCCGAACCGGTGGTGGCGCACCGCACCTCGCCGACCAATCTCGGGCTCTATCTGCTCTCGGCGATCTCCGCTCGCGACTTCGGCTGGGCCGGTACCACCGAGACGGTCGATCGGCTCGAGGCGGCGCTCGACGCCATGGAACGGCTGCCCAAGCACATGGGCCATTTCTACAACTGGTACGAGACACGCGACCTGTGCGTCCTCGCACCGGCCTACATCTCATCGGTCGACAGCGGCAATCTCGCCGGCCATCTGATCGTCGTCGCCAACGCTTGCGAGGAATGGCTCGACGGCGTCCCTTCTTCGGAGATCCGCAACGGGCTCCTCGATCTCCTCATCCTGATCCGCCGCGCGGCCTTCCTACCGTCTCCGGTGCGCGGTGATCGGCACCGCGCTTTCTCCACTCTGATCGACGAGATCGATGCGGAACTGAACGGCGGCCGAGCGATCGATACCCTGTTGCCCGCCCTGGCGCGGCTCGCCGCCAAGCTCGCCGACCTCGCCCACGATCTCGCGCCCGCCGGCGTCGACGGCGATCGCTCGGATCTGGTGTTCTGGTCGGAGGCGCTGCTAGGTTCGGTCGGGGAGCACGGCCGCGACCGCTTCGCACTTCCCCTGCTCGGCGGACGATTGACCGCTCTCGCCGCCTCCGCTCGGACGATGGCGATGGCGATGGACTTCGCCTTCCTGCTCGATCCCGAACGCAAGCTCCTGTCGATCGGTTTTTCCGTCGACGACCATACCCTCGATCCCAACTGCTACGACCTCCTCGCCTCAGAGGCGCGGCTCGCCAGTCTTTTCGCGGTCTCCAAGGGCGACGTCGAGACCCGCCACTGGTTCCGGCTCGGCCGTGCCGCGACCCCGATCGGCACGGGTGCGGCGTTGATCTCGTGGTCGGGGTCGATGTTCGAATATCTGATGCCGTCGCTGGTGATGCGCGCTCCGGTCGGCAGCCTGCTCGAGCAGACCAATCGGCTGGTGGTCGAACGCCAGATGGCCTACGGCCGCTCTCGGGGGGTGCCCTGGGGCATCTCGGAATCCGCCTACAACGCCCGCGACATCGAGCTGACCTACCAATATTCCAACTTCGGCGTCCCCGGCCTCGGATTGAAGCGCGGCCTGTCGCAGAACCTGGTGATCGCGCCCTACGCCACCGGGTTGGCCGCCATGGTCGACCCGCACGGCGCACGGTCGAACTACGGCGCGCTCGCCGGGATCGGCGGCGAAGGCCGCTACGGCTTCTACGACGCCCTCGACTTCACACCGAGCCGGCTGCCCGACGAGACCTCCGTCGTGGTCGTCCGGAGCTACATGGCCCATCACCAGGGCATGACCATCGTCGCCATCACCAACGCGCTACAGGACGGCCGAATGCGCTCCCGGTTCCATCGCGAGCCGATGATCCGGGCCTGTGAACTCCTCTTGCAGGAGCGCATGCCACGCGACGTCGCCACCGCTCGGCCGCGCGCCGAGGAGTTGAAGGCCTCGGCCGGCGCCGGTGCCGCCTCCGGCCTGACGATCCGCCGCATCACTGCGCCGAACGTCGGCGCACCGATCACCCATCTGATGTCGAACGGGTGCTACGCGGTGATGTTGACCGCCACCGGTGGTGGCTACAGTCGCTGGCGCGATCTGGCGGTGACACGTTGGAGCGAAGACGCCACCCGCGACGACGGCGGCACCTTCGTCTTTCTGCGCGACACCCGCAGCGGACATCTCTGGTCGCCCACGGCGCGACCGCTGTCAGGCAATGCCGAGGAGGACGAGGTGGTCTTCGGCGAAGATCATGCCGAGTACCAACATCGCGACGGCTCGCTCGGCACCACCTTGGACGTGTTGGTCTCGGGTGAGGATGACGGCGAAGTCCGCCGCGTCTCGCTGACCAACTCCGGCCGGCGTGCCCGCGAGATCGAGATCACCTCTTACGCCGAACTGGTGCTGACCGGCGCCGACGCCGACGCCGCGCATCCGGTCTTCGCCAAGATGTTCGTCGAGACCGAGTATCTGGCCGAATTCGGCGCCCTGATCGCCACCCGCCGGCCGCGTTCGCCCGACGAGACGCCGATGTGGGTGGCCCATTTCGCCGTCGTCGAAGGCGAGACCGTCGCCGAACCGCAATGGGAGACGGACCGCACCCGCTTCCGCGGTCGCAGCCGCCCGCTCGCCGCCGCCTCCGTGCTGGTCGACGGCCAGCCGCTCTCCGGCACGGTCGGAACCGTGCTCGATCCGATCTTCGCGCTGCGGCTTCGCGTCGCCGTTCCCTCGGGTCGGCCCACCCGCGTCGCCTTCTGGACGGTCGTAGCGTCGTCGCGCGCCGACTTGCTCGCCCTCGTCGACACCCATCACGACCGAAGCGCCTTCGACCGCGCCAAGACGCTCGCTTGGACCCAAGCCCAGGTTCAGCTGCGTCACCTCGGCGTCGACCCGGCGGAAGCGGCCGACTTTCAGCGCCTCGCCGCGCCGATCCTCCATGCCGATCCGCGTTTCCGTGCCTCCTCGGAGGCGATCATCCGCGGCGCCGGCCCGCAGTCGGGGCTGTGGCCGCACGCGATCTCCGGCGACCTGCCGATCGTGCTGCTGCGCATCGACGATCGCGAGGACATGGGCACCGTCCACCAATTGCTGCGCGCCCATGAATACTGGCGGATGAAGCGGCTCGCCGTCGATCTCGTCGTCATCAACGAACACGCTCCCTCTTACGTCCAGGATCTGCAGGCGGCTATCGAAACCGCGGTGCGCTCCAGCCAGTCACGCCCGAGGCGTGACGGCGAACCGGCTCGCGGTACGGTTCACCTGTTGCGGGCCGACATGATGAGTGTCGAAGCGCGCGCCCTGGTCGAATCCGTCGCCCGGGTGGTCCTGATCGCCCGGCGCGGCCCGGTCGCCGAACAACTCGCCCGCCTCATGGCGCCGCTTCCTCTCGCGCCGATCCCGACTCGCCGGGATCGGCCCGTCCCGCCGCCCACCCCGATGTCGGCCGATGAGCGCCCGCGCCTCGAGTTCTTCAACGGCCTCGGCGGCTTCGCCGACGGCGGTCGCGAATACGTCGTCCTCCTCGACGGCGACCGCACTACGCCGGCCCCTTGGATCAACGTCGTCACCAATCCCGATTTCGGCTTCCAGGTATCTGCCGAGGGCAGCGGCTACACTTGGGCGGAGAACAGCCGCGAGAACCAGATCACCCAGTGGTCGAACGATCCGGTCGTCGACCCCTGCGGCGATGCCGTCTACGTCCGCGACGAGGCGACCGGCGATCTGTGGAGCCCGACGGCCCAACCGGTCCGCGACGGCGGCACCTATGTCGCTCGCCACGGCCGCGGCTACAGCCGCTTCCAGCACCGGGCGCACGGCATCGCCCTCGATCTGCTGCAGTTCGTGCCCTGCGCCGATCCGATCAAGATCTCGCGGCTGACCCTGCGCAATCTGACGACGCGGCCGCGGCGGCTCACGATCACCGCCTATGTCGAATGGGTGATGGGCACCCGGCGCGGCGCCTCCGCCCCCTTCGTCACCACCGCGATCGACGCCGAGACCGGCGCGCTGGTCGCCCGCAATCCGTGGAACAACGGCTTCTCCGGCCGCGTTGCCTTCGCCGATCTCGCCGGTCGTCAGACCGCCTGGACGGCCGATCGCACCGAATTCCTCGGCCGCAACGGCTCACCCGCCGCGCCCGCCGCCCTCCTCGGGCGCACGCCCCTCGGCCGCCGCACCGGCGCCGGCTTCGACCCCTGCGCCGCGCTGCAATGCACCGTCGATCTCGCCCCCGGCGAGGTGGTCGAGGTGGTGTCGTTCCTCGGCGAGTGCCGCACCATCGAAGAGGCCCGCGCCCTGATCGGCCGCTGGCGTGCCGCCGATCTCGACGCCGCCTTCGCCGAGGTCGGTGCCCGTTGGGACGCGTTGCTCGGAACCGTCCGTGTCGTCACCCCCGACCGGGCGATGGACGTCATGCTCAACGGTTGGTTGCTCTATCAGACGCTCGCCTGCCGCATCTGGGCCCGCTCCGCCTTCTATCAGGCGAGCGGCGCCTACGGTTTCCGCGACCAGCTCCAGGACGGCATGGCGCTCTCCACCGTGCTGCCGGCCGAGACCCGCCGACACCTGCTGCGCGCCGCCGGGCGCCAATTCGTCGAGGGCGATGTCCAGCATTGGTGGATGCCCGGCACCGGCATCGGGGTCAGGACGCGGATCTCCGACGATCGGGTCTGGCTCGGCTACGCCGTCGCCACCTACGTCACCGCTTCCGGCGACACGGCCGTCCTCGACGAGATCGTCCCCTTCCTCTCCGGCCCGCGTCTGCAACCGGGCGATAGCGACGCCTTCTTTCAACCGATGATCGCCGACGAGACCGCCACGCTCTTCGAGCACTGCGCCCTGGGCCTCGATCAGGCGATCGCGCTCTCGGGCGTCCACGGCCTGCCGTTGATCGGCACCGGCGATTGGAACGACGGCATGAACCGTGTCGGCGCGGAGGGCCGAGGCGAGAGCGTCTGGCTGGCCTGGTTCCTGCTGAAGACCCTCGCGTTGTTCGCGCCCTTCGCCGAGGCTCGCGACCCTGACCGCGCGGCGCGCTGGAACGACCACGCCGCGACCCTGCGGGCTCACGTCGAAGCGGAGGCCTGGGACGGCGCTTGGTATCGCCGCGCCACCTACGACGACGGCACCTGGCTCGGTTCGGCGGTGAGCGATGAATGCCACATCGACTCAATCGCCCAATCCTGGGCGGTGTTGTCGGGCGCCGCCGATCCGCATCGCGCCGCCACGGCCATGGCGTCGCTGGAGACCCATCTGGTGCGCGAGGCCGAAGGGCTCGCCCTGCTCTTCACCCCGCCCTTCGATGCGACGACCCGAGATCCCGGTTACATCCGCGGTTATCCGCCGGGCCTGCGCGAGAACGGTGGCCAATACAGCCACGCCGCCATGTGGGCGATCTTGGCGCACGCGGCCCGCGGCGACGGCGACCATGCCCATCGCCTCTTCGCCCTGGTCAATCCGATCGCCCACGCCCTGACGCCGGAGGCGGTCGAACGCTACGCCGTCGAGCCCTACGTCGTCGCCGCCGACGTCTATTCGGTGGCGCCGCACGGCGGCCGCGGCGGCTGGACCTGGTACACCGGCTCCGCCGCCTGGATGTACCGCGCCGGCGTCGAAGGCATCCTCGGCATCCGCCGTGAGGGGGCCACGCTGGTGGTCGCGCCTAGCCTGCCCGCCTCTTGGCCCGGCTTCGACGCCACGGTCACGATCGGCGAGGCCCGGATCGACATCCGGGTCGAGAAGCCGACGGACCGCGCCGGCACCATCGTCGAGGCGCGTCTCGACGGTGTGTCGATCGCCGTGAACGACGCCACCCTCCGCGTCGCCTTGGACCCCGGCGGGCACGCCTTGTCCGTCCGCATGGGCTAGACCATCGGCGTGTCGGTCGACCTCCCCGTGATCCGCCGAGAATCGGCCGGCACCGACCGGGTCGCACTCGCCGAACCGGGTTCGATTCCACGGCATCGTCGCGACCGACGTTCCGCCGGTCCCGGCGGGTGGCAACGGCGGGGCACCCGTCTTCGAAACGGTCATCGACCGGCCGGCACCCACCCGATCGGCCGGATCGGTGACCGGATCACCGCAGAGACCGACGTGGTCGGCCATCCGGTGCCGGAAGCCCTCTGCCGAACGCGTCGACCTCGATCCGCGCGGGCCGTCACCCGAATGCCGGAGCTTTGGAACTCGGCGAGTCCGGCCTCCGGTCGCGGCGGCATCGGGATCACGGCAGTCGGTGACGGTGGACGATCGCCCAGTCGCGGATCGGGATCGATTGCGCCGAGGCGGTGACGACCATCGCGTCGAATTGCACGATGCGACCGGCGAGGAGCGTCGAGAGTTCCGCGATCGCCGTCGCTCCGGCCGCCTCCGGGACGCCGTAGGCGAGCGAGACGTGAGGCATGAAACTCCCGACGTCGCCCGTGCCGAACCGTTCGACCGCGATCCGTTTCAGATCGAGCAGGCGACCCGCGGGCCGGAAGGCGGCGTAGAGGGAGCGGAAGAACGACGGACCGGCGACGATCTCCGCGATCGCCGCGCCGAAGCCCGCCTCGCCGGCGAAGCCGTCCTCGAGGATGACCGCGAGGTCTTCGGCCGATCTCCGCATGTCCCCGACCAGGGTCAGGTGCGGGATGAAGGGCTCCGTGCCGAAGCGCGCCGCCAGCCGGGCGACGAGGTCCTCGAAGAGAGCCGCGTCGTCGCCTCGCGGCATCAACCAGATCGAATGGAAATCGGCCATGGCGCCGGTCCTCGTTCGGACGGTGGAGCCGCCGGATCACCCGGTCGCGACCGGACGCACCGAGTCGCGCATGACGAGAGGCAACTCCAGCACGGAGACGATCGGCGATCGGGTCGGCGTCTCGAGGCGCATCTCCAGCACGGCGAGGATCTCGGCCGCCAGCAACTGCGCGTTCTGTTGGAAGGTGGTCAGCCGATACGCTCCCCACCGGGCCTCCGGCACGTCGTCGAAGCCGATGACCGACAGGTCGTTGGGAATGGAGAGCCCGAGCATGTTGCGGGCGTAGTCCATCAATCCGAAGGCCATCAGGTCGTTGACGCAGAAGACGCCCTCGATCCTCTCCGGCCCGGCCAGCAGCAGCGACGCCGCGAGCCCGCCGCCCTCGTAGTCGGTGCGTTCGGCTCGCGCCACCACGACGTCGAGTCCCTGCGCCCGCGCGTGGTGGACGTAGGCCTTCTCGCGTTCGACCAGATTGTGGCTGCCGACGTTCGAGGTGATCAGGCCGATCCGCCGGAAGCCGCGCGAGGCGAAGATCCTGACCGTGGTCTCGGCGGCGCGGGAGTTGTCGAGGCGGATGTGGTCCGGCCCTTCCTCGCCGCGACCGACCGCGATGATCGGTTGGCCGTTGCGCTGGGCGAGATCGAGGAACGATCGCGACGGCATGCCCGACAGGACGACCGTCGCCTCGGCACGGTAGCGCAGGAGTTGCGCATGGGAGGCCCGGGCCTCTTCCGACTTGTCGGTCGGGATCAGGACCGGCACGCGCCCCTTCTCCACCAGAAGCCGCGACAGGGCCGCGATCTGTTGCGAGCGGAACGGCGTCTCGGCATCGGAGGCGATCATGCCGACCAGACGGCTGCGGCTGGCGAGCAGGCCACGCGCCAGATCGTTCACCTGATAGCCGAGCTCCTCCGCCGCTCGCAGCACCTTGTCGCGGGTGGCCTGCGAGACGCTCGCCCCCTTGGTGAAGGTTCGCGACACCGCGGAACGCGAGACGCCGGCCCGCACGGCGACTTCGTGGGCGCTGATGAAGCGCGGCGGCGCCAGTTCGTCGGTATCGATCTTGCCAGGCATCAACGCCCCACCTTGGAGAGCACGTCGGCGCGCAGGAACCGTTCGATCACCAGCATGAAGGCGATCGACGGCACCAAGAGAATCAGAGCCGTGATCGAGGCGATCTGATAATTGCCGCCGGCCCCCGCCGTATAGAGGAGAAGCGGCAACGTCGAAACATCCGGTGCGCCGACGAAGTAGGTTCCCGTGAACTCGTCGAGCGATTCGAGGAAGACGAAGACCGCGCTGGCCAGGAGTCCCGGCGCGGCGAGCGGCAAGGTCACGTCGACGAAGGTTCGCAACGCCGAGGCACCGAGCGAACGAGCCGCTTCCTCGAGCTCCTTGTCCAGCGCCGAGAAGGCGGCGGTGGCGATCCACACCGCATAGACCAGGCCGTGCGAGGCGTGGACCAGCACCACGCCGAGCACCGTGCCGTTGAGTCCGAACTGATAGAAGATGCGGGCGATGTTCACGTAGACCGGCAGGTTGGGGAACGCCTGCGGCACCAGCAGCATCAGCAGGATCACCCCGCGCAGGGGCAGACGCAGGCGCGCCAGCGCGTAACCGGCGGGCACCGCCAGGCCGATCGAGATGACCACCGTCAGGCCGGCGATGACGACGCTGTTGACCAGCGCCCCGGTAGCGTTGCCGCGCGGAGAGAAGACGTTGACCCAGTAGGTGAAGCCGTATTTGAGCGGCAGCGCATGCGGAAAGTACCAGCGCTCCGCCACGGCCCAGAGCAACAGGTTGGTCAGCGGGCCGAAGATGACGAAGGCGAGGAGCCCCAGGCCCAGGGCGCGGGGGATCCACCGCGGATCGAGCGCGAGGCTTCTCATCGCTGGTCCCTCATCGTCTGCCGCAGGTAGACCCAGGCCACGGTGCTCGTCATGGCGAGCGACACGAAGCCGAGCGCGTTGGCGACGCCGTAGTCGCCATAGGCGTTGATGCGGAACGCCATGCTGGCGGTGATCATCGTCGGCGTCTGAGCATTGATCATCATCGGCACCGACAGCACCGACATCATCGTCACGACGCCGAGGATCAGTCCGACCATCAGCGTCGGCATCACCTGCGGCAGGATGATCTCGACGAGGATGCGCGGCCGGCTCGCCCCGAGATTGCGCGCCGATTCGATCATCGAGCGGTCGAGCGAGGCCATGGCCCCGGCGAGCAGCAGGGTGACGAAGGGCGTCTGCTTCCAGGTGAAGGCGATGATGATGCCGCGCCAGTCGAGGAAACTCATGGTCTGCGACGCGGTGAGCAGGCCGCTCTCGATCAGCATGCTGTTCATCAGGCCGTTCTTGGCCAGAAAGGTGCGCAGGACCTGGCCGACGACGATGAAGGGCACGAAGAGCGGCCAGCGATAGAGCCAGCGCAGGATGGCGACGGCGCGCGGGTTGGACCCGAGCGTCAGATAGCCCGAGATGGCGATCGAACCGAGGCCGATCAGCACCGTCGACGACAGCACGATCACGACGGTGAAGGCCATGTCGTTGCCGTAGAGCTCGAAGGCCTTGGCGAAGTTGCCGAGACCGACGGTCCCCGCGACCTCGAAAGCTCCGCTGATCGAACTGGCGAGCGGTACGAGGAACAGCAGGACCACGATGGCGAGCGCCGGCGTGACCAGCATCAGCCCGAGGAGGTGTTGCGGCATGGGGGACACCCGGGTGCGCGACGAGCGGAACGATCGCGAGGAACGGACCGCGCCGGAGCCGTCGGGCCCCGGCGCGGCCGCGGGCCTCAGTTGCCCACCTGCCGTTCGTAGGCTTCGAGCAGCGCCTTGTTGTAGGGAGCGATCGGGAAGGACTTGCCGTTCTTGGCGAGATCCTCGGGGCCGATGTCGGTGAAGAGCTTCTGCCAGACCTTGGGGTCGAGCTTGGCCTGGACGTGCTGGGCGTCGATGCCCGGATACCAGTTGAAGCGCTCGACGATGCCCTTGGCCTGAACCTCGGGGCTGGTGGCGAGCTCGACGAACTTCTCCGCCAACTCCTTGTTCGCCGCCTTGGCCGGGACGACGTAATGCATCGGCTGACCCGGCATGCCCGGGGAGGGGAGCACCAGCTTCATCTCCGGCGGCAGTCGGCCATCCGCCTTCCACGAGTAGAACATGTCGACCCAGACCGGACCGATGGCGATCTCGCCGCGGCTCAGCATGTCGAGCGTCCCGGCGTTGCCGGGGGTGAGGGTGGCGGTCGCGGAGAATTCCTTCAGCTTGGCGAAGGCCGGCTTCCACTTCTCCGCCTCGGCCTCTTCATAGGGGCCGTTCATCAGCTTGTCGCCGTCGCCGGCGAAGGCGTAGATCCAGCCCATCACGAAGCTGACGCCCGAAGCGCCGCCCTTGATGCCGTTGTAGCCGAACTGCTTGGGGTTCTTCTTCGCCCAGGCGACGAGTTCCTCGTAGCTCTTGGGCGGATTGGCGACCAGCGCGGGGTTGTAGGCGAGCGCCGTCTGGCTGTTGAACATCGGCATGACGTAGCCGTCGACCTTGGTTCCCAGCGCCATCTTGGCGTTCTCGCGGGTCACCAGCGAGCCGCTGGCGATCTTGCCGCGATACTTCTCCAACTGGCCCTTCTCGACCATCGGCCCGACGAACTTCTCGTGCACCACGGCGACGTCGACGTCCCATTGCTCGACCTTGGCCTGAGTCTGGGCGTCGAAGCGTTCCGTCACCTTCTGCGAACCGGCGTCGCCCGGGCCGGTGCCGACGGCGCGGACGGTGACGCCGGGATTGCGCGACTCGAACAGCGGTCCGAGGTACTGGTTGATGTAGTCGACCATGTTCTGGTCACCCGCGGTGATGACCGTCAGGTCCTTCGCCATGAGAGGCGAGGCGCTCAGTCCGAGCACCAACAGTGTATGGACGATGTTCCGCATGGCTGTCTCCCTCGTGGGTCGCGAGTACTTCCGCGTCGGGGAGCGAGGTGCACCCGCGACGATCTCGTTCGCCCGGGCGGCGCCGCCGCCCGAGCCCGTCAGTTGCGGGCTTCCGAGAAGACGTAGAGGCGGTCGCCCGGCACGTGCAGCCGGACCTCCGCACCGTTCTCGAAGCGCCTCTCGGCGTCGACCATGACCGACCGGTCGCCGAGATGGACCACGTGCCGCCAGACGCCGCCGGGATAGCCGACCTGTCCGACGGTTCCGCGCAGCACGAGCCCGCCGTCGTCGTCGTCGGGCTCCTCGGCCGCCGAGAGGCGGATCGAATCGCTGCGGAAGCGGGCGATCGCCCGGCCGCTTTCGAGGCTCCTGCCGCCGCGCGGCAGCACCGCCCGCCGATTCTGCGGGCCTTCCGCCACCTCGATCGTGTCGGCGGTCACGGCCAGATCGAGATCGACGAGGTTCTCGGCCCCCATGAAGGCGGCCACGAAGGACGAGTTCGGCCGGTTGTAGACCTCGGTCGGGGTGCCGACCTGGGCGATCTCGCCGCCGTTCAGGATGACGATGCGATCGGCCATGACCATGGCCTCCTCGCGATCGTGGGTGACGTGCACCGCGGTGATGCCGAGGCGGCGTTGCAGGGCGCTGATCTCGTGGCGAACCGTCAGCCGGATCCGCGCGTCGAGGTTCGACAGGGGTTCGTCGAGCAGCAGGATGTCGGGGTTGATCGCCAGAGCGCGCCCGAGCGCCACGCGCTGCCGCTGTCCCCCCGAGAGTTCCCCCGGCTTGCGCGATCCGAAGTCCTCGAGCCCGAGCAGGGCCTTGATCTCGGTGACGCGTGCCGTCGCCAGGTCACGCGGTGTCCGCCTCAGTTTGAGGCCGTAGCCGATGTTCTGGTCGACGTTCATGTGCGGCCACAGGGCGTAGGATTGGAACACCAGCGCCATGCCGCGCTTGTCGGGCGGCAGTCGGGTCATGTCGCGGCCGTCGACGCGGATCGCGCCGGCGGCGAGCGGATTGAACCCGGCGATGGCGCGCAGCAGCGTCGTCTTACCGCAACCCGACGAACCGAGGAGGGCGACGAACTCGCCCTTGGCGACCGAGAGGTCGATGCTCCTCAACACCTCGACGTCGCCGTATCGGACCCGAGCCGAGACGATCTCGAGATATCCACTCATGCGCCCCTCCCCGGGGTCTGTCGACTGCACGCCTGTGCAGTCCTATCGTCTGTTTATTGCAGCGCGATGACGGAGAAGCGGTCAGATCCGGCGCGGTGCCAGTGCGATGCCGCAGGCCGAGGCGACGAGCTCCGCGATCGCCGGTGCCGCGGCGAGGACGGCGCCGCCGTTCCTCACGCCGGTGGTCTCGGGAAAGGCGCAGACGCGCCCGCCCGCTTCCTCGACCAGCAGCAGCCCCGCCAGGCAATCCCAGGAATTCATGTGCAGTTCGGCATAGGCCTCGTTGCGCCCGTCGGCGACATGGGCGAGGCCCAGCGCGCCCGAGCCGGCGCGGCGGACGTTGAACCCGGCATCGAGGAGGGCGGCGAGCACGTGCAGGTAATCGGCATTGGCGATTCGCGTCGACCAGCCGAGTTCCACCGACGAGGCGGAGGCCGAAATCGCCGAGGAAACGGTGATCGGCCTGTCGTTCAACGTGGCGCCGTGCCCGCGTCGGGCGAAATGGAAGTCGCCGAGCGCCGGATTGTAGATCGCACCGATCTCCGTCCGCCCCTTCACCACATGGGCGACGGCGATGCAGAAGTGGGGGATGTTGCGGGCGAAGTTGGCGGTGCCGTCGATCGGGTCGACCACCCACAGGTTCTCCGCCTCGACCCCGCCGCTCTCCTCGCCGAAAAATCCGTCGGAGGGAAAGGCCGCCAGCAACCGCTCGCGCAGGAGGGCTTCGCAACGCCCGTCGTACTCGGTCAGGTAGTCCTGCGGCCCCTTCATTTCGAAGTGGCGCACCCGCCCGAAGCCTCGCATGACCATCTCGCCCGCCTCGATGAGCAGGGAACGGCAGAACGCGGCTCTCTCGCGGAGCTCGGGCAAGTCCACCTCCCACCTCGCCAAGCGCGATCGACGCTTGCACGGCTGTGCACTCGTGTCAATTCGATCCCTGGAAACGGCGATGCCCGCCGCGGGCGAGGGGCTTCGATCAGTCTCGGGCGGGAGGGGCCGCGCCGGGTGATGTCGGTGGTACGAAGTCGGCGACATGGGCGAGGCGGCGGTCACCGAGCCCTTCTCCTTGCCCGGGGCGAGCCACCTCGGCGATCCGGCTGCCCGTCGCGATGCGCCGGCGGCGCCCCCGGCGTTCCCGTCGTCACCGGGCGGGCTGCCCCGCGTCCCGCCACTGCCCGAGCGGGCGCCGCGGTGGTAAGAAGACGGCGCGCCGCGGGCCCGCCGGAAGCGTTCCTCGGACCGACTCGTGGCGTCGAGGGTGGTGGTTTCGGCCGGCAAGGGCCGGCCGCCGAGGACGCGATCGAGATGGCTGATTCGATGAACGACACCTGTCCGTCGTCTTCCCGTGCCGATCGGCCCGCCTGCGTCGCGGTCGATTGGGGCACCTCGCGCTTCCGCGCCCATCTGGTCGGCGAGGACGGTCGCCTCCTCGACGGCGTCGCTTCGGACGAGGGCATGGGGCGCGTCGCGCCCGACGGCTTCGAGGCCGTTCTGACGCGGATGTGCGCCCCTTGGCTCGCCGCTCACCCCGGCATTCCCGTGCTCATGGCCGGAATGGTCGGCAGCCGCAACGGCTGGCGCGAGGTCCCCTACGTCCCTTGCCCCGCCGGCCCGGACGAGATCGCCGCCGCCATGATGTCCTTCGAGATCGCCGGCGGGACGACCGTGCGCATCGTCCCCGGCCTCGTCGTCGACGGCCCGGAGGCCGACGTCATGCGCGGCGAGGAGACCCAGATCCTCGGCTGCGGCCTCGACGACGCCGTGGTGGTGCTGCCGGGAACCCATTCGAAGTGGGCGACCGTGCGCGATGGGCGCATCGAGAGCTTCCGCACCTTCATGACCGGTGAGGTCTTCGCCCTCTTCACCCGGCAGTCGGTGCTGCGGCTGCTGCGCGAGCCGCCGGTCGACACGCCGGTCGAACGCGCCGCCTTCCGCCGTGGACTCGCCGCGGCCTCCGCCGACGGCGGTCTCCTCAACCGCGCCTTCCACGCCCGATCCGCCGTGCTTCGTGGCCGGATGGCGCCGCAGGAGGTCGATTCCTATCTCTCCGGGCTCCTCATCGGCGCGGAGGTCGGTGCGGCGAAGCGGCTCGCGCCGGCCGACCTGCCGATCGTGCTGGTCGCCGACGGCGTCGTCGCCGAAGAATACCGCGAGGCCATCGCCGCGGCGGGCGGCGATGTCACGCTCGTCGATCCGCAACGGTCCTTCGTCGACGGCCTCATCCGCATCGCTCGTCTCGCCGGGGAGGTCTCCCTTGACCGCGCTCGCTGAATTCCGGGAGGCCTTCGCCGCCTTCCCCGTCGTCGCCATCCTGAGGGGCGTGCGCCCCGAGGAGGTCGAGGCGGTGGCCGAGGCGCTCTTCGCCGAGGGGGTCCGCATCGTCGAGGTGCCGCTCAATTCGCCCGACCCGCTGCGGTCGATCGCGGTGCTGGCGCGCGCCTTCGCCGGGCGCGCCGTCATCGGCGCCGGCACGGTGCTGCGGGTCGACGAGGTGGAGCGGGTGGCCGCGGCCGGCGGCCGGCTGATCGTCTCGCCGAACACGAACCCCGCCGTCATCGCCGCCACCAAGCGGCTCGGCCTCGTCTCTTCGCCGGGCTTCCAGACACCGACGGAGGCCTTTGCGGCGATCGACGCCGGGGCCGACGTGCTGAAGTTCTTCCCCGGCGAAGCGGCGACGCCGGCGACCGTCCGGGCGCTCGCTGCGGTGATCCCCGAGTCGGTACCGATGCTCCTCGTCGGCGGCGTCGCCACCGACTCGATCGACCGCTGGCGGGACACGCCGATCGCCGGCTTCGGCATCGGCTCCTCGCTCTACAAGCCCGGCGACACGCCGACGACCGTCGGCGCCAAGGCCGCCGCTTTCGCCGCCGCGCTTCGCCTCGCCGGGCGTCGGTGACGCCGCCCCCGGAGAAAGATCCTCATGAAGATCACCCGACTCACCACCCATCTCGTGCCGCCGCGCTGGTGCTTCCTCGAGATCGAGACCGACGAGGGGATCTCGGGCTGGGGTGAACCGGTGCTCGAAGGTCGTGCGGCATCGGTCGCCGCGGTCGTCGACGAACTGGCCGACTACCTCGTCGGCAAGGACCCGTTCCTCATCGAGGATCACTGGACGGTGCTCTATCGCGCCGGCTTCTACCGCGGTGGCGGCCTGCACATGAGCGCGCTCGCCGGCATCGATCAGGCGCTGTGGGACATCAAGGGCAAGGCCTTCGGCGTGCCGGTCCATCAACTCCTCGGCGGCCGCCTGCGCGACCGCATCCGCGTCTATTCGTGGATCGGCGGCGACCGGCCGGCCGACACGGCGCGAGCCGCGCGCGAGGTGGCGGCGCGTGGCTTCACCGCGATCAAGATGAACGGCACCGAGGAGATGCAGTTCATCGACGGCCACGACAAGGTCGACGCCGTCATCGCTCGCGTCCAGGCGATCCGCGATGCGCTCGGGCCGGACTTCGGCATCGCCGTCGATTTCCACGGCCGCGTCCATCGGCCGATGGCGAAGGTTCTCGCCAAGGAACTCGAGCCCTACCGTCTGATGTTCATCGAGGAGCCGGTGCTCTCCGAACATGCCGAGGCGCTTCGCGACATCGCATCGCAGACCTCGACGCCGATCGCGCTCGGCGAGCGCCTCTTCAGCCGCTGGGACTTCAAGAAGATCCTCTCCGACGGCCTCTGCGACATCGTCCAGCCCGATCCCTCCCACGCCGGCGGCATCACCGAGACGCGCAAGATCGCCGCCATGGCCGAGGCCTACGACGTGGCGCTGGCGCTGCATTGTCCGCTGGGGCCGATCGCGCTCGCCGCCAACCTCCAACTCGACGCGGTCTGCTACAACGCCTTCATCCAGGAACAGAGCCTCGGCATCCACTACAACGAGGGCAACGACCTGCTCGACTACGTCGTCGACCGTTCGGTGTTCGACTATGCCGACGGTTTCGTCGCGATCCCCGAGGGACCCGGTCTCGGCATCGAGGTGAACAAGGACTACGTGAAGGAACGCGCGCGCGTCGGACACCGCTGGCGCAATCCGGTCTGGCGCCACGCCGACGGCTCCTTCGCCGAGTGGTAGGTCTAGGTCCCGTCGATCGACGTCAGGTCGGCAGGAGGGCCTCGCGGCGGCGCGGGCCGGCGGTACTGCGACGCTCCACGATCTCGTAGCCGAGGTCGACCACCGGCGCCTCGATCGGCTCGCCGGCGATCCGCGCGATCAACATCTCGATCGCCCTGCGCCCCATCTCCTCGCGATTGGTCCGCACGCTGGTGAGCGGCGGATTGGCCACCGCCATCATCTCGAGGTCGTTGAAGCCGCAGATCCCGAAGTCGTCCGGCACCGCGATCCGCCGACGCTGGCATTCGAACAGGGCGCCGAGCGCCAGATCGTCGTTGATGCAGAACACCGCGTCGACGTCGTGGCTGCGCGAGAGCAGTTCGCTCAAGAGTTCGCAGCCCAGAGTCACCGTCGAGGCTCGCCGCGTGGTGACGATCAGCCGCTCGTCGTGGAGCCCGGCCTCCTTCTGCGCCTCGCCGTAGCCCTCGAGCCGCCGCTGGGTGCGCGGGTCCATGCGGGCGCCGAGGAAGCCGATGCGACGATAGCCGCGCTCCTGGAGGTGTCGCGTCGCCGCATGACCGGCGTCGCGGTGGGACAGGCCGACCATCATGTCGACCGGCTCGTCGCCGAGTTCCATGATCTGGACGATCGGACAGTCGGCCTGCCGCAGCAGCGCCAGCGAGCGGGCCGACTGGTCGCGACCGGTGACGATCAGCCCGGCCGGTCGCTGGCGCGAGAACACCCCGAGCAGCCGCTCCTCCTCGAGCACCGAATAGCGGGTGTTGCCGAGCTGGATGTTGAAGGGCAGGCCCTCGACGCGGTCGTAGATGCCGCGCAGCACGGCGGAGAAGACGTTGTTGGTGACCGACGGAATCAGGATGCCGAGCACGTCGGTGCGCGCCGAGGCGAGCGCCCGGGCGGCCGGGTCGGGGACGTAGCCGAGCCGCGCCACCGCTTCGACCACCCGCAACCGTACCGGTTCGGAGACGAGTTCCGGCGTCCGCAGCACGCGCGACACCGTGATAGCGCTTACACCGACCGCCTCGGCCACGTCGGTGAGTTTGATTTTCTTTTTCAATTCAACCATCTCGCGATCAGCCGGCGCAGTTCCATCGCAGTATACCCGATCGCGTCGGATTGACAAATGACAGCGCTGTCATTAAGAAGTCGAACCAACAAGTCAAAGAGACGCGGGGAGAGGTGGCGATGGCGCGGAGGGTCGGTTCGGCCGGACACGCATCATCCTCGCGACGCCGCGTGAGGCAGCAGCCCGCGGCACTTTCGCCGCCGCGCACCGACCGGATGGTCGCCCGGATCTCGGCGCCCCGAGACCCGTCACCACATCGATCAAGCGCCGACATCGTCGGATCGGGGGGCATTCTCCCCGGCCGCATCCATCCGTGGTCCGCGACCTCAGATCTTCGAGGCGGTTCGTCCGCCTCACCGGCCACGTCTCGCAGCACTCAGGTGAGGAAAGACCAAAATGAAGAAAATGCTCGCTTCCACCGTGGTTCTGATGTCTTCGCTCGGCCTGTCCACGGGCGCTTGGGCGCAGGGCAAGGAGATCCGGGTTCTGCTCGCCAACCACCCCTATGGTGAGCTTCTGAAGACAGCCATTCCCGAGTTCGAGAAGCAATCCGGGATCAAGGTCAACTTCGAGAGCCTGCAGGAAGGGCAGCTCACCACCAAGCTGACGACCGAATTCGCCACCAAGTCCTCGTCGGTCGACGTCTTCATGACCCGGCCGCTGCAGGAAGGGAAGATGTTCAACAAGAACGGCTGGTACGAGCCGCTGAAGTCCTACGACTTCTCCGACTACCCCAAGCCGGTGATGAGCGTCGCCGC
Source organism: Siculibacillus sp. (assembly GCA_030247555.1). GTDB lineage: Bacteria > Pseudomonadota > Alphaproteobacteria > Rhizobiales > Ancalomicrobiaceae > CALBKH01. The sequence goes on along the minus strand of JAOTSD010000024.1, from coordinate 30,217 downwards.
CGCCGGCTCGACGCCCTATCTGGTGCCGCTCGTCACCGAATGGCAGGTCCTCTACTATCGCAAGGATCTGTTGCAGGCGGCCGGGCTCGCCGTACCGAAGACCCTCGTCGAGCTCGAGGGCGCGGCCAAGAAGCTCAATACCGACGGGGTCGCCGGCTTCGCCTCGCGCGGCAAGGGCGCCGCGGCGGTGACCCAGCTCTCCTCCTACATCTACGGCTACGGCGGCCTCTACCTCGACAAAGGCGTGGCGGTGTTCGACCAGCCCGCGGCGATCGACGCCCTGCGCTACTACGGCAAGATCCTCGGCAACTACGGCCCCAAGGGCGTGACGTCGATGTCGTGGGAGAACATCATGCCGCTGTTCCAGGCGGGCAAGGTGGCGATGTGGACCGACGCCTCGGTGTTCTACGGCCAGATCGTCGACCCGGCGAAGACCCAGATCCCGGCGGCCAACGTCGGTATCGCCGACCTGCCGGCCGGCCCGAAGGCGCAGAGCCCCTTCCTCGTCACCTCCTGGGGCATCGCGGTGGCCAACCAGTCGAAGAACAAGGAAGCGGCGCTGAAGTTCCTCGACTGGGCCTCCAGCAAGGAACTCGCCACCAAGGGCATGCTGGCGAGCATCACCATGGCCCGCTCCTCGGTCTGGAAGGACCCGAAGGTGCTCGAAGCCGTCAACCCGGGCCTCGTCGCGACCAGCATCTTCGCCGCGAAGAACGGCAACGCCTTCGATCGGCCCTACATGAGCGCGGTCGGCGAAGCGCGTGACCAGATCGGCGAACTGATCATCGAGTCGATCAACACCAAGGGCGAGTCCGCCAATCTGGCCGCCATGGCCAAGGACAAGGCCGCCCGGGTGAACGCGCTCCTCAAGGACGCCGGCGAATACGGCCAGCCGTGATCGCCCGCACCCGGCGGATCTCCCTCTCGGTCGACCGGGCGTGCCCCGGCCGGCCGACCGGGAGTGGTGTCCGCTCGTCCCTGCGATGATACCATCGGCGTCGAGAACGACCGATGGTGATCCGTCGCGAAATTCTCGTGTCCGAGATGCGAACGAGACGTTCGCGTTCCGTCGAAGACCGGGCGCGGCGACGCCTCCGGTCCTCGGCGCGAGTTGAAGCGGGAGCCTTCGATGCGCGAACCGAGCTTCGTCGAAAGACATCTGCGGGTGCTGTTCCCGCTGCCGGCGATCCTCTTCATCGCCCTGTTGATGATCTTCCCGATCCTCTACACGTTGGCTCTGAGTTTCACGAGTTGGAACCTGACCTCCGGGGCGCCGTTGCGCTTCGTCGGCCTGCGCAACTTCGAGCAGGTCCTGACCGAACCCCGCTTCCTCGACGCCGTGCTCCGGACCTTCGGTTTCACCATCTTCGCGGTGTTGATCGAAGCGGTGCTCGGCACGGCGATCGCCCTCATCCTGAACCGCGCCTTCATCGGCAAGGGGCTGGCGAAGCTGCTGCTGCTGCTGCCGCTGGTCGCCACGCCGGTGGCCGTCGGCATCGTCTTCAATCTCTTCTACGACCCGACGATCGGGCTGGCCAATTACGTGCTGTCGACCTTCGGCCTGCCGCAGGGCCTGTGGGTCTCCGACGCGACCTCGGTCATCCCGTCGCTGATCATCGTCGATGTCTGGCAATGGACGCCGATGATCACGCTCATCGTGCTCGCCGGCCTCGCCGGCCTGTCGGAGGAACCCTTCGAGGCGGCGCGGGTCGACGGTGCCACCCAGTGGCAGGTGCTGCGCCACGTGACCATTCCGATGGTCATGCCGACCATCCTGACCGCGGTCATCCTGCGCCTCATCGATGCCCTGAAGACCTTCGACATCATCTTCGCCATGACCGGAGGCGGGCCGGGCTATGCCTCCGAGACCCTCAACATCATGGGATTCAAGTACTCCTTCGAGTATTTCCGCATGGGCCAGGCCTCGGTGATCCTCATCGCCCTGTTCTTCTTCGTTCTCCTGTGCAGCCTGGGAATCATGAAGCTCAGGTCATCGGCGGAAAACTGACACGCTCGAACGGACGCGACCCGCGGGTCGGAGGTTTCTGATCATGAGAAAAAAGAAAATACTTCAAGAAGCGGTGTTCTACCTCGCGGTCGTGCTCATTTCGATGGTCGTCCTGTTCCCGTTTCTGTGGATGCTGTCGTCCTCGCTGAAGACGCAGACCGACATCATCGCATGGCCTCCGACCTTCGTCTTCACGCCGACGCTGCAGAACTACCACAAGGTGTTCGGTGAGCAGGACTTCCTGAAGTACTTCATCAATTCGACCGTGGTCGGCGGCCTCGCCGTGGGCCTGTCCCTCGTCCTCGGACTGCCGGCGGCCTATTCGATCTCACGCTTCACCCAGAAGAAGCTCGCCCTGTTCATCCTGCTGGCGCGACTGATGCCGGGCATCTCCTTCCTGATGCCCTGGTACATCATCTTCTCGCGCCTCGGCCTGATGGACACCTACATCGCGTTGGTGCTCTCCCACATGCTGATCGCGCTGCCGATCGTGGTGTGGATCATGTCGTCCTACTTCGACTCGATCCCCGTCGAACTCGAGGAATCGGCCATGGTCGACGGGGCGACGCGCCAATACGCCTTCTGGGCGATCATCCTGCCGATGTCGGGTCCCGGCATCATCACCTCGGTGACCCTGTCCTTCATCTTCTCATGGAACAACTTCATGTTCTCCCAGGTGCTGTCGATGGAGAAGACCCGGACGCTGCCGATCGCGGTCTACAACTTCGTCTCCTATGCCGAAGTCGACTGGGGCGGCGTGATGGCGGCGGCGGTGGCGATCATGGCGCCGGCGATCATCCTGACGATGGTCTTCCAGAAATTCGTCGTCAAAGGACTGACCATGGGGGCGGTCAAGGGCTGACGCCCGGACCGGCCTTCTCGGAAACGAAAACGGATAGCGAGCGATCATGGCCTCCGTCGACATCGTCAATGTGAAGAAGTCCTTCGACCGGGTGGAGATCCTGCGCGGCGTCTCGGTCGAGATCCACGACGGCGAGTTCGTGGTGCTCGTCGGTCCCTCCGGCTGCGGCAAGTCCACCTTGCTGCGCATGATCGCCGGGCTCGAGACCATCACCGGCGGCGAGATCCGCATCGGCGATCAGGTGGTCAACGAGTTGCCGCCGCGCGACCGCGACGTCGCCATGGTCTTCCAGAACTACGCGCTCTATCCGCACATGACGGTCGCCGGCAACATGGCGTTCTCGCTCAAGCTGCGCGGCACCGCGCGCACCGAGATCGAGGTGCGGGTGAAGCGGGCGGCCGAGATCCTCGGGCTCACCGCCCTGCTCGACCGCCGCCCGCGCCAGCTCTCAGGCGGACAGCGCCAACGCGTCGCCATGGGGCGGGCGATCGTGCGCGACCCGCGCGTCTTCCTCTTCGACGAGCCGCTGTCGAACCTCGACGCCAAGCTGCGCGTCGCCATGCGCTCCGAGATCAAGGATCTCCACCAGCGCTTGAAGACGACGATGATCTACGTCACCCACGACCAGATCGAGGCGATGACCATGGCCGACCGCATCGTCGTGATGCGCGAGGGCAACGTCGAGCAGATCGGTGGGCCGCTCGAGCTCTACGACACGCCGGCCAATCTCTTCGTCGCCGGGTTCATCGGCTCGCCGGCGATGAACATGCTGAAGGGGACCGTGGAGGTCGGCGCCCGCACCGGTTTCGCCGCCGAGAACGGCACCTTCGTGCCGCTCGCCGTGCCGCCCGAGGTCGCCGCGCTCGCCGGTCGGCCGTTGGTGATCGGCATTCGTCCGGAACATCTGCGGATCGTCGCCGGCGACGAGGGCTTCGAGGTCGGCGCGCGCATCGTCGAGCCGACCGGATCGGAGACTCAGGTGACGGCGAGCGCCAATGGCGCCGAGATCATCGCGCTCTTCCGCGAACGTCAGAGCGTCCGTCAGGGCGACCCTTTGCGGCTCGCCCCGCTCCTCTACCATCTCTTCGATGCGCGGAGTGGCGAGAGGTGCGCCTCGATCGCGAGTTGACCGGCGTCTCCGGCGAACCGCGGCCGTCCCGGTGCCGCACCCGGCCGGCGGTGTCGGCCGTCGACGCCATCGAAGGAGTTCAGGACAGGAAGCGCCGCCGCCGCCGGGCCAGGCGCTCCCCGTCCATCGCGGGCCGTGACGCCCGAGAAGCAGGCTTCCGCCCATGACCCGTCTCGACAATCGCCCGATCAACCCGGAGTTCGCCGACCTCTTCGTCGAGGAGGCCCACAATCCCTATCGCAGCTGCATCCAAGGGCTGTCGAACGAACCGATCACCGTGCGCGCGCTGTTGGCGCGCGCCGAGACGCTCCTCGCCGACGAACCCGAATTCGCCGGGCTCGGTGACTTCTCCCTCGCCACCATCGTCGAGCGGCTGGCGACCGACCGTCCACGGATCTGCATCATCCAGGGGTCGGCCGATCATCCCGCCCATCTCGCCGATCACGAACACGCGCTGCGCGCCGCCGCTCGCGTCTGGCAGAACGGCGGCGTGCCCTTCACCTTCGGTATCCCGGTGATCTGCGACGGCACGGCGCAATCGAACATCGGCCAGAGCTATTCGCTGGCCTCGCGCAACCACACCGCCATGGTCTTGAACATCAACTTCGAAGGTCATTCCTACCACGCCGCCTACGTCATGTCGGGCTGCGACAAGACCCCGACCGGCATCCTCGCCGGGCTGGCCGCCGCCGATCGGGCTCGGCGCGAGCCCGAGCGCGGCGCCGCTCCGGTTTGGGCGGTCTTCGTGCCCGCACACGTGCTCAAGGGCGGCACCATCCCCAGGGCGACGCGGCGGGCGCTCGCCGCGATCCAAGAGAAGGCCGTCGCCGCCGGCGATCCGCAACTCGCCGCCGACATCGAGGAGAACTGCCGCTACATCCTGCAATGCTCGTCGGGCGAGGCCTTCCTCGGCCAGCTCAATCGGGCCGTCGGCCTCGGCATCGTCACGCGCGCCGAGGCGGACGGGCTGCTCGACGAACTCGCCGCGGCGACCTGCGACGAGAAGGGCGGCATCTGTGCCTTCAACGGCACCGGCAATTCCTCCCGCACTCTGGTCTCGGCCCTCGGCTTCGTGCCGCGCGGCGCCGAGCTTCTCGTCGCCGAGCCGGAGTTGAGCCTGGTGGAGTCTAGTGTCGACACGCTCTTCCGCATGATCAACCGGCCGGAACTCGCCGTCTGCGAGATCCTGAAGGCCAACTATGCCAACGCCATCCGTGTCCACAACGCCACCGGTTCTTCGACGAACCTGATGTTGCACATGCCGGCGGTGATGCGCCACGCCGGCTTCGACGTCACCCTCTTCGACTACGCGCGGGTGCGCGACGCCCATCCCGTGCCCGACATCTTCGCCCATTCGCTCACCGAGGGCCGCGACACCTTCGTCCTCGCCTGCCAGAACGAGGCGGGCCAGAACGCCGGCCTCGACAGCATCGTCAAGGTGCTCGACGACCTCGGCGTGCCGATGGATCTCGACGCCCCGACGGTGATCGGCAGGACCTGGCGCGAACGCATCGCCGCGCTCCCCGTCGCGGTCTCGCCGGATCTGCCCGAGGAGCGCTCCGTCATCCGCACCCGGCCGATCCGCGACATCTCCGGCACCGACGTGCTGAGCGGGAACTTCTTCTCGTCCTGCACTCTCAAGGTCGCCGGTATGTCGAGCGAGCAGCACCGTCGTTTCGACGGGCGTGTCTTCCTCGTCCGCCACTACGAGAACGAGACGGATTGCAATCGCGAGCTCCAGTCGGCCGACTTCGTCGAGACGCTGTGCCGGACGATGGACCTGCCGCCGGCCCTGACCGACCGGCTGCGGGCGGTGAACGGCGGCGATGTCGGCGACGGGCTCGCCGAGATGGTGGTGAAGGGCACGCTCGCCTTCGCCTTCGTCATCGCCGGTCAGGGGCCCAAGGCCTTCGGCATGCCGGAGATGTTCGCGCCCTCGGCCCATCTGCGCCATCACGGTACGCTCGAGCGGACTTCGATCCTGATGACCGACGGCCGCTATTCCGGCGTCACCAAGGGCGCCTGCATCGGACACGTGACGCCGGAGGCCTACGAGGGCGGCGGCATCGGCGCTCTCGTCACCGGCGATCTCCTGTGGGTCCGGCTCGGGGCGCGGCGCATCGATCTCCTCGACGCTTCGGCCTTCCTCGCCGGTCGGCTGGAGCCGGTCGTCGCCCCGCCCATCGCCGAACGCGCCGCACTCGTCGCCGAGCGGCTGGCGCGGATGGAGCGGCGCAAATGGCAGGTCGCCGCCTGTTCTTGGATCGACGACACGACCTCGGCCGAGAAGGGTGTCGTTCCCCTCTCGGTCGACCGCCGCGCCGTCCTTCCCTGGCGGGACTGACGGTCGGATCGGGCCTCTCCCGGGCGGTTTCGCCTCGGGTCCGACCCGCCGACGTTCCGGTCGCGACGCGACGTTCACGGCAACGTCACACGGACCGCCGAGACATCGGTCGGACGGGTCCTTCCGGCCGGGTTCGAGCCGGTTTCGCGGATCGTGGCCTTCCCGACACCGACGAGTACCGACCATGGCCGACCCCGCCGATCCCGCACGCGAAAACTCGATCGTCGTCCGCGAGGCCGACGACGGTCTGCCCGGACTCGTCTGGGCCTACCGGTTCGACGCCGACGGCGCGGCGCGGGCGCTGACCGGTCGGGAGGCGGGAGAGGCGGCGTCGGCGGACGACGCCTGGATCTGGCTCCATTTCAATCTCGCCGACAGCCGTGGCCGGGCCTGGATCGAGGACTTGGCACCGCTCCCCGAGTCGGCCCGCGAACTCCTGCTCGACACAGACGATCACCTCCGCCTGATCGCCGAGGACGACACTCTGATGGGCGTCTTCGCCGATTTCCGCCGCGAGTTCGATCACGACACCCACGACCTCGCGCGACTGAAGTTCGCGCTCCACCGGCGCACCCTGATCACCGGGCGGCGGCAGGCGCTGCAGTCCGTCGACGAAGTGCGGCGGATGTTGCGGGCGGGAGCGACTTTCGAGAGCGGAGAAGCGCTGCTCGAGCGACTCTTCGATCACTTCGCCGCTCAAGTCGCGTTGATGACTCGCGATCTCGCTCAACAACTGGAAGTGATCGAGGATCGCGTCGTCGACGACGCGGTCGAACCGGAGGACATCCGGGTCGGCCACTTGCGCCGCACCGCGCTGCGCCTCGCCCGTCAGGTCGGCGCCCTGCGGCTCCACTTCGCCGCGCTCGTCGACAATCCGGAGCGTGAACTGCCGGAGGACGTCTTCGCCATGACGGAACGGGTGGCGCTCCGCCTCGCCTCGACCGGCCGCGACATCGAGGCGATCCAGGAACGCGCGCGGATCATCCAGGAAGAGGCGACGGCGAAGTCGGCCGCCCACATGAACCGCCAACTCCAGACCCTGTCGGTACTGACGGCCCTTTTCATGCCGGCGACGCTGGTCACCGGCCTCTTCGGCATGAATACCCACGGCCTGCCGTTCGGCGCCTCCGACACCGGGTTCTGGTGGGCGTTCTTCGTCGCCGTCTGCGGCTCGGGGGGCGTCTATCTGGTCCTGCGATCGATCGGCATCATCCGCTGATCGCGGCCGCGAACGTCACGCACCCGACATCCGGGCGTCACGAAACCGTAGTGCGCGGGCTCTAAGCCGAGGCATCGACATTCACCGGCCCTCCGGCACGACGCCGGACGACCGGGCGCAGCAATGTGCCCCGGAAGGAGATCCCATGCTCACGATCGAGCGTCTGACGCGCCGGTTCGGCGACTTCGTCGCGGTCGACTCCGTCGATCTCGAGATTCCGACCGGGCAGATGGTCGGCGTCATCGGCCGCTCCGGCGCCGGCAAGTCGACGCTCCTGCGGATGATCGACCGCCTCGTCGAGCCGAGCGAGGGGCGCATCGTCTACGAGAGCCGCGAGATCACGGCGCTGAAGGGCGCCAGCCTGCGCCATTGGCGACGCGATTGCGCCATGGTGTTCCAGCAGTTCGCCCTGGTCGATCGCCTCGATGTGCTCACCAACGTCATGATGGGCCGGCTCGACCACATGCCGGAATGGCGCTCGCTCCTGAAACTCTGGACGGCCGACGACAAGGCGATCGCGCTCTCCGCCCTCGAACTCTTCGACATCGCCAACCTCGCCGCCAACAGGGCCGGCAGTCTCTCCGGCGGCCAGCAGCAGCGCGTCGCCATCGCCCGGGCGCTCGTCCAGGAGCCGCGCGTCATCCTCGCCGACGAGCCGATCGCCTCGCTCGACCCGCGCAACACCAAGGTGGTGATGGACGCGCTGCTCCGGGTGAACCGCGACTTCGGCATCACCGTGCTGACCAATCTCCATTCGATCGATCTGGCCAAGCGCTATTGCGACCGACTGATCGGTATGAAGGCCGGCAAGATCGTCTTCGACGGTGCCCCTCGCGGCCTCACCGACGCGGTGGTCACCGACCTCTACGGACTCGAGGCGGCCGACGTCATCGAGATCCCGGCGGCGGGCGACCCGACGCCGGACGAGATCCGCGCCGCTTGGGACGCCGAGCGCGCCCGCGAGCCGGTCTGAGCATCGCCCGCACCAAATCCGTCCCGTGCGGCAGGCCGCCGCCCGGACACTCTCGAGAGGAGCAATCCCCATGATCGACCGTCGTTCCGTGCTCGGCCTCGTCGCCGGCGCCGTCGCGCTCTCCGCCACCGGCGCCATGGCGCAGGACTGGAAGGCCAAGTATCCCGAGATCGTCTTCGGCAAGGTGCCGGACGAGAACGCCTCGGGCACCATGGACCGCTTGGGCCCGCTGATGGAGTACCTGTCCAAGGAACTCGGCACCAAGGTGACGCTGCGCATCGCCCAGGACTATGCCGCGGTGATCGAGGGCCAGCGCTCCGGCCAGATCCACATCGCCAACTACGGCCCGGCGTCCTATGCCCGCGCCGTCATGGTCGGCGCCAAGATCGAGCCGATCACCATCGAAGTGAACGAGGACGGCACCAAGGGCTACTACTCGGTCTTCTACGTGAAGAAGGACAGCCCCTATCAGAAGGTCGAGGACCTCAAGGGCAAGAACCTCGGCCTCGTCGACCCCAACTCGACCTCCGGCAACAACGTGCCGCGCTTCTCGTTGGCCAAGATGGGCATCGAGCCGGAGAGCTTCTTCTCCAAGGTGGTCTACACCGGTTCCCATGAGAACGCCGTCATCGCGCTCGGCCAGGGTACCGTCGACGTCGTCGCCAACTGGTGGAACGACGAGAACGAGTCGATGCTGAAGCGCATGGAGCGCAAGGGCATGGCCAAGTACTCGGACTACCGGATCATCTTCAAGTCCGACCAGATCGTGAACTCGCCGATCGCCGTCCTCTCCGACATGCCGGCCGATCTTAAGAAGAAGATCGCCGAAGCCATCCTCGCCTATCCGACCAAGGATCCGGAAGGCTTCAAGAAGATGACTGACGGCAAGGCCAAGCCGTGGGAGCCGATCACCCACGACGCCTACAAGCCGATCATCGAACTCAACAAGTTCGTCGACGACCTGCGCAAGAAGAAGGCGTCCTGATCTCGTGATCCGCGACCCGCCGGTTCCCACCGGCGGGTCGTTTCACGTCCTGCCGTTTCCTAGCCGTCTTCGGCCGATATTCGGGGACCCGATGCCGACTTCTCTGCCCCGCTTGCCCGACGATCGTCTGGCGCCGCTCCTCGGCTCCTATGCCGAGGCGATGCGCACCGCCCGCCTGAAGACTCTCGCCGCCGCCGCGATCCTCGCCGTCGTCGTGATCGTCGCCGGTCGCTTCGCCGAGGTCGATCTCGCGCGCATGATCGGCCGCATCGGCACGGTCGGCGACTACGTCGTCCGCATCTTCACCTTCGACGGCGGCGACAACGTCGGCCGCTTCGTGCTGACTGCGCCGGGCGAGTGGATGTGGGGTCTCGTCCACTGGGGCAAGCTCATCTTCGAGACGTTGCTGATTGCCTATGCCGGCACGGCGATGGGCGCGGTGGCCGCCTTCGTTCTCTGCTTCATGGCGGCGCGCAACCTCGGTCGCCATCCGTGGCTGCGAGCCACGGTGAAGCGCTTCCTCGAATTCTGCCGCACCGTGCCGGAACTGGTCTTCGCGCTGATCTTCGTCATCGCCTTCGGCCTCGGCGCCATGCCCGGCGTGTTGGCCATCGCCATCCACACCACCGGTGCGCTCGGCAAGATGTTCTCCGAGGTGGTCGAGAACATCGACATGAAGCCGGTCGAGGGCGCCACCGCCGCGGGCGGATCGTGGTGGCAGACGGTGCGCTTCGCCGCCGTGCCGCAGGTCTTGTCGAACTTCGCCAGCTACACGCTGCTGCGCTTCGAGATCAACGTGCGCGGCGCCTCCGTCATGGGCTTCGTCGGCGCCGGCGGCATCGGCCAGGACCTGATCGAGGCGATCCGCAAGTTCTATTACGCCGACGTCTCGGCCATCCTGGTGCTGATCATCGCCACGGTGATGGTGATCGACCTTCTGACCGAACGTCTGCGCCACCGTCTGATCGGCCGGGAGGCCCGCACATGAGCGTCCTCGTCCAGATGTCGGGCGGTCCCGACGGTCCGATGTCGACCACCCGCAAGGTGCGCAGCGCGCTGGGGCCCTGGGCGCGCGAGAACCGGCGGGAGCTCGAGAAGCGCCACCCTGCCGTCTTCGCCGGTTCGCCGACGAACCGGGCGATCACCGTCGCGGTGGTTCTCGGCCTCTTCGGCCTTCTGGTCTTCGCCCTGTGGCGGCTCGACTTCTCCTTCGCCCGCATCGGCGCGGGGATCGGCCAACTCGCCCACTTCCTAACCCTGATGGTGCCGCCGTCGTCGGGGACCTGGGCGCGGTTCTGGCTCTTCCTCCATTCGCTCGGCGAGACCGTGGCGATCTCTCTCCTCGGCACCTTCACCGCGGCGGTGCTCGCCTTCCCCTTCGGCTTCCTCGCGGCGAAGAACGTGATGACGCAACGCGTCCTGCACTTCTTCACCCGTCGCGGCCTCGACACCATCCGCGGCGTCGACACCCTGATCTGGGCGCTGATCTGGATCAACGTCGTCGGTCTCGGCCCCTTCGCCGGCATCCTCGCCATCATGAGCTCGGACTTCGGCTCCTTCGGCAAGCTGTTCTCGGAAGCGGTCGAGGCGGTCGACGGCAAGCCGGTGGAAGGCGTCGCCTCGACCGGCGGTTCGCAACTCGCCCGGATCCGCTTCGGCATCCTGCCGCAGGTGCTGCCGGTCTTCGCCGGTCAGGTGCTCTACTATTTCGAGAGCAACACCCGCTCGGCGACCATCATCGGCATCGTCGGCGCCGGCGGCATCGGCATGTACCTGACAGAGGCGATCCGCACCCTCGAATGGCAGCAGGTGTCGCTCCTGGTGCTGATGATCCTCGTCACCGTCGCCGTGATCGACCAGATCTCGAGCCGCATCCGCTTCGCCGTCATCGGCGAGCGGCGGATCGAGACCTGAGTTCGCGCCGCGATCGGGGTTCGCCGCCCCGCCCCGGGTCCACGTGCGGCCCGCGTGCTCAGGTCACCGTCACCCGCACGCGTTCGCCGGCGAAGCGGGCGCGCGCCCATTGGATCGGCCGGCCGTCGAGGTCGGCATTGACGCAGTCGATCTCGATCACCGGGCGGCCGACGGCGATCTCCAGCCGTTCGGCGTCGATCGCGTCGGCGATGCGGGCACCGATGCGGGTCTCGGAGCGCACGTAGTCGGCGACCCCGGCGGCGCGGAAGGCGGCGGTGAAGGACGCCGTCTCGCGATAGACGCGGGCGATGTCGGGGAAGCGGTCGGCCGGAAATGCCGAGACCGCCCAGGAGATCGGCACCCCGTCGGCGCGACGGGTGGTCTCGAGTCGAATCACCGGCGTGCCCGGTGCGAGGCGCAGCGCCTCGGCCACCAGCGGCGAGGCCGGCTCGATCGCCTCGGCGAGGAGCTCGCCGGAGGGCTCGCGCGCTTGGGCGACGACGATGTCGGAGAAGCGGGTCCGCGTGCCGATCGGATAGGTGAGCGGCGGGCGCTCGACATAGGTGCCCGAACCCTGTTGAGCCCGCACGAGGCCGCGTTCGGAAAGATCGCGCAGAGCCTGCCGTACCGTGTGGCGATTGACGCCGAAACGCAGCGCCAGTTCCGCCTCGGTCGGCAATCGGGCGCCGGTCGTCCAGGTGCCGTCGACCATTCCGGCCTCGAGGATCTCCGCCACCTGCCGCCACATGGCGATGCCTTTGCCGCGTGCCAGCATTTCCCTCTCCCCGTCACGGGCTCGTCTTGCGAGTCGGACATCGATCCTGCCACGGTGTCGTCATAAAAGTATAATCGTCTAGATCTATATACATTTCGTGAAGGGTCGAATCCGGACGAGCCGGAGCCGAACCCCGGGCAGACGATCGCATCCTGCGGAGGGAACATGGAAACGATCGGGATCAACGGATCGCGGCCGCGCCCCGGCGAAGGGCGCGGCGATACCATCACGGCCCGTCGCGCCGTGATGGCGCTGACGGCGAAGGCGACCGCTTTCGAGTTGAAGGCGGTTCGGGACTTGGCGCCGGCCGGCGTCGTCGACCTGCGGCCGCCCGAGACCGGTCTGGTCATGCTGCGTGGCCGTATCGGCGGCTCCGGCGCCGCGTTCAATCTCGGAGAGGCGACGGTCAGCCGCGCCGCCGTCCGGCTGCCCTCCGGCGCCACCGGCTTCGGTCACGTCCTCGGCCGCGACCGCCATCGAGCGCGCGACGCCGCTCTCGTCGACGCTCTGTGGATCGAAGGGACGCGTCGCGACCGGTTGGAAAACGAGATCCTCGCCCCGCTCGCCGCTCGCATCGCCCGCGACGAGAAGCGGCGCACCGCCGAAGTCGCGGCGACCCGCGTCGACTTCTTCACTCTCGTGCGTGGAGCGGACTGATGGCTCTCACCTCTGCGGCCTTCGCCGCCACCATCGCCCCCGGTTTCCACGATCCGGTGTTCCAGTCGCAGGCGACCTTCCGCGCCGTGCTCGAAGCTCTGGCCGAACCCGGCGGCGAGCGCGCCGTCGATGGCATCGCCACCGCCCCGGCGCCGCTCTCGCCGGTCGCCGCGGCGGTGATCGCCACCCTCGCCGACTTCGAGACGACGGTGTGGCGCGACGCGGCGTTGCTCACTCCCGAGATCGAAGCCTGGCTGGCGTTCCACACCGGCGCCCCGGCGGTCCTCGATCCGGCGCACGCCGCCTTCGCATTGGTCTCGGCGTCGCCGGACTGTCCGGACTTCGCCGAGTTCGCGCTCGGCACCGACGTCGATCCGTCGACCTCGACGACGTTGATCCTGCGGGTCGACGGCTTCGGCGAGGGGAGGGGCTTCCGCCTCGCCGGTCCCGGCATCGACGGCACCCGAGAGGTGACGATCGCCGGTGCGCCGGCCGACCTCGCCGAGCGGCTCACCGCCAATCGGGCGCTCTTCCCGCGCGGCATCGACCTGATCCTCGCCGGCCCGACTTCGGTCATGGGGCTGCCGCGCACCACCCACATCGAGGAGATCCGCTGATGTACGTCTCCGTGAAGGGTGGCGAGAAGGCCATCCGGGCCGCTCACCGGCTGCTCGCCCATCGCCGACGCGGCGATCGGGCGGTGCCCGAAGTGGCGGCGGACCAGATCCGCGAGCAATTGACGTTGGCGGTCGACCGAGTGATGAACGAGGGTTCGCTCTACGACCGCGACCTCGCCGCGCTGGCCATCAAGCAGGCCCGCGGCGACCTGATCGAGGCGGCCTTCCTGGTGCGCGCTTATCGCACCACCCTGCCGCGCTTCGGTTGCTCGACCCCCCTCGACACCGCCGCCATGAGCGTGGACCGGCGCATCTCGGCGACCTACAAGGACCTGCCGGGCGGACAGATTCTCGGCCCCACCTTCGACTACACCCATCGCCTGATCGACTTCGCGCTGATGGCCGACAGTGAGACCCCGCTGCCCGAGCGCGAGCGCGAACCCGGGCCGGCGGCGGCCTCCGCCATGCCGCGGGTCACCGACCTGCTGGGCGACGAGGGGCTGATCGAGGCGGAGCCGGCGGCCGCAGACGGCGCCGAGCCGGGCGACCTCACTCGGGCTCCGCTGCGGGTGCCGGCGGCGCGCGACCTGCGTCTGCAGCAACTCGCCCGCGGCGACGAGGGCTTCCTCTTGGCGCTCGGCTATTCGACCCAGCGCGGTTACGGATCGACCCATCCCTTCGCCGGCGAAATCCGCATCGGTGAGGTCGAGGTCGAGTTCGAGGTACCGGAATTGGGCTTCGTCGTGCCGCTCGGGTCGGTGGCGCTCTCCGAATGCCAGATGATCAACCAGTTCGCCGGATCGGCCGAGATCGAGCCGACCTTCACCCGCGGCTACGGCCTCGCCTTCGGCCAGGTCGAGCGCAAGGTGATGGCGATGGCGCTGGTCGACCGGGCGCTGAGGACCGAGGAGCTCGGCGGCGAGGCCACCCATCCGGCGCAGGACCAGGAATTCGTCCTCTCCCACGCCGACAACGTCCAGGCGACCGGCTTCGTCGAGCACCTGAAGCTGCCGCACTACGTCGACTTCCAGGCCGAGCTGGCCCTGGTGCGCCAGTTGCGACGCGAACACACGGCCGCCCGCGCCGCGCGCGATGCGCAGAGCGACGACGTCTACGAGGAGGCCGCTCAATGACCGCGCCGATCAAGCCGGCGGAGGGCTATGCCTTCGCCTATCTCGACGAGCAGACCAAGCGGATGATCCGCCGCGCCATCCTCAAGGCGGTGGCGATCCCCGGCCATCAGGTGCCCTTCGCGGCGCGCGACATGCCCATGCCCTACGGTTGGGGTACCGGCGGCATCCAGGTGACGGCGGCGATCCTCGGACCCGCCGACGTGCTCAAGGTCATCGATCAGGGTGCCGACGACACCACCAATGCCGTCTCGATCCGCGCCTTCTTCCAGAAGACCGCCGGCGTCGCCGTGACCACCCGCACCAGCGAGGCGACGGTGGTCCAGACCCGTCACCGCATCCCCGAGAAGCCGCTCGTGGCCGGACAGACGCTGGTCTATCAGGTGCCGATCCCGGAACCTCTGCGCTTCCTCGAGCCGCGCGAGACCGAGACGCGGGTGATGCACGCCCTCGCCGACTACGGCCTCATGCACGTCAAGCTCTACGAGGACATCGCCACCCACGGCCACATCGCCAAGACCTACGCCTATCCGGTCAAGGTCGAGGGCCGCTACGTCATGGATCCTTCGCCGATCCCCAAGTTCGACAATCCGAAGATGCACATGAGCCCGGCGCTCCAGCTCTTCGGGGCGGGGCGAGAGAAGCGGATCTACGCGCTGCCACCCTTCACCCGGGTCGCGAGCCTCGACTTCGAGGATCATCCCTTCGAGCGCACCAGGTTCGAAGCGCCCTGCGCGCTGTGCGGGGCGACGGACGCCTATCTCGACGAGGTGGTGATCGACGATCGCGGCGGGCGGATGTTCGTCTGCTCCGACACCGACCATTGCGAAACCCGCCGGCAAGAGGGCCATCGCGGCGCGCTCCTCGGCGACATCCCCGAGGAGGCCCGCTCGTGACCGCTCCCCTGCTCGAGGCCCGGGGCCTCACCAAGTGGTACGGTGATCGGCTCGGCTGCCGCGACGTCGCCTTCGACATCCACGAGGGCGAAGTGCTGGCGATCGTCGGCGAATCCGGCTCCGGCAAGTCGACGCTCCTGTCGTTGCTCTCCGGCCAGCTCGCGCCGACGTCCGGCTCGGTCGCCTACCGCATGCGCGACGGCGCGATCCGCGATCTCGTGTCGCTCTCGGAGGCCGAGCGGCGCTTCCTCTTCCGCACCGACTGGGGCTTCGTCCATCAGGACGCCGCCAAGGGGCTCAGGATGGGCGTCTCGGCCGGCGGCAACGTCGGCGAGCGGCTGATGGCGGTCGGCGCGCGGCATTACGGCGACATCCGCGCCAAGGCCGAGGATTGGTTGGAGCGGGTCGAGATCGAGGTGGGGCGGATCGACGAGAAGCCGACGGCCTATTCCGGCGGCATGCGCCAGCGCCTCCAGATCGCCCGCAACCTCGTCACCGCGCCGCGCCTCGTCTTCATGGACGAGCCGACCGGCGGGCTCGACGTCTCGGTGCAGGCGCGCCTCCTCGATCTTCTGCGTCGCCTCGTCGCCGACATGGGCCTCGCGGTGATCGTCGTCACCCACGACCTCGCCGTCGCTCGCCTCCTCTCCGACCGGATCATGGTGATGCGTCGCGGCCGGGTGATCGAGGCCGGGCTCACCGACCGGGTCCTCGACGACCCGCGCGAGGCCTACACCCAGCTCCTCGTCTCCTCGATCCTGCAACCGTGAGGCCGGCCATGAACCGCATCGATCCGATCCTCCGGGTGGAAGAGGTCGCCAAGAGCTTCACCATGCACCTGCGCGGCGGGCTCTCCATCCCCGTCGTCGAGCACGTCGCCTTCGAGGTTCATGCCGGCGAATGCGTCGTCCTCGGCGGGCCGTCGGGAGCGGGCAAGTCGTCGATCCTCAAGATGGTCTGGGGCAACTACGGCGTCGACCGCGGCCGCATCGCCGTCGACGGCGTGTCGGGCGTCACCGACGTCGCCACGGCCGCGCCGCGCGAGGTGCTGGCGCTCAGGCGCTCGACCATGGGCTACGTCAGCCAGTTCCTGCGCGTCGTCCCTCGCGTCGCCACGCTCGACGTGGTGATGGAGCCGGCGTTGGCCCAGGGGCTGGATCCGGCGGAGGCGAAGCGCCGCGCCGAAGGTCTGCTGAGCCGTCTCAACGTGCCGGAGCGCCTGTGGTCGCTGCCGCCGGCGACCTTCTCCGGTGGCGAGCAACAGCGGGTGAACATCGCCCGCGGGATGATCGCCGAGGTCCGCCTGTTGCTCCTCGACGAGCCGACCGCCTCGCTCGACGCCGCCAACCGCGCCGCCGTCGTCGATCTGATCGAGGCCAAGAAGGCGGCCGGCACGGCTTTGCTCGGCATCTTCCACGACATCGACGTCCGCGACCGGGTCGCCACCCGCATCGTCGACGTCACCGGATTCGCCACAAGGAGGGACGCGGCATGAACGCGCCGGTCATCACGCCCAAGATTCCCGAAGCGGGACGGATCGCCGAGACGGTCCGCCTGCGCGAGGTGACGCTCGGCCGCTGGCTCGAGCTCGCCGAGAACGTCCGCATCGAATATGCCACCATCGGCGACTATTCCTATCTGATGGAGGGCACCGCCGCCGCCGACTGCGACATCGGCCGCTTCTGCGCCATCGCCTCCTCCTGTCGCATCGGCCCGCCGAACCACCCGATGGAGCGGCCGACGCAGCACCGGCTCACCTACACGCCCGAGTACTACTGGCCCGGCGCGACCCGCGACGCCGCCTTCTTCGAGCGCAGGCGCGGCGCTCGCACCACCATCGGCAACGACGTGTGGATCGGCCACGGCGCCACGGTGCTCGCCGGCGTCACCGTCGGCGACGGCGCGGTGATCGCCGCCGGAGCGGTCGTCGCCAGGGACGTCGAGCCCTACACCATCGTCGGCGGTGTGCCGGCCAAGCCGATCCGCCGGCGCTTCCCGAAGGACGTCGCCGATCGCCTCGTCCGCCTCGCCTGGTGGGACTGGTCACACGACCGTCTCGAACGGGCGGTATCCGATCTCCGCGATCTCTCCGTCGAAGCCTTCCTCGCAAAGCACGAGACGCCATGACCATCCTCGACCCCGCGCCCTCGCTCGCGATCCCGCCGGAACCGGTCGGATCCCTCACCGTCGCCTCGCGATCGATCGTGCTCGCCGAGCGGGTCGTTCCCGGCACCGTGGTGATCGAGAACGGCATGATCGTCGCGGTCGAGGAGGACCGGATCCTCGAGCGCGCCGAGGACTGGGGCGACGATCTTCTCGTCCCCGGTCTCGTCGAACTCCACACCGACCACCTCGAGCCGCACTATTCGCCGCGCCCCAAGGTGTTCTGGGAACCATTCTCGGCGGTCTTCGCCTATGACGCGCAGATCGCCTCGGCCGGCATCACCACCGTCTTCGACAGCCTGCGCGCCGGGTCCGACGGCGACAGCGTCTCGCTCGGGGCCCGGCTCTTCGCCCTCGGCGACGCCATCGAGCGGGCCCGGATGACCGGACTCCTGCGGGTCGACCACCACACCCACCTCAGGTGCGAGATCTGTTCCGACGACGTGCTCGATCAGGCGCGCGAATACCTCGGGCGCTTCGACGTGCGGCTGATGTCTTTGATGGATCATACGCCCGGCCAGCGCCAGTTCCGCGACGAGAGCAAGCTGCGCGAATACTATCGCGGCAAGAAGAAGGGCACGAACGAGGCCGAACTCGACGCATTCTTCGCCGCTCGCAAGGACCTCCACGATCGCAACGCCGTCGCTCATCGCCGCGCCTTGGTCGAGATCGGCCATGCCCGCGGCGTGGCGTTGGCGAGCCACGACGACACCACCGTCGAACACGTCGCCGAATCGGTCGCCGATCGCGTCGCCGTCGCCGAGTTCCCGACCACGGTCGAAGCGGCGCGGGCTTCCCATGCGGCCGGTCTCTCGGTGCTGATGGGGGCGCCCAACGTGGTGCGCGGCGGCTCGCATTCCGGCAACGTCTCGGCGCGCGAACTGGCCGAGACCGGTGTGCTCGACATCCTGTCCTCCGACTACGTACCGGTCAGTCTGATCGAAGGCGCCTTCGGCATCGCCGACGTCGCGGCGATCGGCGGTCTCCCCGGCGCCATTCGCACCGTCACCAAGAACCCGGCCGATGCCACCGGCTTCACCGACCGCGGCGAGATCGCGGTCGAGAAGCGCGGCGACCTCGTCCGTATCCGCCTCGTCGATGGCCACCCGGTGGTGCGCGAGGTGTTCCGCCTCGGCCGGCGGGTGTCGTGATGGAGGTCGAGACCGTCACTCGCCCGCACGAGACCGACGCACCGACCACCGAGGTGCTGCCCGGGCGGCTCGTCCTGGTGGTCGGCCCCTCGGGTGCCGGCAAGGACACGTTGATCGACGCGGCTCGGATGACCCTCGCCGCCGACCCGCGCTTCGTCTTTCCCCGCCGGGTGGTGACGCGTCCGGCGAGCGAGGCGGAGGACAACGTCGTCGCCGACGAGGCCGGCTTCCGCGCCGTCGCCGCGCGCGGGGGATTCGCACTCTCCTGGGAGGCGCACGGTCACCTCTATGGTATTCCCTCCTCGATCGTCTCCGATCTGGCGGAGGGGCGCACGGTGGTGGTCAACGTCTCGCGCACCGTCATCGGCGAGGCGCGTCGGCGCTGGCCGGACGTGACGGTGGTCGAGGTGACCGCGCCCGCCGATGTCCTCGCCCGCCGCATCGCCGAGCGGGCGCGGTCGAGCGACGGGGCCGGCCCCGAGCGCCTCGCCCGGCGCTTCGAACCCGGTGATCGTCCGGCCGCCGACGCGACGATCGACAACGGCGGCGAACTCGACACCGCGATCTCGGCCTTCCTCGCCGCGATCGCCGCCGCCTGAGGAACCGACATGGCGCCCCCCCGTTACGCGATCTACCTCGCCCCCGGATCCGAAACGCCGCTGTGGCGCGCCGCCTCGCGGGTCATCGGTCGCGACGCGGTGACCGGCGAATCCCTCGGCTTTCCCGATTTCGCGCCCTGCGACGTCGACGACTGGGCCGAGGTGACGGCGGAACCGCGGCGCTACGGCTTCCATGGCACCCTGAAGGCGCCGTTCGAGTTGGCGGAGGGGTGCCGGGAGTCTCTCCTGCTCGACGCCGCCGCCGGCTTCGCCGCCGCGCGACACGGTTTCTCCGTCCCCGACCTCTCGGTCAAGGTACTGAAGTCGTTCGTGGCGCTCACCCCCGACACGGCGCACGCCGATCTCGACGGCCTCGCCGCCGACTGCGTCGTCGCCTTCGAACCCTTCCGCGCACCGCTGACGCCGGCCGAGCGCGAACGCCGCGTCGCCTCGCTCAGCGATCCGGGGCACGTCGCCTCGGTCGATCGCTGGGGTTACCCTTGGGTGTTCGAGGATTTCCGCTTCCACATGACTCTGACCGGACCGCTGCCGGCGGAGCGACGTGAACCGATCCGCGCCGGCCTCGCGGCCTTCCTCGACGACGTCGCCCGTCCGCTCGCGGTCGATGCGATCTGCGTCTTCCACCAGGAGCGTCGCGATGCCCCCTTCCGGGTGCTCGAACGCTTTCCTTTCGCCACCTGAGAGAGTCGTCGGACGTCGGTCCGCCGCCGTGCCACCGCCCCGGAAGCCCGGAGGTGGCCACACCGTTCGTCGTCCGGCGGTGCCGCCTCCGCCCCGATCGAGGAGATTCGCGATGTATGAAACGACGCCCCGATCGGCATGGCGCCTCGCAGGTGGCCATGTCCTGCGCGACGGTCGGATGGAGACCGGCGATCTGGTGCTCGCCGAGGGACGTGTCGCCGAGGCGGACCTTTCGGCCGACCGCGTCTTCGACGCCTCCGGCCTGCTCGTCCTGCCCGGCATCGTCGACATCCATGGCGACGCCTTCGAACGGCAGGTGATGCCGCGCCCCGGTGTCTCCTTCGATCTGGTCACGGCGCTTCTCGACACCGACCGGCAACTGGTGGCCAACGGCATCACCACCGCCTTCCACGGGGTCACCCGTTCCTGGGAACCGGGCCTGCGCGGGGCGGAGAACGCCCGCGGTCTGCTCGCGGCGATCGAGAAGCTCGGCGATGCCCTCGCCGTCGACACCCGCTTCCACCTGCGCCACGAGACCTACAATCTCGACGGCGAGGCCGAGATCCTCGACTGGATCCGAGCCGGCCGCATCGGCTGCCTCGCCTTCAACGACCACATGGAAGGCACGTTGAAGCAACGCTCGCGTCCCGAGAAGATCGGCAAGATGGTCGAGCGCTCGGGGCTCGATCGCGACGACTTCAGGCGGCTCGTCGACGTCGTGCATTCCCGGCGCGACGAGGTGCCCGCCTCGATCGAATGCCTCGCCGCCGCGGCGCGCGTCGCCGGCATCGCCATGCTCTCCCACGACGACGCCTCGCCGACCATGCGCCGCTGGTTCCGCGACCTCGGCGTCGCGGTGGCGGAATTCCCGGTCGACGAGGCGACGGCGGCGGAGGCGGTGGCGGCCGGCGAGGCGACGGTCTTCGGCGCGCCGAACGTGCTGCGCGGCGGCAGTCACACCGGCTGTCCCTCGGCCACCGAGATGGTTCGCCGCGGCCTGTGCTCGATCCTCGCCTCGGACTACTACTACCCGTCGCTCGCCACCGCCCCCTTCCGGCTGGTCGCCGAAGGCGCGGCGAGTTTCGAGGCCGCCTGGGCGCTGGTCTCCACCGCCCCGGCGGCGGCGATGGGGCTCACCGACCGCGGCCGGCTGGAGCGGGGTCTGCGCGCCGACCTGGTGGCGATCGATCCCGAAGGTCCGGGCAGAGCGCCACGGGTGGTGGCGACCTTCGTCGCCGGCCGGCCCGTCCATCTCGTCGATGCCGACCGGATCGTTCTCCGCTGAGCACAACTCCCTTCCGACGTCGCGAATACGCGGCGGTCGCGGGTGCACCGGCCGAGGCCGAGGAACGCCGCGACGGTCGAGGGCCGCCGGTGAGGTACGCGAGTTCCGGCAGACGAGGCGACGGGTCTCGCCCGGCGATGCGATCGACCGGGTCGGATGACATCGATCTTCATGGTCAAGAAACCGACCGATCGGTACCAATCGAGCGGTCTCGGTTCCGGTCGAACGGGGGCCGTCCCACCACATCCCGACGAGCCGCCCGGGCGGTTCGAACCGGGCGCGATCACTCGAAGACGATCGTCACGCTCATCGGGATGCGATCGCGGGCCAGGGAAGACGGGATCGGCGGGGCGGGAGAAGCTCGGCGCACGACGCGAAGGGCCGCTTCGGCCAACGGTCCGCGATCGCCGGAGACGGCCGCGAGGCCGGTGAAGCTGCCGTCGCCGACGACGTCGAAGCGGATGCCGACCCGCCCCTGTTCGCCGCCGAGCGGCGACTGACGCGACGCGATCCGCGTGCGCACGCGGGAGAGATAGACGGCGAGTTCCGAGGATGCCCCCGCGACGATCCGCGGGCCGGCCGCCACCGCCGGTGCGGCGGCCGAGACGACGGCTCTTCCGGCGGGTTCCGGCCGGCTCCCCGGCTTGGAGGGCGGGCCGCGCCGCGGCCGCGGTTCGGGTCCGATGACCGCCGGCGCACCGGGCGGGACTTCGCGGCGTCTCTCCTCCTCACGAGCCATGGGACGCGTCTCCGCTTCGACCCTTCGGGGAACCGCGGGAGGCGGTTCGGACGCGGCGTCGCCGGTGGTGTTCGACCCGCCCGCGGCGGACATGTCCGCGGCCGGCGGAGATCCGCTCGACGCGGACGGCGAGGGCGTGGCCGCGATCTCCCCGGCGAGGTTCGGCGGATCCGGCGCGGGGAGGGGGTGAGGCCCGGACGCCGTCCCGCCGGCGGGCGCGACCGCGGGAACTTCGGCGCCGGTTCCGTCCTCGCCGGCGAGGAGGGCGACTTCGACCACCACCTCCGCCGATGCCGGCACGGCCACCGGTTCGGGCCGACACGCCTCGAACGCCGCGAGAACGACGCCATGGAAGAGGAGCGAGGCCGCCACGGCCGCGCCGTGCCGGCGCCTTGCGCTTTCGGTCAAGGTGATCGCCTCCCGAAACCGCGCCCGCCGGGGGCGATCATGATCGTCGGATGACCGTCGAAGAATCCGGCCTTCGTCGGTGCGCGGGGGCGGCACCGGTCGTGCTCCGCCCCTTCGAGCCACGGCCCGAGGCGGACCTTCCGACGGCGGTTCACGACGAGGGCGAGGAGGAGGACCCTCGGGTTGTCCTCCTCGCCTCGTGAGAGTGCCGGCGGGATGGTCCGACGTGGTGTCACGGCCCCGCCCTCAGAACTTCGCCGTCACGCCGGCGCGGATCGAGGCGCCGGCCGTCCCATATCCCCACACCGTCTGGTACTTCCGGTCGAGGAGGTTCTTTCCCTCGAGCGAGAATTCGAGGTTGTCGGTCGGGGCGTATTTCCCCGTCGCGTCGAGCAGGAACCAGGTGGGAAGCGCGCGGACCGGCGACGACCAGTCGGGCAGCACGATCGAATAGTCGGTATCGACCATGCCGGAGACCAGAGTGCCCCGCACCGAGACGGTGGTCTTCTCGAAGGGCGTCGCCGTCGCCCCCATCGTCGCCTTGTGGCGGGGAACGCGGACGAGCCGGGAATGGTCGGCCTTGTGGGCTTCGGTGAAGGTGTAGCCGGCCTCGAGCGCCAGCCGGTCGAGAACCTGCACCCGACCCGAGAGCTCCACACCGTGCCGGCGCGTCGTCCCGGGAACCTGGATCGACCGGAACGTCGCCGGGTCGTAGCCGATGAGGTCCGTCGTATCGAGCGCGAAGACGGTCGCCGACACGGAGGCCCGACCGCTCCAGAACTTCTGGTCGATGCCGACGTCGAAGCTCCGGCTGGTCTCCGGCTTCAGCGTCGGGTTGCCGTAGACCGGCATGAACAGCTCCGAGACCGAGGGAGCGCGGAATCCCGTCCCCCAACTCGCCCGGACCTTCGTCCCCTCGAAGGGAGCCCAGGCCGCCGTCAGGCGATGGGTCGGATGATCGCCGAATTTCGAATGGTGGTCGTTCCGCAGCGCCGCGGTCAGCGTGACGCCCTTCAACGGTTCCCACGACACCTGTCCGAAGACGCCGGTGTTGCCGATGTCGCCCGAGAACGACGACGACGCTCCCCTCTCGATCGCGTGGTCGGCGCCGAAGGACAGTCCGACCGTGTCGGTCGCCACGAAGCTTCCGAGGTATTCGAACTTGGTGCGTTCGCCGCGATACCACCAGCGCGGGGCGGCGCCGTAGCCGTCGCGGTCGGAACGCCAGTACTGGACGGCGAAGGTGTTCTTGAACCGCCCGTCGAGGAGATCGACGTCGGCGCCGACGCGCCCGCCGACCGTCTCGCCGACACCGTGCTCGCGTGGCGCGCCCGGCGCCTCGTCGATCGCGCCGACGCCGAAGAGGAAGCGATCGTTCTGCACGACGGTGCGCGTGTGGCGCATGGCGCCGAAGACGCGGAAGACGTCCGAGATCCGGTGGACGGCATTGGCCGAGAAGGTCGTGTTCTCGTATCCGTCCTTCTCGGTGTTGCCTTTCCTGGCATCGGCGGCCGAGAAGCCGTCGGTGTGGAAGCGTGAGATCGAGACGTTGACCTCCGACGTGTCGGTCGCCGCCGAAAGCCCGTAGGTGCCGGCCACCGTGCCGTGAGAGCCCGCCTCGACGCCGGCGGAATGGTGGACGCCCCCGGCCTCCGCCTTCCTCGTGGTGATGTCGATGACGCCGCCGATCGCTGTCCCACCGTAGAGCGCCGACTGCGAGCCGCGCAGGATCTCGATACGCTCGACGTCGGCGGTCGACAGATGCTCGATCGCCGCCGCCACCTGCGCCGCCGAGGGATCGGAGACGTCGATGCCGTCGACGCGCACGAGGACGTAGCCGGCGTAGGCGCCGCGCATCTCGATCGTCGTCGTCGCCCCGGCCGGGCCGTTCTGCGTGAAGTTCACGCCGACGACGCGGTCGAGCACGTCCTTGACCAGTGTTTCCTTCGACCTCTCCAATTCGTCGCGGCCGATGACGGTGACGTCGGAGCCGATCTTGGCGGCCTCCGTCGGCGTGCGGTTGGCCGAGATCACGATCTCGCCGAGATCCGCGGCCTCCTCGGCCCGCGGGCCTGCGAAGGCGGCGGCCGGAATCGCGGCGAGGAGCAACCCTGCCGTGACCCGGAGATGTGCACGCGTGAGATTCGTCGTGCGGCGTCGCCGCGTCGGGTGGGTGAGAAAGACCTTCATGACATGCCCCGTCGGCCTCGCGGACCTGCGTCCGCGTACCGAAAGACGGCGCGCGAACGCGGCCGTCGCCCCAGTTTCGGTGTCGTCGGAGGTACGAGGCGGGAAGCCGGACGGAGAGGCCGCCCCTTGCCGCGTCCGGTCCGCGGGACCCGACGCCGACCTTCCCCGCGCCCACGGCGACACGGCTCATGTCACTCGCACGGGTGGCCGCGATCCGACGCCCCACGCATCGGGATCAGGAGTGACGGAAGAGGCAGGTCTCCTGGCTCGCGGGTCCAGGCTCCGTCTCCGCCTTCCCGACGGCCGACGGCCGTCAGTGGCATCTGGAGGGGAGCTCGCCGCTCACAGTTGCGGGGGCAGCCCCGGCATCGGTTCGACGGGATCGTCCCGCCGCGCCTCACCGGTGTTCCCTTTTCATCCGTCTGCCGACGGAACCACTTCGCGGGAGCGAGAGTGCGCCGAGGGGACGATGGGAGTCAATGCTCGACCGTCGCCCGCCGCCGCGGCCGATGAGCGGCGGTGAACGTCGCCCGGCGGTCAGATCGCCGGCACCCGGACCGTCTCCCCCGTCGTCGCGGCTCGGCGGATCGCCTCGACGACCGCGAGGGTGCGCGCGCCCTCCGCCGCGTCGACCCGCGGCGCGGCCTCGCCACGGATCACCGCGACGAAGTTGGAGATCTGCTCGACGAGGGGATCGACCCGCGGCCCGGCGAGCGAGGTGCGCTCCAGCGGGCGATACCAACCGGTCGGTTCGGGGTGCCGCCACAGGGTGAGGTCGGGCAGCGACAGCGCGCCGCGCGTTCCCGCGATGTGGAGGCAGTGCTCGTCGTTGCGCGGATAGACCGGCGCTTCGCCCGAGGTCGTCTCCCAGCTCCACGGCGACACCGCCGTGTCGGAGACGACGAAGGTGCCGATCGCGCCGTTCTCGAAGCGGGCGAGGATGCCGGCGGTGTCCTCCACCGCGAAACCGCGCCGGCGGTTGGAGACGAGCGCCTGCACCTCGACGATCTCGCCGGCGATGGCGCGGACGAGATCGATGTCGTGGATCAGGTTGACCAGGATCGGTCCGGCCCCGGGCAGGCGCCGCCATTCGGTGTCGAAATAGTCGGCCGGCTTGAGGAAGAGCGTCAGCCCCGACACCGTCACCACCTCGCCGATCGCCCCACCGCGGACCGCCTCGATCGCTCGCCGCACCGCCGTTCCGTGGCGGCGGTGATGACCGACCAGGGCCGCGACGCCGGTGCGGTGCTGCTCGGCGACGATGCGCTTCGCCGCCTCGAAGTCGTCGGCGATCGGCTTCTCGATCAGCACCGGCACGCCGCGTCCGAGCGCGGTCAGCGCCCCGGCCTCGTGCAGGCGATTGGGTGTGGCGAGAACGACGCCGTCGGGGGCGAGCGCGTCGACCGCCTCGGCGAGATCGGCGAAGAGCGGGACCGCGAGCCCCGCCGCCTCGGCTTCGACGGCCGGCGAGGGGTCGACGATACCGGCCAGTTCGGTCTGCGGGTGGGCGCGTATGCGTTCGGCGTGGGCGCGACCGATGAGCCCGTGCCCAACGACGAGGAGGCGTGCCTTCTCGTTTTCGCCACGGCCTCCGGTCATGCCGCCTTCTCCGCCGTCTCGAGCGAGCCGCCGAGGAAGAGCTGACCGACGCGGGGATCGTGGAGGATCGTCTCCGCCCGGTCGAACATGCGTGTCTGCCCGAGTTCGAGCACCAGTCCCCAGTCCGACATGGCGAGCGCCGAACGGGCGTTCTGCTCGATCATCAGGATCGAGACCCCGAGGTCGCGCTGCTCGACGAGGAAGCGGAAGGTCTCCTCGACCAGCATCGGCGACAGCCCGATCGAGGGCTCGTCGATGAGGATCAGCTTGGGATCGAGCAGCATGCCGCGGGCGATCTCGAGCTGCTTCTGTTGGCCGCCGGAGAGCGTGCCGGCCTGGAGCTTCGCCTTTTCCCGCAGCGCCGGAAAGCGGTCGAGCGCCCGCTCGATGCGTTCCGGCATGTCGGTCAGGTGACGGCCGGCGGCGATGCCACCGAGCTCGATGTTGTGGAAGACCGACAGCTCGGGGAAGATGTTGCGGCCCTGCGGCACGTAGCAGATGCCGGCCTCGAGCAGCTCGCGTGGTTCCTTGTTGGTGAGGTCGCGGCCGTCGAAGACGACCTTGCCCTCGCGCGCCTTCAGCAGGCCGAACAGGGTCTTGAACACCGTCGACTTGCCGGCGCCGTTCGGGCCGATCACCGTGGTGATCGAGCCCTCGGGGACTTCGAAGCTGGTGCCGTTGAGAATGGTCATCTTGCCGTAGCCGGCGACGAGACCTTCGACCTTCAGGATGGGATCGGGGATCGCGGTCATGGTGGTCAATGTCCCAGATAGGCTTCGACGACGGCCGGATCGGCGCGGACTTCGGCGGGCGTTCCCTCGGCCAGCACCTTGCCTTCGGCCATGACGACGACACGCGAGCACAGGCTCATGACGAAATCCATGTTGTGCTCGATGACGACGAAGGTGGCGCCCTGCTCGCGGTTGATCGCCTCGAGCCGGTCCTTGAGGTTGGCGAGCATGGTCAGGTTGACCCCGCCCGCCGGTTCGTCGAGGAGGACGAGCTTCGGCCCCGCCATGAAGGCCATGGCGGCGTCGAGCAGCTTCTGCTGGCCGTAGGAGAGGCCGCCGGCCTTCTGGTCGGCGAGATGTTCGAGCTTGAAGAAGGCGATCATCCGGTTCGCCTCCGCCGTCAGCCCGGCGTCCGAGGCGCCGAAGAGGCGGGACAGCTTCGTGCCCTCGTGCTCCTGCCCCGCCAGAATGAGGTTCTCGCGCACCGACAGCGTCGGGAACACCTGGAGGAGTTGGAAGGTGCGACTGACGCCGAGGCGGTTCAACTGCGACGGATAGAGCCCGGTCACCGGTCGCCCGTCGAGCAGCACCTCGCCGTCGGTCGGGGTGAGCTGGCCGAGGATGCAGTTGAAGAGGGTCGACTTGCCGCAGCCGTTGGGGCCGATGATCCCGAGGATCTCGCCCTGGTTCACGTGGAAGTCGACCCCGTCGACGGCGCGGATGCCGCCGAAATACTTCTTCATGCCCTTCACTTCGAGAACGCGGGTCATCGGGCCTCACTCCCTTCGAGCATCGGGCGGGCGGCGGCGCGCATCGCGGCGGCGCGGCGTTGCGAGAGGTGGTCGCGGCCGCGCTCGACCAGACCGAGGATGCCGGTCGGGCAGATCACCAGCAGCACCAGCACCACCGAGGCGTAGACGAGCAGGTACCAGCCACCGGTCACCCGCAGCAGTTCCGGCAGGACGAACGACAGGAACGAGCCGACGAAGGGGCCGAGGAAGAAGCCCGAGCCGCCGACCACCACCGTCAGCAGCAGGACGAAGGAGGCGGAGATGGCGAAGGGCGCCGGATCGATGAACTCCACCAGCGGCGCGTAGAGCGCCCCGGAGAACCCGCCCCAGGCCGAGCCGATGGCGAAGGCGAGGAGCGTGTAGGTGCGGATGTCGACGCCGAGCGAGGCGGCCCGCATCCAGTTCTCGCGCAGCGCCAGGAAGGCGCGGCCCCAGGGCGATCGCAACAGCCACCACATCGCCAACGTCAACACCACCGTGACCACCAGCACGAAGCGGTAGAACGGCAGGCCGCGCGACAGGTCGACGCCGAAGATCACCGGCCGCGGGATGTTGGAGAAGCCGTAGACGCCGCCGGTCAGCCATTCCTCGTTCTTGGCGACGAGATAGACGAACATGGCGAAGGCGAGGGTGACGAAGGCGAGGTAGTGGAACTTCACCCGGAGCGCCGGGAAGCCGAGCACCACGCCGACCGCGAAGGCGAGGCCGCCGGAAGAGAGGAAGGCGATCGGCCAGGAGACACCGTGGTTCTTGGTCAGGACCGCGGTCGCGTAGGCGCCGATGCCGACGAAGGCGCCCTGCGCCAGCGACTTCAGCCCGGCGTAGCCGAGGGTGAGGTTGAGGCCCATCGCGGCGATCGACATCACCAGCCACAGCGACACGACGTAGAGGCCGTAGGGCTTGAAGCCGGCCGGGATGAACCACAGCGCCGGCGCGGCGACCAGGATCACCGCCAGATTGGGGTCGAAGCGGGTCGTCATACCGTGCGCTCCTCGCGGCGGCCGAGGAGACCCTCGGGCTTGAACAGGATGAAGACGACGAGCAGGGCGAGCGGCACCGCGGTGCGGTAGGCGCTCGACACGTAGGCCGCGGCGAGATTGTCGACGAGGCCGACGATGAAGCCGCCGGCGAGCGCCCCGCGCACCTGGTTGAAGCCGCCGACGATCGCCGCGATGAAGGCCGCGAGCCCGATGAATTCTCCGTTGGAGAACTTGGCGAGATAGATCGGCGAGATCAGGTAGGAGGCGAGCGCGGCGAGGCCGGCGTTGATCAGGAAGGTGAGCAGGATCATCCGCTCCACCCGGACGCCGAGGATGCGGGCGACCGTCGGGTTCTGCGCCGTGGCCTGCATGGTGCGCCCGAGCCGGGTGCGGGTGACGAAGAATTGCAGCGCCACGATCGCCGCGATCGCCACCACGAAGACGGCGATGTCGCGCGAACTCACCGTCGCGCCGAGGATGGTCACCATCCCCTCCGGCACCAGCGAGGGAAACTGCGCGGCCTGCGCCGAGTACCCGTCCTTGGCGCCCTCCTTCATCAGGATCGACAGCGCCATGGTGGCGATGGCGAGCGGCAGGACGCCGTGTTTCAACATCGGGTCGACGAGGAAGCGCTTGAAGCCGAGGCCGAAGAGCAGAAGGAACGCCGCCGTCGCCAGGATCAGCGCCGCCCAGAACGGCAGGCCGAGCAGGTCGCGGGCGGCGAGCGCCAGGATCGCCGGCAGCATGACGAACTCACCCTGGGCGAAGTTGATCGTCTGCGACGTCTGCCAGACGAGGGTGAAGCCGATCGCGGCGAGCGCGTAGATCGCTCCGGTGGCGATGCCGGCGATCAGGAGCTGGAGAAACTGGTCCATCGCGGGTCCTCGGGTTCGAGGCGCGCCGGCCGGTTCGTCCGGTCGATCGGCCGGGCGTCGCGACGGGCACGGACTGGGGACGCGACACCGCATCCGCCGCGCGAAGCGGCCGGTCGGTGTCGGAAGGGACGGTCCGGGGTGGTGCGACCCCGGACCGTCGAGTGCGGCATCCGTCTCGGGAGAGCCGGCGGATGCCGATCGCCGATCAGGGGTTGATCATCGGCAGGGTCTTGGTGATGACCTGCTTGCCGTCCTTGACCTCGGCGAGGAAGCTCTCGCGATCGAGATCGCCGACCTCGTTCCACTTGGTCTCGATCAGGATGCCGGGGACGTCCTTCGGCGAGATGCGGATCGAGTGCATGGTCTTGGCGAAGGCTTCGCGATCGAACGAGCCGACCTTCTCGGCGGTGGTCTTGATCGCCCACACCGAGGTGTAGCCCTTGATGCCGTTGTGGTCGGACTTGTAGCCGTACTTGGCCTGGAAGGCCTCGGAGC
>JAOTSD010000144.1 GCA_030247555.1 Siculibacillus sp. | reverse complement strand
CGCGCCGGGCGTTGCCGCCGCCACGCCCGCAGCCGCGCCCGCGCCCCTCGCTGCGACGCCGGTCGAGACCGCGCCCGCCCCGGTGGCGGCGATCCCGGAGGCGTCCGCCCCGGCCGCCGTCGCCGCGCCCGCGGCCGAAGAGGTCGCCGCACCGCCGGTCGCCACCGAAGCCGCTTCCGCCGGCGACACGCCCGCGCCCACCGCCGCGCCGATCACGCCCACCCCGATGGTGGCGGCGGTCGAGCCGACCGCGGGCGCGGCTTCCTATTCCACCGCCTCCGAACCGGCGAAGCCGGCCGCGACCGAGCCGGCCGCGCCGGCGCCGGTCGCTTCCCGGCCGGCGGACGAGGCTGCGCCCGCGGCGCCGGCCGCCCCCGCGACGTCTCCGGCGGCGGTCGAAACCATGGCGAGCGCGCCGGCCCCGGTTCCCGCCGCCGCGCCCACCACCGATGCGGCGATCGCGGCGACGCTGGCGGCCGAGCAGGCGGCGGCGGCGCTGAAGACGGCGCTGGAGGAGTTGCAGCCGCGTGCCGGTTCGGCCGAGGAGCGCGCCGATCGCGCCGCGATCCTCGCCTTCTATGCCGACCGGGCCTTCCTGCCGCTGTTCGTCGACGCCCAGGGCGCCACCGACCGGGCGCACGGAGCGCGGGCGGCGCTGATGCGCGCCGATCGCGACGGGCTCGATCCGCAGGACTACGCCCTGCCGCAGGTGGTGTCGGGTGCGACCGCGGCGGCGAAGGCCGAGGCGGAGATCGCCCATGCCCGCGCGGTGGTGCGCTTCGCCCGCCATCTCCAGAGCGGTCGCATCGATCCGCGCCGGGTCCACGAGTTGGTGACGCCCGACGTGCCGAAGACCGAGGCTCGCGAGGTGCTCGACCGCATCGCCGGATCGACTTCGGTGGCCGAGACGCTCGTTTCCTACGCGCCCCCGCACGAAGGCTATCGCCGGCTGAAGGCGATGCTGGCGGAGTTGCGCGCCGGCGGCGAAGAAGCGCCGATGGTGATGGTGCCGACCGGGCCGCTGCTGAAGCCCGGGCAGAAGGACGCCCGCGTCGCGCTGCTGCGCGAACGGCTGGGCGTCACCGGCGTCGCCTCCGACGCGGAGGTCTTCGATCCGGCGCTGGCGGAAGCCGTCGTCGCCTTCCAGCGCGAACGCGGGCTCAGCCCGACCGGCCGGGTCGGTCGCGAGACGGTGACGGCGCTCAACGAGGAGAAGACCGGCACCGCGGCGCGCATCGCCGACATGATCTCCAACATGGAGCGCTGGCGCTGGCTGCCGCGCGAGCTCGGCGAATTGCACGTCTTCGTCAACGCCGCCGACTTCCATCTCGACGTGATGAAGGGTGGCGCTTCGATCCACCGCGCCCGGGTGATCGTCGGCAAACCGTCGAACCCGACGCCGATCTTCTCCGAAGACATGCGCCACGTGGTGGTCAATCCCTACTGGAACGTGCCCTATTCGATCGTCAAGAAGGAGATGATCGGCAAAGCGCAGGCGACCGCCGGCGGCGCCTTCTCGCGTGGCGGCTGGGAGGTCGAGGTCGGGCGTCAGCGGGTAGACCCGTCGACCGTCGACTGGTCGGTGGTCGACGCCTCGAAGGTCACGATCCGCCAGCGCCCCGGCGACGGCAACGCGCTCGGCAACATCAAGTTCCTCTTCCCCAACAAACACGCGGTCTATCTGCACGACACCTCGTCGCGGGGTCTGTTCGCCCAGAAGTTCCGGGCGCTCAGCCACGGCTGCGTGCGCGTCCACGAGCCCTTCTCCTTCGCCGACGCGGTGCTGTCGGAAGAGCCGGAGGTGATCGACGGCGCCAAGCTCAAGAAGATGATCGGCGGCGGCGAGAAGACGATCAACCTGAAGCGTCTGGTGCCGGTGCACATCACCTATTTCACCGCCTGGGTCGACGATACCGGTCAATTGCAGAACCGGCCGGACATCTATGGTCACGATGCCAGGGTGAAGCGGCTGCTCGACCTCTGAAACTCGTCGCCGGGGGGCTCGCGCCGCCCTTGCGGCGGGTGAGCGCGGACGTCGCGCCGGTTCTTCTCACGGTTCCTACGTATTTCGATGCGTGTCGGGTGAGTCTATCCTTCGCCGTCATGGGAAATCGGTCGATTTTCCGTCCGGACGGGAACGATCAAGGTAAATGCTTCATTAACCGTTTCCGGAGAAAGTGAGCCTTCGTGACGAGGCGCCGCCGAAAGGCCATCTTCGGTCTTTCATCTCGCGCCGTTCCGTGGAAAGACACCTTCGTGGGTCGTTCGAGGCGCAGTTGATGGGTATTGGCCGCAAGGTTGCGAGACTCCTCGCCGGGACGTGTGTCCTCGCCGTTTCAACCGGCGTCTCCCGGGCGGAAGTCCGCTCCCTGTCGTTCATCAACACGCACACGCAGGAACGCGCCTCGATCGTGTTCAAGCGCGACGGCGTCTACGACCAGAACGGCCTCGCCGAACTCAATCGCATGCTGCGTGACTGGCGTCGCAACGAAGTGACGCGGATGGATCCGCAGCTGTTCGACCTCGTGTGGGAGGTCTATCGGGAGAGCGGCGCTCGCCAGCCGATCCACATCGTCTCCGGCTATCGCTCGCCGACCACCAACAACGCCCTGCGCTCGCGCTCGCGTGGCGTCGCCAAGTTCTCCCAGCACATGCTGGGCAAGGCGATGGACTTCTACCTGCCGGACGTCGAACTCTCGCACCTGCGCGAGATCGGCATGAAGAAGCAATATGGCGGCGTCGGCTTCTATCCGACGTCGGGATCGCCCTTCGTCCACATGGACACCGGCTCGGTGCGCGCTTGGCCGCGCATGACCCGCGAACAGTTGGTCCGCCTCTTCCCCGACGGCAAGACCGCACATCTGCCGGCCGACGGAACCCCCCTTCCGGGCTACCAGACCGCGTTGGCCGAAGCCGAGTCGCGCAAGTCGCGTGGCGGGTCGTCGACCTCGTCGTCGGGTGGCGGACTGCTCGCAGCGCTCTTCGGCGGTGGTTCGTCGTCTTCCTCCCATTCGGCTTCCGCGGACGAGGACGAAGAGGGGGGTGCGCCGCCGTCGCGTCGTGTCCAGGAACTGCGTCAGGGACCGCTGCCGACGACCAGGACAATTGTGGCCCGTTCGGAGGAGACCCCGCCTGGGGTCGGTGGCGTGCCGGTCTACCGGTCCAGCCCGAAGCCGGTGCAGCCGCAGATCCGTCTCGCCGAGGTCGAGGTGCCGCAATCGGCGCCGGAGCGCTCTTCGGCGGCGCCGATCGCGGCGGGCAAGGGCCCGCTCCTCGGCGTGCCGATGCCGCAACCTTCGCCCCGCACGCTCGCCTCGATCGGTCAGCCGATACCGTCGCGCTACGGACCGGCGTCGGACGCCGTTCCGCCGGGCTGGGTGACCGGTCCGAGCGGCCAACAGATCGGCGAGACGCGGGCACCGGCCGCCTCGCAACAGATCGCCGCCCTCGCCGCCGAACCGCCGCGCGGCACGCCGATCGCGGTGCCGCTGCCGATGGCGCGCCCGGGTTCGGAGCAGATGGTGCTCGCCGCGGCCGAGCCCGCGCGCGGCACGCCCTATTCGGTCGCCCTGCCGCGGCCGCGTCCGGGCGGCGCGCTGCGCGTCGCCGGGCTCGATGGGGCGAACGATCCGACCCAGGCCTTCTCCTCGCTCACCGGCGAGCGCGACGAGCCGACCGTCGCCCTCGGCTATGCGTCGGCTGCCGCACCGGAGATGGCCGGTTCCGCCACCGCCTCGCTGCCGGCGACCGCGCGTCAGGCGGGGGCGATAC
>JAOTSD010000023.1 GCA_030247555.1 Siculibacillus sp. | reverse complement strand
GTCGTCGACTACAACGATCACCGTCCGCATTCCGCGCTCGGCTATCTGACGCCGAGGGCATTCGCATCGACCTTCACCGCAACGGACGATCGGCTGCGCAACCCTGGCCAGCTTCGCCGATCGACCGTTGTTCACCCGGCGCAACAGCGCCAAACTCGCCCCAGGACTCTGGCCTCAGCTGGATGAGAAACGGGGCTCACAGCAAAGGTCCCCCAGCCAACACTTCTTCCCAATGTGACATCGAGCTTCCGCCATCGGCGATCGGGCGTGGACTTCGACCCGAAGCGGCTTCGTCGGTCGAGACCTCGCGGCTCCCGGCGAGAGGCGTCGCGGATCGGCGTCCGCGACGCGATCGTGCGGCCGCGACCGGACCGGCGGCGGTGCGGCCGTTGACCTCGATCATGGGCGGCGGTCGAGCCCGGTGGCACACTGTCTCGCTGAGGTTCACGCCCGAGAAGGCGACGTCCGAACGGTCCCGTGCAGGGACGAGGAGGTTGCGATGCTCTTCGGCGAATCACCACCTCCACGTGCCCGTCGCCTCGACGCCGCTCGGTGCTCGATGATCGGCTTGGCCTCGTTGGTCTCATTGGCGTCCGCCGCCGCCGCGCCGCTGCTCGAGCTCGAGATCGGTCGCGCCCCGGTCGAGGCCTCCGCCGCCCCGATCGAAGTGCTCGGCCGCGATTTCACCGTGCCGCGCGGGCCGGGCACCTTGGAGATGACCTTCACCGAAGAGGCCCATGTCGCCGCGCCGGGAGGCTTCACTCTCCAACCGGCCGATCGGTCGAACGACAGGATCGGGCGCGGCGGTGGATGCCGATACGACCCGCAGGATCCGGTGGTCGGCCGAGCCTTCACCGTGCGGTGCGTCTGGTCGCGGGACTTCTCGAAGAAGACCTGGACGGGAACCTTGACCGGGCGTTGGGACCGCGCGACGCAACGGCGGATCGGGTCGGCGATGCGGTTGAAGATCGAGTTCGTCCCGGCCGAACCGGGAGCGGCACCGGTACCGGCGATCTCACCCCCGTCCGCGCCTCCGGCGACGGCTTCCTCTCCGCGGCAACCGGCGCCCGGCCTCGACCCTGCCGCGTCCGTGCCTCCTTCGTCACCACCTTCCTCGGCGGCGACCGCGCCATCCCCGCCGCCGGCGCCGACCAACGCCGCCGCCCCGCCACCACCTTCCGTCGTCGTCGCGCCGCCCGGCTCCGGACCGGCGCCCTCGCCGCCGGTGGCGCCCGTCCCTGCGACGACGGGCCTCCCGCGAGGGGTCGACCAATACGACAGCGTGTCGGCGATCACCGGCGATCCGTTCGACGGCGGCGGCTGGAGCAATGCCCGCAACCGTTCGGCCCGGGCGACACGGACACTCCGGACGCCCGCCTGCATCGTCGGCCTGCAGCTTCCCTCCGCCGGAACCGACGTCGACACCACCGCCTCTTCGATCATCGTCACCCTGGTCTCGCCGGAAGGAGCACGCCGCAAGGTGCTTCACGTCGAAGGGGCGGCGATCGACCGTACCTTCTCCGGCGGCGGGCGCGCCACCATCATCGTTCCGGCACAGACGCGCCGTTTCGTGGCCTTCCGCACCGCGCGCGTGGAAGTGGCGATGACCGGTCACGGCTGGTTCCAAATGAATGGCCTGCGCTTCGCCGTCGTGCCATGCCCGTGAACCTGCGCCCGAAAATGCGGGCCGCACCGCGATGACGTCCGCCGTTTCGCGCAACTCGCCGATTGAACCGCGGGCCGCGTCGCACTAGACCATCCGTTCCTCGCTTCCACCTCGGGAAACAGCTCATGACGCCCCGCCTCTCGCTGCCGCGCGAACGCATCTCGGTCCTGCTCCTCGAGGGCATCAGTCAAACGGCGGTCGACCTGATGAAGGCGGCCGGCTACACCAATCTCGTCCACCTGCCCAAAGCGCTGGAAGGCGAGGCGCTGAAGGAGGCGATGGCCGGCGTCCACATGGTCGGCATCCGCTCGCGCACCCGGCTGACCGAAGAGGTGTTCGCGGCGGCCGACCGGCTGATGGCGGTCGGCTGCTTCTCGGTCGGCACCAATCAGGTCGAACTCGGCGCGGCGCGAAAGCGCGGCATTCCGGTGTTCAACGCGCCTTTCTCCAACACCCGTTCGGTCGCCGAACTGGTGATCGGCGAGATCGTCATGCTGATGCGACGCATCTTCGACCGGTCGGTGTCGGCGCACCAGGGCGGTTGGGACAAGTCGGCCGACCGCTCCTTCGAGGTGCGCGGCAAGACCCTCGGCATCGTCGGTTATGGCAACATCGGCTCGCAGCTCTCCAATCTCGCCGAGAGCATGGGTATGCGGGTGATCTTCTTCGATCTCACCGACAAGCTGCGCCACGGCAACACCGAGCCGTCGGATTCGCTCGACGAATTGCTCGCCGCCTCGGACGTCGTCTCCATGCACGTGCCGGAGACCGCCCAGACGCAGAACATGATGGGCGCGGGCGAGTTCGCCAAGATGAAGAAGGGCGCCTACTTCATCAACAACGCTCGCGGCACGGTCGCCGATCTCGACGCGCTCGCCGAGGCGCTGAAGAGCGGCCACCTCGCCGGTGCGGCGATCGACGTCTTCCCCAAGGAACCGAAGTCGAACGCCGAGCGTTTCGTCTCGCCGATCCAAGGGCTCGCCAACGTCATCCTGACGCCGCACATCGGCGGGTCGACCGAGGAGGCGCAGGAGCGCATCGGCGCGGAAGTGGCGAGGAAACTCGTCGACTATTCGGACATCGGTTCGACCTCGGGCGCGGTCAATTTCCCGCAGGTACAGCTGCCGCCGCGGCCCAACGGCACCCGCTTCATCCACGTCCACGAGAACCGGCCGGGCATGCTCAACAAGCTCAACAACCTGATCTCGGACCGCGGCCTCAACATCGGGTCGGAGTACCTTCAGACCGAAGGCGAGGTCGGCTACGTGGTGATCGAGGCGGACGGCGCCGGCGACCATGCCGACGACATCCTCGAGGCGATGCGCGCCATTCCCGGCACGATCCGGGCGCGCCTGCTCTACTGAAGGCCGGCGCCGGCGGGAGCGCCGCAGCGAACGAAGAAGGGCGGGCGACCGGAAGGTCCCCGCCCTTCTTCGTCGTGATGCAGCGGTGACGCAAAGACACCCATCGTTCACCACAGAAATCGCCGGATCTCGGTAAGTTCCGATAAACCCTCTCTCTTCATCCGATGTTTCGACTTGTCTGCAATAGTCCGCCCCATCGATTTCTAAGACGAAGGGGAGCGTCATGGCAACGCAGATCCGTGAACTCATCGGTAACCACAAGATCCTGCCCGTCCCGCTCGAGCGCGTGCGCGACGAGGACGATCTCTACGAACTGGGAATGACTTCGTTCGCCTCGGTGCAGCTGATGCTGGCGCTGGAAGAGGCGTTCGACATCGAATTCCCCGAACGCATGCTCAACCGCAAGACCTTCGCGTCGATCTCCGCGATCGATCGCTCCGTCACCGAACTCGTTTCCGGAAGGGCTTGATCCCATGAACGTCGTCGTCGATCCGAGCTCGCTCACCCTTTCCGCCATCGAACGCATGGCACGCGTCGCCGACGAGGTGGCCTCCCGCCACGCCGCCGACGTCGATGCGACCGGTCGCTTCCCGCAGGAGACCTTCGACGCGTTGAAGCGCGAGCGGCTGCTCGGCTGCTGGATCCCGAAGGAATTCGGCGGCGAGGGTGTCTCGCTCACCGAGATCTGCGCTCTGGTCGCCCGCCTCGGACAGGCCTGCGGCTCGTCGGCCATGATCTACGGTATGCACCAGATCAAGATGTCGAGCCTGATCCAGCACTCGGTCGGCTCCGATTGGCACATCGACTACATGCGGGAGTGCGCCCGCGACCAGCTTCTCCTCGGCTCGGCGACGACCGAGGGCGGCATCGGCGGCGACCTGCGGAATTCGATCTGCGCCGTCGAGGTCGAAGGTGACCGCTACCGCCTGACCAAGCAGGCGACCTGCATCTCCTACGGCCGCGCCGCCGACGCCATCCTCGCCACCTGCCGCCGCAACCCCGACGCCGCGTCTTCGGACCAGGTGATGGTGGTCTGCAAGAAGGGCGACTACACACTGCGCGAGACCGTCGACTGGGACGTGATGGGCATGCGCGGCACCCGCTCGGAAGGCTTCGAGCTGATTTCCGAGGGCGACGCGCGTCAGGTCTTCGTCCAGCCCTTCGGAGAGATCGCCGCCCAGTCGATGCTCGCCATGGCCCACATCATCTGGACCGCCACCTGGTACGGCATCGCCGCCGACAC
Source organism: Siculibacillus sp. (assembly GCA_030247555.1). Lineage (GTDB taxonomy): Bacteria > Pseudomonadota > Alphaproteobacteria > Rhizobiales > Ancalomicrobiaceae > CALBKH01. The sequence goes on along the minus strand of JAOTSD010000023.1, from coordinate 51,725 downwards.
GGTGCTCAAGGCCCAGGCCTTCGTGAAGGCCGAAGCCAAGAAGCGGCCGGGCACCATGCCCCCGGGGGCGCTGCGTCTCGCCGAGGTCTCGGCCACGCTGCAGCAGATGAAGTCGCTGCTCATCGCCGGCATCGCCCGTTACGAGGAGGCGCTCGCCGACGAGAGCCTGATGAACACGCTGTCGTTCATCGCCGAACTCAACACCATCAAGGTGTCGGCGTCGCAGCTCGGCATCGAGATCGCGCAAGCCTCGCTGATGATCCTCGGCCTCGCCGGCTATCGCAACGCCGGCCAGTGGACGATCGCTCGCAACTACCGCGACCTGCTCTCCGCCGCGATCATGATCAACAACGATCGCATCCTCGGCAACACGTCGAACCTCTTGCTGATGAGCAAGATCGACACGGCCGTCGCGTGAGGTGGACATGAACGCCATTCCCCCGGAAATCCGCGCGGCCGAAGCCGCCGCCGCGCCGGTCGCACCGGCCAAGCCCTTCCTCGATCGCCTGTTCGAGGACGGGGTGCTGATGCCGACCGGCGTCGACGGTCTCTACGGCCGCTCAGGCGTCTTCGAAGAGGTGATCGACGGCTTCGAGCGTCTGGTCGAGCGCTTCTCGCGTGAGGACGGCGCGGTGAAGATCCACTTCCCCCCGGCGATGCCGCGGGTGAACATGGAAAAGTCGGGCTATCTCAAGAGCTTCCCGCAGCTCGCCGGCTCGATCCACTCCTTCATGGGCAATGACGGCGATCACTGCCAGCTGATCGCGGCGCTGACCGAGGGGCGCGATTGGGCGGAGTACCAGTCGCCGACCGACGTGGTGCTGACGCCGGCGGCCTGCTATCCGCTCTATCCGACGGTGGCGGCCAAGGGCGCGGTGCCGGAGACGGGGTTGCTCTTCGACCTGAAGAGCTACTGCTTCCGCCACGAGCCCTCGAAGGAACCCACCCGCATGCAGCTCTTCCGCATGCGTGAGAACGTCTGCATCGGCACGCCGGAGCAGGTGAGGGAGTTCCGCGAGCGTTGGCTCGAGCGTGGCCCGAAGATGATCGAGAGCCTCGGACTTCCCTGCGAACTCGACGTCGCCAACGATCCGTTCTTCGGCCGCGGCGGCAAGCTGATGGCGCGCAACCAGCGTGACCAGCAGCTCAAGTTCGAACTGCTGATCCCGGTCAACGACGGCGCCGGTCCCACCGCCTGCCTGTCCTTCAACTACCACCAGAACCACTTCGGTTCGCTGTGGGGGATGAAGCGCGAGGACGGCGAGGAGGCCCACTCCGCCTGCGTCGGCTTCGGCCTCGAGCGTATCGCGCTCGCCCTCTTCCGCCACCACGGCAACGACGTGGCGAAGTGGCCGGAGAGCGTGCGCGCGGCGTTGTTCGGTTGAGATCGAGCCGCGCCTCCGGGCGCGGCCTTCCTCTCCCCTCGTCCAACTCGGATGTCTTCGAGTGGGCCCCGGAGAGTGGTCGAAATCGGAAAGACCCGATCTCGGCGGGGTGGAGGCCCGGCACGGCACGGTCGTCGGCACCACCGGAGCCGACTGATGGCTCGACATCATTTCGGAGACCCCAGGCATGCGATTCCCCGATCCTTCCTCCCATCGCCCCCATGCGCTGCATGCGGCCGATCGGCGCTGGCCGGAGACCAATTGCTGGACCGATCTGTGGATCGAGATCGTCGCCGCTCTCGGCCACGAGCCGGCGGCGATTCTCGGCTTCACCGTGACCCAGTCCTACGAGGGCGATCAGGCGACCTTCTTCAAGGTGCCGACCGCCGATCTCGAACGGCTCTACGGGCTCGAACTGCTGGAACTGTCGATCTTCGACCGGCTGGAGGCCCATGTCGCCGAGCAGGTCGGCCGCGGCCGCATCGTCCTGGTCGAGGCCGACGCGCACTTCCTGCCCGACACGCTCGGCGTGACCTATCGCACCGGCCATTCCAAGACGACGATCGGCATCACCTCCATCGATCCGGCCGCGCGCCGCCTCGACTACTTCCACAACGCCGGCTACTTCCGGCTCACCGCCGAGGATTACGACGGCATCTTCGGCGCACCCGGTGCGACGCGCGATCCGGCGGTCCTCTTTCCCTATGTCGAGTTCCTCAAGATCCCCGAGCGTCCGCCGCTGGTCGATCTCACCCGTGAGGCGGTGGATCTCTTGAAGCGGCATCTGGCGCGGCGGCCGGCGACGAACCCGTTCGCCGCCTGGAGCGCCGACTTCGCCCGCCATGCGAGCGACCTCGCGACCCGGCCGCCGGAATATTTCCACACCTACGCCTTCAACCTGATGCGCCAGTACGGAGCGAATTTCGAACTGGCGGCGAGCCATCTCGACTGGCTGCGCGGCCGGGGCGAGACCGGCCTCGACGGCGCCATCGCGGCGGCCGAGGAGATCGCCGAGACGATGAAGGTGATGCAGTTCAAGCTCGCCCGCGCCATGGCGCGCAAGCGCTTCGACGGGCTCGCCGAGATGATCGACGCCTGCGCCGGCGCCTGGGAGCGCTGCATGGCCGATCTCGACACCGCGTTCGCGGACCGTCGTGTCCGCGATGCGGCGTGAGGCGACGGCTCCGCCGGCGCCGATCTCAGCGTCGGCCGAAGCTGGTGTAGCGGATGACGCAGTTGGAGGCGCGGCAGCCGACCGCGGTCAGCTCGATGCTGGCCTTCTCGGTCGCCATCGGCATGTAGGACAGCGCCGTCGAGTTGCCGGCCGGCTGACCCTGACCGAGAACGATGCCCCGCGAATCGAGGAGACGCATCCGCACGCCGCTGCAGGCGTCGCAGATCGCCGCGAAGGCCACGGGGGCATCCTGCTTGAGCCCGGCTCCCCATCGCTTCGGCGTATTGGCCGGGGCGAGGAAATTGAAGCCCTCGGTGTGGAACGGCTTCCAACCGTTGCCGATCCATCGGCGCAGCACGCTCTGCCAACCGTCGTCCATCGCGGCGACGACCGGGCTGCCCGCCGCCTTCGCTTCGACGACCGCCCCGGCGAGGCCCGCAAGGGCGAGGCCGACCACCACGAAAGACCGAACACCATGCGTCATCATCGACCCCCGATGGTTCCGATCGCTCTGGACCGAGCCGATCACGTGCGGCGGTTTCCTCGATCGAACCACCCCGACATCTGGAATATTACTTAGTGTGGGGCGGTTCTGCAACCCGCGCGCCGCCATCGCCTGGGGTAATCTGATCGTCGAGTTCCCCGAGTCGTCGGAGCCCGCTCTTGCCCATCCGCCTCATCGAGACCGTGACTCACGCGCTGTCGATCTCAGCTTCCCGCCGACCGCTCGAGACCGGCTGGCGCATGACCTCGACGGCGCCCGGCGCCTGGGCCTCGCCGGCGGACGTCGATCCGGCCGCCGAGTGGCTCGACGCCGTCGTTCCCGGCACCGTAGCCGCCGCGCTCGAGGCGGCGGGGCGTTGGTCTCGCGAGGCGCCCTCGCCGCTCCACGACCGGGACCACTGGTACCGCACCACGGTCGCCGTCGCCGGCCGACGGCGGCTGCGCTTCGACGGGCTCGCCACCTTCGCCGAGGTCTTCCTCGACGGCGCCCCGATCCTGACGAGCCGATCGATGTTCCTTTCCCACGAGGTCGACGTCGACCTGCGTCCGGGTATGGAACTGGCGATCGTCTTCCGCTCGCTCTCCCGCGCCCTCGACGGCGTGAAGCCCAAGCGGGCGCGCTGGCGGCCGCGGCTGATCCCGGAGCAGCGGCTGCGCGCGGTCCGCACCACGCTCCTCGGCCACATGCCGGGCTGGTGCCCGCCGATCGACATGATCGGCCCGTTCCGGCCGATCACGATCTTCGATCCGGCCACCGATCCGATCCGCGACGTCCGCCTCGACGCCGGATATGACGGCATCGACGGCCATCTCGCCGCCCGTCTCGTCTTCGAGGCGGCGCATGTGCCGGCCTCGGCGCGCCTCCTCTGCGCCGGCTGCGAGACGACGCTGACCCCCGGCCCCGACGGCGCGTTCGTCGGCGAGGTGGCGCTCGCCGGCATCGCCCCGTGGTGGCCGGCGACCCATGGCGACCCCGTCCTGCACGCGGTCGAGGTCGAGATCGACGGCGTCCACTTCGCGCTCGGCCGCGTCGGTTTCCGCCGCATCGAGGTCGATCGCGGCGAGGACGGGCGCGGTTTCGGCCTCGTCGTCAACGGCGTGCCGATCTTCGCCCGCGGCTCGGTGTGGGTGCCGATCGACCTGGTCGGCCTCGCCGGCGACCGGGCGGCCCACGAAGCGGAGCTGACGCGCATGCGCGACGCCGGCCTCAACATGGTCCGCGTCCCCGGCATCGGGCTCTACGAGGCGGAGGCCTTCCACGACCTCTGCGACGAACTCGGCCTGCTGGTCTGGCAGGACCTGATGTTCGCCAATTTCGACTATCCGGCCGCCGATCCCGACTTCGTCGCGGCGGCGCGCGCCGAGACGCACGAAGTGGCGGCACGGCTCGCCCGCCATCCGTCGAGCGCGATCGTCTGCGGCGGCTCGGAGATCACCCAGCAGGCGGCGATGATGGGGCTGCCTCCGACCGCTTGGAGCAACGCGATCTTCGACGAGATCCTGCCGGCGGTGGCCGCGGAGACAGCGCCCGGCCTGCCATGGGTGCGCTCGACGCCGGACGGCGGCGAGATGCCCTTCGTGGCGGATGCCGGCGTCACCCACTACTACGGCGTCGGCGCCTACGGCCGGCCGCTCGACGACGCGCGCCGGGCGAACGTCCGTTTCGCCGCCGAATGCCTCGCCTTCGCCTGCATCCCCGAAGCCAGGACGGTGACCGACGAGCTCGCGGTCCCGCCGGTCCATTCGCCGCGATGGAAAGCCGGCGTGCCGCGCGACCTCGGGGCCGGCTGGGACTTCGAGGACGTCCGCGAGATCTACGAGCGGATGATCTTCCGCATCGACCCTCCCGCGCTGCGCCACGAGGATCCCGAGCGCCTCCTCGACGTCGGTCGCGCCACGGTCGATCACGTGATCGAGGAGACGGTGCGCGAATGGCGCCGGCCCGGGTCGACCTGCCGCGGCGCGCTGGTCTTCACCCACCGCGATCCGAAGATCGGCGCCGGTTGGGGGCTCGTCGACGCGCTCGGCCGGGCGAAGTCGGCCTTCCATGCGCTGGCGCGCGCCTCGGCGCCGGTTGTGGTGATCCTCTCGGACGAGGGCGTCAACGGCCTCGACGTCCACGTCGTCAACGACACCGCCGCGGCCGTCGCCGGCCGGCTCGACCTCGTCGCGCTGGCCGACGGCCATCGCTCGGCGGCCTCGGGGACGCGGGAGGTCGCGGTGCCGCCGCACGGCTCGGTGAGCCTCGCCGCCACCGAGATCTTCGGCGGCTTCTTCGACACGACGCGGGCCTATCGCTTCGGCCCGGCGGCGCACGACCTCACCCATGCCCGCCTCGTCGCCGACGACGGCACGGTGATCGCCGAAGCCTTCCACCACCCGCTCGGGCGATCGGCGGTGCGCCGGCGCTGCGGCCTCACCGCCCGGGTGGAACGGGTGGGCGCGGACTGGGAACTGGTGATCGCCTGCGAGGAGGCGGTGTCCTCGGTCATGGTGATCGACGAGAGCTTCACCGCCACCGACGGGTTCCACATGGCGCCCGGCGAGAAGCGGGTGCGGCTCCACCGCCGCCCCGAGGCCGCGGCGGAGGCGACCCCGGAGGGGAGCGTCCGGGCGCTCGACGCGCGCGAGCGGCCGACCTATCGGGCCTGACCCGCGGACGCCCGTCGAGCGGCGGAGAGGCTGCCGCTCAGCGCTCGATCCGGCCGACGTCGCGCACCGCGCCCTTGGCGGCTGACGTCGCCATCGCGGCGTAGGCGCGCAGCGCGGCGGAGACCTTGCGGGCGCGCGGCGCCGTCGGCTTCCAGGCGGCCTTGCCCTTCGTCTCCATCTTCGCCCGCCGCGCCGCCATCTCCTCGTCGGAGATCAGCAGGCCGATCGTCCGGTTGGGGATGTCGATGCGGATGCGATCGCCGGCCTCGACGAGGCCGATGTTGCCGCCCTCCGCCGCTTCCGGCGAGCAGTGGCCGATGGAGAGACCCGAGGTGCCGCCGGAAAAGCGGCCGTCGGTGAGCAGCGCGCAGGCCTTGCCCAGGCCCTTCGACTTCAGATAGCTCGTCGGATAGAGCATCTCCTGCATGCCGGGGCCGCCCTTGGGGCCTTCGTAGGTGATGACCACCACGTCACCGGCGGCGACGACGCCGCCGAGGATGCCGGAGACCGCCGCGTCCTGGCTCTCGAAAAGCTTCACCGGACCCTCGAAGGTCAGGATCGACTCGTCGACGCCGGCGGTCTTCACGATGCAGCCGTCGAGCGCGATGTTGCCGTAGAGCACCGCGAGGCCGCCGTCCTTCGAATAGGCGTTGTCGAGCGAGCGGATGACGCCCTTCCTGCGGTCGACGTCGAGTTCGTCCCAACGGCGATCCTGGCTGAAGGCCTCGATCGAGGGCACGCCACCGGGGGCGGCGGCATAGAAAGTACGCACCGCGGGCGAGTTGGTCTGCATGATGTCCCACTGGGCGAGCGCCGCCTTCAGCGTCGGACTGTGGACGGTCGGCAGGTCGGTCACGAGCAGGCCGGCGCGGTCGAGTTCGCCGAGGATGGCGAAGATGCCGCCGGCACGGTGGACATCCTCCATGTGGATGTCGGCGACCGCCGGGGCGACCTTCGAGAGACAGGGGACGCGACGCGACAGGCGATCGATGTCGGCCATCTGGAAATCGACGCCGGCCTCCTGCGCCGCGGCGAGGAGATGCAGCACGGTGTTGGTCGAGCCGCCCATGGCGATGTCGAGGGTCATGGCGTTCTCGAACGCCGCCTTGCCGGCGATGGAGCGCGGCAGGACGCTCTCGTCATCGCCCTCGTAATACCGCTTGCACAGATCGACGATCAGTCGGCCGGCCTCGAGGAACAGCGCCTTGCGGTCGGCATGGGTGGCGAGCATCGAGCCGTTGCCGGGCAGCGACAGGCCGAGCGCCTCGGTCAGGCAGTTCATCGAGTTCGCCGTGAACATGCCGGAGCACGAACCGCAGGTCGGGCAGGCGTTGCGCTCGTAGGACGCGACGTCGGCGTCGGAGACCTTGTCGTCGGCGGCGGCGATCATCGCGTCGATCAGGTCGACCGCCTTGGTGGCGCCGGTGGAGAGGATGACCTTGCCGGCCTCCATCGGACCGCCGGAGACGAAGACCGTCGGGATGTTCAGGCGCAGCGACGCCATCAGCATGCCGGGGGTGATCTTGTCGCAGTTGGAGATGCAGACCATGGCGTCGGCGCAGTGGCCGTTGACCATGTACTCGACCGAGTCGGCGATCAGGTCGCGCGAGGGCAGCGAATAGAGCATGCCGTCGTGGCCCATGGCGATGCCGTCGTCGATGGCGATGGTGTTCATCTCCTTGGCGACGCCGCCGGCCTTCTCGATCTCGCGCGCCACCAACTGGCCGAGGTCCTTCAGGTGGACGTGGCCGGGGACGAACTGGGTGAAGGAGTTGACCACCGCGATGATCGGCTTGCCGAAGTCGCTCTCCTTCATGCCGGTGGCGCGCCACAGACCGCGGGCGCCGGCCATGTTGCGGCCATGGGTGGAGGTGCGAGAGCGGTAGGCGGGCATGGCGTGTTCCCTTCGGACCGGTGCGCGGTGGCAGGCCGGATCGGTGTCTTCTTCGTACAAGAGGACATAGCGGGTCAGGCTCGTTCCGACCAGAGGGGACGCGCCCGCTTCGAGGCCACGGAGGTGGCTCGGCTTCGGTGATCGCCCGAGGACTTCGACTCCCGACTCATCGCCACGAGCAAGCGAAGCCGGTCGTTCCGTCCGGAACGCCGGTGCCACGAATGGTCACGGTGCGCCCGCCCACGGGCCGCACCTCCCAACGGGCGCCCCGCGACCCCTTGTAGACCGCCGTGTCGCCGACGATCGAGACGCGCACCCCGCGATAGGTCGTCGAGTCGCCGCCGGAGGAGAAGGTGATGGCCGAGTTGGCGTAGTAGTGGTCATAGCCGACGGACAGGGTCATTCCCGGTTCGATCGGCTTCAGCCGGTAGTTCGGATCCTCCCGCTTGGCGGGCTCGATGTTGATCTCGCCGGCACAGGTGAAACGGCCGGCGATCGGCCTCGGCGGCGCGGGGGTCCCTCTGAGGAGGAAGGCCGTATCGTCGTCGGGTGCCGTCGGCGCCGCGGGCTTTCCCTTGGCCGAAGCCGCGCCGAGTCTGGTGTAGTACCCCTCGAAGCCGCACCTGGCGCCGTGCATGTCGCAGGTGAATTCCTTGACGTTGATGCCGATCGCGGTACGCCGGATGGCGACGCTGCAGGTGAACCCGTCGTTGCTCTCGTCGACCACCAGCACCTCCCCGGCGAGCCGGCCGACCGCCTCCAATCCCCCGACGCAGCGCGGGGTCGTGACTTCGAGACTGACGGAATAGGTTCCGTCGGCGTTCTCGGTGATCGCCGCACTCTGGCGCCAATCACTCTCGGCGTTGCTGTATCTGCCCTCGAATGCCATCGCCGCCGACGGCAGGATCAGGAATGCGGCGAGCCACGAGAACTTCATGAAGGCAACCTCGCTTGGGCGAACCGATCGGTGGTCGGAGCATCATGGGGCCGCCGCCCCCGGTTCACCATACGGCATCTTACGCAACCTGAGGTCAACGACCACGCACGCGACACTCGACCCGAATCGAACGCGAGCCGCATCGGATGTTGCTTCTTTGTTCCATCTCATGCCAATCTCCCGCCCGTGAATCTCGGGAATCGGATAGCGTCGCGCCACCCGACCTTCCGGGTGACAGAGACGACGCGGCATGGATTGGTCGAGCGAGCAGGATCAGGCGCTGAAGGAGATCGCCCGTTGGCTGAAGGCGGGAACGCCGCAGGTGTTCCGGCTCTTCGGCTTCGCCGGCACCGGCAAGACCACCCTCGCCCGCCATCTCGCCGAGGGAATCGACGGCGACGTGCTGTTCGGCGCCTTCACCGGCAAAGCCGCGTCGGTGATGCGGTCGAAGGGCTGCGAGGGCGCCTCCACCATCCATTCGATGATCTATCGGCCGAAACGCCCACCGGAGGACGACGAGGAGGAGGAAACCCTGTCCTTCGCCCTCAATCGCCAGTCCGAAGCGGCGTCGGCGGCGCTGATCGTCATCGACGAGTGTTCGATGGTCGACGAGGAACTGGGCAAGGATCTCCTGTCCTTCGGCAAACCGACGCTGGTGCTCGGCGACCCGGCGCAGCTGCCGCCGGTCAAAGGCGGCGGGTTCTTCACCGAGAGCCGGCCGGACATCATGCTGACCCAGGTCCACCGGCAGGCGGCCGACAACCCGATCATCCGCCTGTCGATGGACATCCGCGAAGGTCGCGAGCTCGAGGCCGGCGACTGGGGCGAAACGCGGGTGATCCGTCGGCGCGACATCACCGCCGACCGGATCCTCGCCGCCGATCAGGTTCTGGTCGGGCGCAACAAGACGCGCCAGCTCTACAACCGCCGCATCCGCGAACTGCGCGGCTACACCTCGCCCACTCCCGAGGTGGGCGAGAAACTGGTGTGTCTCAGGAACGACAAGACCAAGGGGCTACAGAACGGCGGCATCTTCCGCGTCACCCGGGTCAAGGATCCCAAGGGCGGCTTCCTCAAGTACGATCTCGCGCCCGAAGACACGTTAGAGCGACGGCGCATCTCCGCCTCGGTGTGGCCCGCCTTCTTCGAGGGCGGCGGCGAGGAACTGCCCTGGGCGGTCCGGCGGAAGTCGGACGAGTTCGACTACGGCTACGCCCTCACCGTCCACAAGGCGCAGGGGTCGCAATGGGACGACATCGTCCTCTTCGACGAGAGCTTCGCCTTTCGAGAACATCGCGCCCGCTGGCTCTACACCGGCGTGACACGTGCAGCCGAGCGGCTGACCGTCGTGGTGTGACCCCGGATCGCCGCGGTTTCTCCTCGCGGCGGACGAAATCGCGGACCGAGCGAAACCCGAAACCGTCCCACGCAACCATGATTGCCGCTACGTCAACTTGTTTTCGGCGTCACCTTTGTTTGCGGATGCGTATTTTTCGGTACTGCGACAACTGATCCGGACGCTCTTCTGCTTCGACTTCGTTAACCGTGCCCCCGGTATTCTCACATTGCCATATCGCCCCTCAACCGCGAGTCGAGACCCCATGGCCAGTCAGAAGTCCGGGTTCCAGTTGTCGATCGGACTGCGCTTCCTCACGATCATCGCCATCGCGATCACGATCATGAGCGCCGGCACCATCTATGCGATCTGGCAGTTCCGACAATCGATGATCGAGATGCGCCAACAGGAGGTGCGCGCCGTCATCGACACCGCCACGTCCTACATCAAGGGGCTCCAGGGCAAGGTCGCCTCGAAGGAGATCTCCCCCGACGCCGCCGGGCGACTGGCGCTCGAGGCGATCTCGGCGATCCGCTTCGAGGACACGAACTACATCTTCGCCTACGACCGCAACGGCAACATGCTCGCCGCCGGAAATCCCGAGTTGAAGGTCGGGGCGAACATGAACGACTTCGTCACCGCCGACGGCAAGCACCTGATGAAGGAGATGATCGCCGCGGCGGATGCGGGCGGCGGTTACGTCTCCTACCTGTGGAAGCGCCCGGGAGATAGCGAGCCCTCGCGCAAGATCGCCTATGCCGCCAAGGTCCCCGGCTGGGACTGGATGATCGGGTCCGGAACCCACATCTGGGACGTCGACCTCGAAATCCTGAAGACCGTCGCCTGGATCGCCGCCGGCTGCACGCCGGCGATGATCGCTTTCGTGTTCTACGCGCTGTGGCTCAGCGGCGGCGTCACCCGTCCGGTCGGCCGGCTCAATGCGGTGATGGGCGCCATGGCGAAGGGCGACACCGACGGCCACGTGCCCTACACCGGCCGCAACGACGAGGTCGGCGAGATCGCGCGGGCGGTCGCGGTGTTCCGCCGCTCCCTGATCGAGCGCGACGCGCTCAAGGCCGAAGAGACGCGCATCGCCGCCGAACGCCAAGCGCGCACCGCGCGGGTGGAAAAGGTGATCGCCGACTTCCGCGCCGAGACGACCCAGATCGTCGGCTTCGTGCGGACCACCGCCGACGACATGAACGCCTCGGCCGAGACGCTCACCCGCACCGCCGAGAACACCGGCCGCTCGATGAAGGACGCCGAACGCCTCGCCTACGAGGACGCCGCCCACGTCGGCGCGGTGGCGGCGGCCACCACCGAGCTGTCGCAGACCGTCGCCGGCGTCGGACGCCAGATCACCGAGGCCGAACGCGTCACCGCGGAGGGCGCCGAACTCGGCCGCGAAGCGCGGCGTTCGGTTTCCGCCCTGGCCGACACCGCCGAGAAGATCGGCGCCGTCGTCGACCTCATCCGCGCCATCGCCGACCAGACCAACCTGCTCGCCCTCAACGCCACCATCGAGGCGGCGCGCGCCGGCGAGGCCGGCCGCGGCTTCGCGGTCGTGGCGCAGGAGGTCAAGCAGCTCGCCACCCAGACCACCAAGGCGACCGAGGAGATCGCCTCCAACGTCGGCGCCATCCAGTCGGCGACGCGCGAGGCGGTGCATCAGATCACCACCGTGACCGCTACGCTGGAGACGATCGAGCAATCGAGCGCCACCATCGCCCATGCGGTGGAGGAACAGACGGTGATGACGAGCGAGATCTCGAGCCGCGGCAATCAGGTGGCGCACGACACCGACAGCCTGACGAAGTCGATCTCGACGGTCGCCGGAGCCGTCGGGGAGACGGCGCGCGTCGCCGAGGAGGTCACCGCGGTCGCCCGCGACCTCTCCGAGGCGGCGATCACACTCGACGAACGCATCCGGCGCTTCCTCGACGACGTGGCGGCGGCGTGACGCCTCTCGCCCTTCCTGAAACGAAGAGGCCGCCGTTCCGAGCGGCCTCTTCGTTTCAGGGGGGATGTGCGACGCCCGGCGGATCGCACGGAGCGACGGCGCACGCTCGAAGCCGACCGATGCGCCGGCCCACCCCTTCGCGCATCGCCGAGGCGATCACCCCGGCTGGTGATGGGCGTGCCAATGCCAGGCGATGTCGATGCGGCGGGCGACCCAGACGCGGTCGTGGGCGGCGATGTGATCGAGGAAGCGGCGCAGTCCGGCGGCGCGGCCGGGGCGGCCGGCGAGGCGACAGTGGAGGCCGACCGACATCATCTTCGGCGCCGTCGCCCCCTCCTCATAGAGCACGTCGAACGTGTCCTTCAGGTAGGTGAAGAACTGCTCGCTCTCGGTGAAACCGGGAGCGTTGGAGAAACGCATGTCGTTGGCTTCGAGCGTGTAGGGGATGACCAGGTGCGGCCCCTTCGGCCCCTTCTCCCAATAGGGCAGGTCGTCGGCGTAACTGTCGCTGTCGTAGAGAAAGCCGCCCTCCGCCTTGACCAGATCCCGCGAGTTCACCGAGGTGCGGCCGGTGTACCAGCCGAGCGGGCGCGAGCCGGTCACCTCGGTGTGGATGCGGATCGCCTCGTCGAGATGGGCCTTCTCCTCCTCGAGGGTGAAGTCCTTGTAGTCGATCCACTTCAGCCCGTGCGAGGCGATCTCCCAGCCCGCCTCCTGCATGGCGGCGACGGCTTCGGGGTTGCGGGCGAGCGCGGTGGCGACGCCATAGACGGTGACCGGCAGGTCGCGCTCGACGAAGAGGCGCCACAACCGCCAGAAGCCGGCGCGCGAGCCGTATTCGTACATGCTCTCGATGTTCATGTGACGCTTGCCGGGCCATGGCTGGGCGCCGAGCACGTCGGAGAGGAAGGCCTCGGAACCGGCGTCGCCGTGGAGGATGCAGTTCTCGCCGCCCTCCTCGTAGTTGACGACGAACTGCACCGCGACGCGCGCGTCGCCCGGCCAGCGGGGATGCGGCGGGTTGCGGCCGTAGCCGACGAGGTCGCGGGGGTAGGCGGGGGTGTCGGCCATGACGGCGCTCTCCGATCGATCGGTGTCGCCGGAGAGTGAGCCGAGCGAATGCGGCATTTCAAGTGCGGTGGCACTTCATGTTCCGATTCGACGCGACCCGGCTCTCCGCCGACTTCGTCCATGGGGTCGCGCGACCGAAGATCGATCGACGAAAGTGGCCGGCGCCCGCCGTCAGGCGAGCGGCCGACGGCGCGGGTTCGTCGCACCGGCGCGGACGGGCGCGAGCGCCGGGCGCAGTTGCGGCAGCTTCAGCACCTCGAGCTTCATGCCACCCTTCGGTTCGTCGTCGTCGTCGTCCTTGGGCAGGAACATCACCGCCGCACCCATGGCCACTGAGCACATGGTGACCATGAAGCCGAAGAACAGCAGCAGCATCGGGATCCACGGCTCGGAGGACGACATCATCAGCGAGCGCAGATGGGCGGTGTCGGTGATCAGCACGACGATGGCGAGTGCCGCCGCCACGCCGGCCCCGATCAGCCAGTTGATGCCGAGCAGGCGCAGGAGCGGGTCGTCGCGCAGTCGACGCGGCCCCCCGGCGATCGCCAGCCGCGGATCGGCGAGATCGAAATCCTGCTCGTCGTGCTCTTTCGTCATCGCCGCTTCTCCCGAGATCGCCACGATCAACATAGTCCATCGCCGCGCCGCGAGAAGGGCACCGATGGTGGCATTCGAGAAATTCGGCAGGGGTGCGACATCCCGACCGCGACACGGCACGACCTTTGCTGCGGCACCACCGCCCCGACGCGGGAACGACACGAAGCACATCCGGGAGACAGGCCATGTCGAGACGGTTGCGTAACGCGCAGAAGAAGAACGAAAGCGACCCTCCGCCCGATCGCGGGAGCGAGACGCCGGCCGTCCGCTACGTCGCTTCGCTGGAAGCGCGGATCGCGGCGATGCGGGAGGCACTGGCACATATGCGGCCGGGCAGCGACGCGGAGGCGCTCGGTGTGCTGCGTGCCGCTTTTCCGGGCAGCAGCCTGTCCGAACGAGTGGCGGCGCTCACCGGCGAGCCGACGCGGAAGCCGTGAGGGCCGCGGTCAGTCGACGGTGGCCGACGGCGGCGAGTTGGTCGCATCCGCGGCGTCGGCGGCGGCGAGGCGGCGGAAGCGGCGCCATCCGAAGGGGATCAGCGCCAGATAGGTGATGGTCACGGCCGCCAAGATCTCGAAGGGAAAGCTCACCAGCGCGGCGACGCAGAGCACGAAGCCGACCGACAGCGGGATGATCTGCTCGCGCGGGATGCGCATGCCGAGCTTCTTGCCGGACCAGGTCGGGATTGTCGACACCATCATGAAGGCGACGGAGAGCAGGTGGAAGGCGACGAGGACGGCGACGCCGCGGTCGAGATCGAAGGCGAAGATCTGTTGCAGGTAGAGCGGCAGCAATGCCGAGAGGGCGCCGGCGGGCGCCGGCATGCCGACGAAGAAATTCTGCTGCCACGCCGGCTTGGGCGTCTCCAGCATGACGTTGAAGCGGGCGAGCCTGAGCACCGCGGCGATGACGTAGGCTAGCACCGCCAGCCAGCCGAAGGACGGCGCCAACTTCAGCACCCAGATGTGCAGGAGGAGGCCGGGGACGACGCCGAAGTTGACGAAATCGGCGAGGCTGTCGAGTTCGGCTCCGAAGCGTGAGGTGCCCTTCAGCCAGCGCGCCATGCGGCCGTCGACGGCGTCGAGAGTGGCGGCGAGCGCCACGGCGCCGACCGCCCACTCGAAGCGGCCCTCGAGCCCCATGCGGATGCCGGTGAGCCCGGCGCAGAGCGCCAGGAGCGTCACCAGATTGGGCAACACGACGCGGAAGGGCACCGAGCGCAGGCGAAAGCGATGGCCGGTCTTCACCGACTGGTGCTCGACGGGCGGAAACAGATCGCTCATCGGATGCCCTCCTGTGGTGGCGGCGCCCTCACGAAGCGCGGGTCGGGCGCGGAGCGCCGCCGCTCTGCGTCAGGTCGGCGAGGATGGTCTCGCCGGCGAGCGTGGTCTGACCGAGCGCCACCAGCGGCACCGTGCCCAAGGGCAGGAAGACGTCGAGGCGCGAACCGAAACGGATCATGCCGAAGCGGGAACCCGCCGCCAACTCCTCGCCGCCCTTCACCCAGGAGACGATGCGGCGGGCGACCAGACCGGCGATCTGGACGCAGCCGATGGTGCCGAGCGAATGGGTGATGACGAGGCCGTTGCGCTCGTTGTCGAGCGAGGCCTTGTCGAGTTCGGCGTTGAGGAACTTGCCCGGCGTGTAGACCACCTTCTCGATCTTTCCCGAGATCGGCATGCGGTTCACGTGGACGTTGAAGACGTTCATGAAGATCGAGATGCGCAGCATCGGCTCGGCCGGAAGCCCCAGTTCCGGCGGCGGCAGGACCTCGACGAGATGGGAGATGCGGCCGTCGGCCGGCGAGACCACCAGCCCCTCGCCCTGCGGCGTGACGCGGGTCGGATCGCGGAAGAAGGCGGCGACCCAGATGGTGAGCCCCAGCAGGATCCAGAACAGCGGCTGCCAGAAGGAGCCGATCACCAGGGTCAGCACCGCGGCGATGGCGACGAAGGGCCAGCCTTCGCGATTGATCGGCGGGAAGGCCTTGGTGATGGTGGAGAGCAGACTGTCCATGGGGTGTCTCGTGTCTGGCGCGCCCGGCCGAAGACGCCGGCGCGCGAGTTCGTCTCGCCGATGCCTATACGGGAACGACGGCGATGGGAAGGCGGAAGGGGCGCGGTCTCACTCCGCGGCCGGCACCCCGCGCTTGACCACGCCGAAGGGGTCGTCGGCCTCGGTCTTCTCGAGTTGCTCGCGGGCTTCGTCGGCGGCGCGCTGACGGGCCCACATGCTCGCGTAGAGACCGCCCTTCTCGAGCAATTCCTCGTGACGGCCGCGTTCGGCGACGACGCCTTGTTCGAGGACGAGGATCTCGTCGGCGTTGACCACGGTGGAGAGCCTGTGGGCGATGACCAGCGTGGTGCGGTTCTGCGAGACGCTGTCGAGGGCGCCCTGGATCTCGCGCTCGGTGTGGGTGTCGAGGGCGGAGGTGGCCTCGTCGAGCATCAGGATCGGCGGCGCCTTCAGAATCGTGCGGGCGATCGCCACGCGCTGCTTCTCGCCGCCGGAGAGCTTCAGGCCGCGCTCGCCGACCTCGGTGTCGTAGCGCTTGGGCAGGCGCTCGATGAAGTCGGCGATCTGGGCGAGGCGGGCGGCCTCCATGACGTCCTCTTCCGAAGCGTCGGGGCGACCGTAGCGGATGTTGTAGGAGACCGTGTCGTTGAACAGCACGGTGTCCTGCGGGACCATGCCGATGGCGCGGCGCAGGCTCGTCTGGGTGACATCGCGGATGTCCTGCCCGTCGATGGTGATGCGACCGCCGGAGACGTCGTAGAAGCGGAAGAGCAGGCGCGAAATGGTCGACTTGCCCGCCCCCGACGGTCCGACGATGGCGACCGTCCTGCCGGCCGGCACCTCGAAGGAGACGCCCTTGAGGATCTGCCGTTCGGGGTCGTAGGAGAAGGTGACGTCCTCGAAGCGGACGGCGGCTTCGGAGACCTTCAACGGCTTCGCATCGGCCTTGTCGGAGACCTCGGCCGGCTGGTCGAGCACCTTGAACAGGCTCTCGATGTCGACGAGCGACTGCTTGATGTCGCGGTAGAGCGTGCCGATGAAGTTGAGCGGCACCGACAGCTGGATCATCAGCGCGTTGATCATGACGAAGTGGCCGACGGTCTGGTCGCCCTTCATCACGCTCCAGGCCGACAGTGCCATACAGGCGGCCATGCCGGCGGAGAAGATCACACCCTGACCGAAGTTCAGCCAGGAGAGCGAAGTGTAGGTGCGGATCGCCGCCTTCTCGTAGCGGGCCATGGCGCGGTCGTAACGCGACGCCTCGAGTTCCTCGGCGGTGAAGTACTTCACCGTCTCGAAGTTCAAGAGGCTGTCGACCGCCTTCGACATGGAGTCGGTGTCGGCCTCGTTCATGTCGCGGCGGATGCCGATGCGCCAGTCCGACGCCTTCACCGAGAACCAGACGTAGAAGCAGGTGGTCATGACGATGACCGCCACGTAGATCCAATCGAACTCCCACAGGATCACCGCCGCCATCAGGGCGAACTCGACGATGGTCGGCACGCCGGCGAGGATGGAGATGCGGACGATGGTCTCGATGCCCTTGGCGCCACGCTCGACGATGCGCGAGAGGCCGCCGGTGCGCCGGGTCAGGTGATAGCGCAGCGACAGCGCATGGAGGTGGCGGAAGGTCGAGGTGGCGAGTTCGCGCACCGCGTGCTGGCCGACGGCGGCGAAGAGCGCGTCGCGCACCTGATTGAAGCCGACCGAGGTGATCCGCACGACGCCCCAGGCGACCACCAGCAGGATCGGCACGGCGAGCAGTTGCGCCTTCTGCGGATCCGGGCCGACAGCGAGCAGGTCGGTCGACCACTTGTAGACGAAAGGCAGGAAGACGGTCAGCACCTTGCCGAGGACGAGGGCGAGGAGCGCCAGCATCACCGCGCGCTTCAAATCGGGGCGATCGGAGGGCCACAAGTGTGGCCACAGGCTCTTCAGTGTTTCGAACGTCTTGCCTTCGTCGGCCGAGACCGGGCCGACGGGACGATGGATGCGCGACATGAACGGGAATCTCACCGGAGGTGCATTTCCGTTCTACATAGCGCAACGGTCAATCCGAACCAATCCCACAAGGCCGTGATCGCATCAGGTATAATCGCGACCGAAAGCCCTCAGGAAATCAGTGACCTTGCGATAGACTTCATCGACGTTGTCGCCGCTCAGGCCGGTGATGATGCGGACCCTGTCGGTGCCGTAGGTGATGTAGATGTAATAGCCCGCCGCCTGCTTCGCGGCCATGGCGGCGGCGGCGCCGATCGCGGCGGCCCGGCCCGGCGCGACGAATGTCGGCTGGTTGGCAATCGTGTCGTATCCGATGCTCGTCACATGGTCGAGAAGGTAACGCTTCCCCGAACAGGTGATGGACTCCTTGTCGATCAGAATCTTGTTGGTCTTCTTCGAATTTCCGAGCTTGTGGGTGTACCAGGCGCCGACGAGCAGGCCCGCTCCGATCAAGAGGGCCCAGAAGGTTCCCGTCACCACACCGATGATCACGAACAAGAACCCGAACGCCCCGAACACCCCGCTCATCAGAGCGGCGAGGCCGACGCGGGTCGTACTCAGCGTCTTGACCGTCAGTTCGAGTTCGCCCGGCCTTTCGGCTATCGCGTAATTGTAGTCGGGGGTGATCGTCTTGGCCATGCTCACATGTCCCTCCCGGCGCCGCTCGGACCGTCCATCGCGACGGCGACCGCAGGCGGAGTCGAAGCTCGCTGAAATTGTAACAGCAGGAATCGCGGGGCTTCAATCGCACATGTGGCCGATCCGCTTCTCAGCGGGTTCAGATCGGGTATTGTCGGCGCGACCGCACCGCAGCATCGAGGAGATCGCATGCGCTCCGCCACGTCTCTGAAATCCATCTGCATCTACTGCGGCTCCGGCGCCGGCGCCGATCCGGCCTTCGAGGGCGCGGCGATCGACCTCGGGCGGCTTCTCGCCCGCGAGGGCATTCGGCTCGTCTACGGCGGCGGTTCGCTCGGGCTGATGGGCGCGGCGGCACGGGCCTGCCTCTCGGCCGGCGGCAGGGTCACCGGCATCATCCCGCAGTTCCTGGTGGACAAGGAGCTGATGCTGCCCGACGTCACCGAGTTGATCGTCACCGCCGACATGCACGAGCGCAAGCGGCTGATGTTCGAGCATTCCGACGCCTTCGTGGCGCTGCCGGGCGGCATCGGCACGCTCGAAGAGGTGGTCGAGCAGATGACCTGGGCGCAGCTCGGCCGGCACACCAAGCCGATCATGCTCGCCAACATCGCGAACTTCTGGGACCCGCTGGTGACGCTGCTCCATCACATGAAGGACTCGGCCTTCATCCGCCCCGGCTTCGACCTCTCCTACGGCGTCGCCGACACGATCGACGACATCCTGCCGAAGATGCGCAAGCGCCTGACGCAGCTCGAGGCGCGGGCGAAGGAGAAGGGCGCGGTGGATCTGGGGAAGATGTGAGATCCACATGTGATCGTCACCGACCCGAAGAAAGATCGGGCGGTCGACGTCGCGGCGAATCTCCGTGTGGTCGTCGACATCCTCGCCGCCGGCTCCGAACGACCCTCGTCGCGGCGTCATCGGTGGCCACGTCGAAGCAGCGGGACCGGAGCCCCATGTATCGCCTCTTCGCCATTCTTCTCAGTTGCGTCTTCGGTTTCGGCTTCTCGCAACTGCCGGAGTTCGGGCAACAATACCGGCAACGCCTCGGCGGAGCCGTCGACGAACTGTCGGCGATCATCGACCGCTTCGACGCGGACGGGCGCCGCGCCGGCCTCGATCGCGCCGCCGCTCTCGAACGTCATCGGAAGACCGGCGACGAGTTCTTCGCGCGCCGCGCCCGCGACATGGAGATCACCATCGACAGGTTGGATCGCCTGCGGAGGCAGCAGCGCGCGCTGGTCGAAGCGAGCGGTTTCGCGCGTCTGCTTCCCCTCGTCACCGACCTCGACCGCGATCTGGCCGGACGCACATTCGCCGACTTCGAACCGGCGGTGCCTCTCACCCAGGAGGGGCTCGGCCTCGGAGCTCTCGGCTTGATGCTCGGGCGGCTCGTGGCGCCGTTGCTCGCCCTCGCCGCCGGCCGCCGCCGGTTGCGACGTCCCGCCCCGGCCGCATCCTCACCGAGCGACTGATCGGTCGAGCCTCATACCGCCTTCGCCGCGCCGTTCTTCACCAGCTTGTAGAAGATGCTGTCCATCAGCGCCTGGAACGAGGCGTCGATGATGTTCTCGCTGACGCCGATCGTCGTCCAGTGGTTCTTGGCGCCGTCGCGGCTCTCGATCAGGACGCGGGTGGTGGCGCCGGTGCCGCCGTTGAGGATGCGGACCTTGAAGTCGACCAGTTCGAGGTCCTCGATCATCTTCTGATAGGGGCCGAGGTCCTTCCTCAGCGCCGCGTCGAGGGCGTTGACCGGGCCGTTGCCTTCCGCGACCGAGAGGAACATCTCGTCGCCGATGCGCACCTTCACGATCGCTTCCGACTGGGTCACCGTCTCGCCGCTCGTCTCGATGCGGCGGCCGACGATGACGCGGAAGCTCTGCACCTCGAAGAAACGCGGCACGGTGCCCAGCGTCCGCCGGGCGAGGAGCTCGAGCGAGGCGTCGGCGGCCTCGTAGGAGAAGCCGCGGGCCTCGCGCTCCTTGACCTCGGTCAGGAGCGTGTCGAGGCGGCGATCGGACCTGTCGACCTCGATGCCGAAGCGGGCGAGCTCGGCGAGGAGGTTCGACTTGCCGGCCTGATCGGAGACGAGGACGCGACGGCGGTTGCCGACGCTCTCAGGGGTGACGTGCTCGTAGGTTCTCGGGTCCTTGACGATCGCCGAGGCGTGGATGCCGGCCTTGGTGGCGAAGGCGTTGGCGCCGACGAAAGGGGCGTGGCGATTGGGCGAGCGGTTGAGCACGTCGTCGAAGGCGCGGGAGACGTGGGTCAGTTCCTTCAGCTTCTCCGGCGCGATGCCGATCTCGAAATGGTCGGCGTACTCGGGCTTCAAGGCGAGCGTGCCGATGATCGAGACGAGGTTGGCGTTGCCGCAGCGCTCGCCGATGCCGTTGAGGGTGCCCTGGATCTGGCGGACGCCGGCGCGCACCGCCGTCAGCGAATTGGCCACCGCCTGGCCGGTGTCGTCGTGGACGTGGATGCCGAGATGAGTCCCGGGGACGACTTGCGTCACCTTCCTCACGATCTCGTCGACCTCGTGGGGCAGCGTGCCGCCGTTGGTGTCGCACAGCACCACCCAGCGGGCGCCGGCGGCATGGGCCGTACGGGCGACGTCGAGGGCGTATTCCGGGTTGGCCTTGAAGCCGTCGAAGAAGTGTTCGCAGTCGATCATCGTCTCGCGGCCGGCCGCGACCGCGGCCTCGACGGTGAGCTTCACGCAGTCGAGGTTCTCCTCGAGCGTCGTGCCGAGCGCCACGTCGACGTGATAGTCCCAAGCCTTGGCGACGAAACAGTTGGCGTCGGCCGCCGCCGAGAGCAGCGCCTTGAGGCCGGGATCGTTCGACACCGAGACGCCGGCGCGCTTGGTCATGCCGAAGGCGGTGAACTTCGCCCGCTTGGTCCGCTTCTCCTCGAAGAAGGCGCTGTCGGTCGGGTTCGCCCCGGGATAGCCGCCCTCGACGTAGTCGACGCCGAGGTCGTCGAGCAGGCGGGCGATGCGCAGCTTGTCGTCGAGGGTGAAGTCGACGCCGGAGGTCTGGGCGCCGTCGCGCAGAGTCGTATCAAAGAGGTAGACGCGCTCTTTCATCTTCTTCACTCACCGAGTCGGGCGCCGGACCGGGAACTTCATGTTCCGATTCCGCTGCATCACGTTCAGATTCCGATTCCGCTTCACGACGCTTCCGGCGGCCACTCGGCGGTGTCGTGGTCGGGATGCTGGTGGGAGACGACCTCTGCGAAGAAGGCCGTCATCTTCGCCTGTTGCTCGGGCGCGCGGCCCGGCAGCGTCGCGAGGGCGTCGAACCACGGCATGCGGCTCTCGACCCCGACCTGGATCGCCGGCGGGATCTCGGCCGGACGATCGAAGGCGCCGAGCGCCACCTCGACGTGCTCGTGGCCGTCCGGCTCGTAGGTCAGCGGCGTGCCGCAGTCCGGGCAGAAGCCGCGGCGGATCTTGTTCGACGAACGGAAGCGCTTCGGCTCGCCGCGAGTCCAGACGAGGCCGATCGCCGTCACCAGCGGACCATAGTGGCCGCCGAAGGCCTTCTGGCACATGCGGCAATGACAGATCGACGCCCGGCCGAGCGCCTCGCAGCGGAAGCGGACGGCGCCGCACTGACAGCCGCCGGTGAGCGTGGTCATGGGTGACCCTCCCCGTTGGTCGGGTTCATCAGATCAGCCCCTTCCACCTCAGGATCACCACGGTGAGGGCGGAGAGGACGACGAGTTTCACGGCGATGAAGATCGCCACCTTGGCGACCGGGTTCATCGGTTCACGCGTTCCGCTCATCGTTCCCCTCCCCTCGCGTGTCCCCCCGGGGACCCGGCCGCGCCTCAGCGCGCAACTTCCCAGGTGGTCTTCATCTCACCGGTCGCCGGGTCCTTGGCGTCCTTGATCACCAGTCCCATGGCGACGAGTTCGTCACGGATGCGATCGGACTCGGCCCAGTTCCTCGCCTTGCGCGCCTCGAGGCGGGCGACGATCAGCGCCTCGACCCGCGCGGCGTCGACCGTGACCGACGTCTTGCGGCGTGCCGCCCAGTCGGCCGGGGTGTCGGCGAGGAAGCCCATGAAGCGCAGGGAGCCGGCGAGCACATCGCGGGCGCCCTCCCCGCCCACCCGTTGGGCGGAGTTCCTCAGGCCGTGCAACTCGGCGATCGCCTTGGGCGTGTTGAGGTCGTCCGAGAGGGCTTCGACCACCGCCGACGCCGGGCTCGAGCCGGCCGCCTCGCCGGCGAACCAGTACCAGTCGTCGAGCGTCTTCCAGCTCTCCTCGAGGCTCTTCACCGTCCAGTCGATCGGTTGACGGTAGTGCGTCTTGAGCATGGAGAGGCGCAGCACCTCGCCCGGCCAATCGGCGAGCAACTCGCGGATGGTGAGGAAATTGCCGAGCGACTTCGACATCTTCTCCCCCTCCACCTGGAGGAAGCCGTTGTGCATCCAGACGTTGGCCATGACGTCGGTGCCGAAGGCGCAGCGCGACTGGGCGACCTCGTTCTCGTGGTGGGGGAAGCACAGATCGATGCCGCCGCCGTGGATGTCGAAGACCTCGCCGAGGTGCTTCCACGACATGGCCGAGCACTCGAGGTGCCAGCCCGGGCGGCCGCGTCCCCAGGGGCTCGCCCAGCCCGGCTCGTTGTCGGCGGAAGGCTTCCACAGCACGAAGTCCATCTCGCCGCGCTTGTAGGGGGCGACGTCGACCCGGGCCCCGGCGATCAGGTCGTCGAGCGGGCGCTTCGACAGCCGACCGTAATCCGGCATCGACGGGACGTCGAAGAGGACGTGACCTTCGGCCGCATAGGCGTGGCCGGAGGCGATCAGCTTCTCGACGATGATGATCATCTCGGCGATGTGCTCGGTGGCGCGCGGCTCGACGGTCGGCGGCAGCGCGTGGAGCTCGGCGACGTCGGCGTGGAACTGCGCGGCGGTCGAGCTCGTCACCCGCCGGATCGCCTCGTTGAGGGGCAGATCGGGGAAGTCGCGGGCGGCGCGCGCGTTGATCTTGTCGTCGACGTCGGTGATGTTGCGCACGTAGGTGACGCGGCTCGCCCCGTGGACGTGGCGCAGCAGTCGGAAGAGCAGGTCGAAGACGATGACCGGCCGGGCGTTGCCGATGTGGGCGAAGTCGTAGACCGTCGGCCCGCACACGTACATGCGCACGTTCGACGGATCGATCGGCGTGAACACCTGCTTGTCGCGGGTCAGCGTGTTGTAGAGCTTCAGCACCAAGGGACCACTCCTCATCGAACCACCCGCGCGCGATGCGCCGCGCACGAGAACGACCACCCGCCCGCCGGCCGGGGTCTCATCTGGTCACTTTGCGAGGAAACAGACGGAACCGGGCCAGCGAGTGAGCTAGCCGCAAATGATGCCCGGAATGGCGCACGAGGCGCGCGGGATGGTTCTCGTCGTCATGGCCGCGAGGTTTGGCGGATTTCCGCGGCGTCGTCAAGGGCGGGAAGAGACGGGCGCCTCTCCCCGCTCCGGCCGGTCGGGCGGTCACTTCACGAAGTCGGCGCACCGCGGCGGCGGTTCCGGGCCCCAGGGCATCAGCGGTACCGAGGAGGTCGAGTTCTTCGGGCTGCCTTCGATGATGCGGTCGGTGTAGACCATGTAGACGAGCACGTTGCGCTTGGCGTCGCAGCCGCGGACGATCTGCATCTTCTTGAAGAACAGGGAGCGGCGCTCGCGGAACATCTCGTCGCCCTGGTCGAGCTGACGCTTGAACTTGACCGGGCCGACCTGCCGGCAGGCGAGCGAGACGTCGGAGGTCTCCTCGGCGACGCCGAACATGCCCTTGACCCCACCGCGCTCGGGCACGGTGAAGTGACAGGCGACGCCCTCGACCTCGGGATCGTCGATGCCGTAGACGGCGAGCTTGTCGTCGGGAGTGAGCAGCTTCCACACCGTCGACTTCTTGAAGATGAGATCGGGCTCCTCGGCGCGAGCTGGCGAGGCGAGAAGGGTCGCGGCGGCGAGGCCGAGGGCGGCGAGGGCGGCGAGGGGAGATTTCATGGGACGCGGTCTCCTTCGGATGCCCCTCATATGAGGTGAAACCGTCCGAATTGGGAGGGGGAAAGCGTGGAAGTCGCGGTGCGCCGCGGTCGGCACCGCGGAAGCGGCTTGTCGTGCTTTCCCTTCGGATTCAAATTGTGTAGGCGGAAGCGCGACTCGCGAACATGCGCGAGCGAGGTGGAAACGAGGGCACAGCATGACGGCCGCGCGACGGCACGGATCCGCGGGGCGGATCCTCTGCGCATGGCGCCGGGTGGCGCACGCCTGCGCGCTCGTCTTCCTTCTCGCCGACGCCCCGGCGGCACTGGCGCAATCCTACGTCTGCAACGACCTCGCCGCCAAGCTCGCGGCGCTCGAGAAGTCGGCGGCGCAGCAGCGCCGACCGGCGACGCCCTCCGATCGCTGGGCGAGCGCCATCGCCGAACAGAAGGATGCCATCCGCCAGAACCGCGCGTCTCAGGAGCGTTGCGGCGATCCCGCCGACCCGCGCTGCGCCGCGATGGCGGCGCGCGGACGCCAGATGGTGACCAACCTCGCCCAACTCGAGGCCCAGCATGCCCGCATGGGCGGGGGGGCGGGTGGCGGTGGCGGATACGTCGCATCGCCCACGGCGGCGGAGGAATCGCGGATCCGCACGCTGTTGGCGCAATTGCGCTGCGGCGAGAGGCAGACGCCGGGTGCCCAGCCGATCATCGCCACCTTCGACGGGACGCGCTCGCGCGTCACCATCAACGGGGCGGTGCCCGGACAGGCGGGTGTCACCTACCGCATCGCCCAACCGGGCGAAGTTCCACCGGGAGTGCGAACGGCTCCGCGCCCGCAGGGCGGCGGCCTCTTCAGTCTGCTCTTCGGCGGCGGCGGCGGCGCCCCGCAGCAGGCGGAGACCTGGGAAGAGGAACAGGTGATCGACCCGACGACGGCGCAGATGCTGTCGGGCAGCTTCCGAACGCTGTGCGTGCGCACCTGCGACGGTTATTTCTTCCCGATCTCCTTCGGCGCCTCACAGAGTCGGCTGAAGACCGACGCCAACGTCTGCCGGGCTTTGTGCCCGGCGGCGGAGACGCGGCTCTACTATCATCACAATCCCGGCCAGGAGGCCGAACAGGCGATCGCCGCCGACGGCTCCGGCGAACCGCTGACCCGTCTGGCCAACGCCTTCCGCTATCGCACCGAGGTGGTCTCGGGCTGTACCTGCGGCAAGCCGGACCCGCGCATGTTGCCGCCCGGCGCCGGTGGGCTCAAGGGAACGCGCGACGCGTTGCGCTCGCTCGAAGCCGAGTTGCCGCTGCCGCCGGTGCGTCCCGACCCGGACGCCGATCCGGAGACGCAGGCGGTGAAGGTGGCGGGTCTGGTGGTCGAGCCGGTGTCGCCGGTCCCGGTCAGCGAGGCGATCGCCGATGCCGCATCCGGCCGACCGTCGGCGCCGCCGACGGTCAGGATAGTCGGCCCGCGGTATTTTTCGGACCGATGAGCGGCAGAAGCCGCCGCATCTCGGGGCCGTGATCGAGCCCGGTGAGTGCGAGGCGCAACGGCAGGAACAGCGCCTTGCCCTTTCGGCCGGTCGCGGCCTTGACCGCGTCGGTCCACGTCCCCCAGGTCGTCTCGTCCCACGGCTCGGCCGGCAACAACGCCGCCGCCTCGGCGAGGAAGCCGCGATCCTCCGCGGCGACGACGGGGGTGATCCTGCCGGCGACGATCTTCGCCCAGCGGGCGGCGTCGGCGACCTTGTCGAGGTTGTCGCGTACCGCGTACCAGAAGGCCTCTCCGAGATCGGCGCGCATCGTCTTCAGCCGTCGCATCACCGCCGTGTGGGGCAGGCCGTGGACGAGACGGGCGTTCATCAGGTCGAGGTCGTGCGGATCGAACTTGGCGGTCGAGCGCGACATGACCGAGAGGTCGGCGTGGGGGGCGAGGCTCGCCAGATCCGGATAGGCGTGGATCTCCTCGGAGGAGCCGACGAGCACGGCGAGCGAGGCGACGGTCATCGCCTCGTAGCCGGCATCGCGCAGGCCCGCGATCGACAAGGAGCCCAGCCGCTTCGACAGCGCCTCGCCGGTGGTGGCGGCGAGCAGATTGTGGTGGGCGAAGCGCGGCGGCGGCGCCCCAAGCGCCTCGAAGATCTCGATCTGGACGGCGGTGTTGGTGACGTGGTCCTCGCCGCGGATGATGTCTGTGACGGCGAACTCGACGTCGTCGACGACCGAGGTGAAGGTGTAGAGGAACGAGCCGTCGGCGCGGATCAGCACCGGATCCGACAGGCCGGCGGTGTCGACCACCTGATGGCCGCGGATGCCGTCGTCCCAGGCGACCTTGCGGCCGTCGAGGCGGAAGCGCCAGTGCGGCACCCGACCCTCGGCCTCGAAGGCCGCGATCTCGTCGGGCGTCAGCTTCAGCGCGGCGCGGTCGTAGACGGGGGGCAGGCCGCGGGCGAGTTGGCGGCGGCGGCGGCGATCGAGCTCGTCGGGCGTCTCCCAAGCGGGATAGAGCCGGCCGGACGCCTTCAGCCGCGCCGCGACCGCCTCGTAGGCGGCGCCGCGCTCCGACTGCCGCTCGACCCGGGCCGGGCGGATGCCGAGCCAGTCGAGATCCTCGGCGATGGCGTCGGCGAACTCGCGGCGCGAACGCTCGAGATCGGTGTCGTCGAAGCGCAGGATGAAGGTGCCGCCGCGCGTCGTGGCATAGAGCCAGTTGAGCAGCGCGGTGCGGGCGTTGCCGATGTGGATCAGGCCGGTCGGCGACGGGGCGAAGCGGACGACTGGGGCGGACATGGGATGCGGGCCTCTCGGAAAGTCACGGGCACCAAGGGGTGCATCGAACGGAATGGAATGCGCCCGACCTAACCGGATCAGAAATCAACCACGTCGGTCTGTGGCCCGACCGGCAGCGGCGCGGCGGGGAGTTCGACCGGCTTGCCCGGATCGCGGAAGCCGTTGGTGATGGGGTAGCGGCGGTCGCGGCCGAAGTTGCGGTGGGTTATCTTCACGCCGGGGGCCGCCTGGCGGCGCTTGTATTCGGCGACGTAGAGCAGGCGCTCGACCCGCTTCACCGTCGGCTCGTCGAAGCCGGCGGCGAGGATGTCGGCGAGCGGCATCTCCTTTTCGACCAGACATTCGAGGATGCCGTCGAGGATCTCGTAGGGCGGCAGGCTGTCCTGGTCGGTCTGGCCGGAGCGCAGTTCCGCCGTCGGGATCTTGGTGATGATGCGCTCGGGGATGACCGGGCCGGCGGGGCCGAGGGCGCCGGCCGGCAGGTTGGCGTTCCGCCAGCGCGAGATCGCCCAGACCTCGGTCTTGTAGAGGTCCTTGATCGGGTTGTAGCCGCCGTTCATGTCGCCGTAGAGGGTGGCGTAGCCGACCGACATCTCCGACTTGTTGCCGGTCGTGAGCACCATCGGGCCGAACTTGTTGGAGATCGCCATGAGGATGGTGCCGCGGGCGCGCGACTGGAGGTTCTCCTCGGTGATGTCGGGGGCGCGACCCTCGAAGACCGGCGCGAGCAGGCGCTCGAAGCCCTCGACCGCGTCGGCGATCGGCACCACGTCGTAGCGGATGCCGAGGAGCTTCGCGCAGGCCGCAGCGTCCTCGAGGCTCTCCGAGGAGGTCCAGCGGAAGGGCAGCATCACCGCGTGCACCCGTTCGGGGCCGAGCGCGTCGACCGCCATGGCCGCGACCAGGGCCGAGTCGATGCCGCCGGACAGGCCGAGGACCACGCCGGGGAAGCGGTTCTTGTTCACGTAGTCGCGCAGGCCCAGCACGCAAGCGGCGTAGTCGGCGGCGAGCCCCTCCTCGGTGACCGCGCGGTCGCCGTCGACGAGGTCCCATCCGCGCGCGCCGCGCACCGCCTCGACGACGACGACCGTCTCGCGGAAGGCTGGAAGCAGGAAGGCGAGCGAGCCGTCGGCCTTGAGGCCGAAGGAGGCGCCCTCGAAGACCAGTTCGTCCTGACCCGAGATCTGGTTCAGATAGACGAGCGGCAGGCCGGACGCCTTCACCCGTGCCACGGCGACGGCGAAGCGTTCGTCCATCACGTCACGGCGATAGGGCGAGGCGTTGGGGACGAGCAGGATCTCGCCGCCGGTCTCGGCGATGCACTCGACGACGTCGGGACCCCAGATGTCCTCGCAGATCGGCACGCCGATGCGGACCCCGCGGAAATGCACCGGCCCGGGCAGATCGCCGGGGGCGAAGACCCGCTTCTCGTCGAAGACGCCGTAGTTGGGCAGGTCGACCTTGTAGCGGAGCGAGGCGATGGCGCCGCCGTCGAGCAGAGCGTGGGCGTTGTGGAGGCGCGGGCCGTCGCGCCAGGGGCTGCCGATCAGTACCGCCGGGCCGCCATCGGCGGTGTCGGCGGCGAACTCCGCCACGGCGGCCATGCAGGCGGCCTGGAACGACGGCTTCAGCACCAGATCCTCGGGTGGATAGCCGGCGACGTAGAGTTCGGGAAAGAAGATCAGGTCGGCGCCGAGGGCGCTCGCGCGGGCGCGCGCCTCGCGGGCGCGGACGAGGTTGCCGGCGACGTCTCCGACGGTCGGGTTCACTTGCGCGAGGGCGATCTTCAGGCGGTCGGTCATGGCCCGAGATCTAGACCATTTCGCCGTTCACCGGGAGCCTCGAGGACGGGAAAAAAGCGCCGCCCTCAGCGGACCACGTGCAGGGCCGGCTGGGGAGCCGGGCGCGGATGGGGCACGTCCTCGTGGTACTCGATGAAGAGCAATTTGTCGTCGTAGTCGAACATGCGCCCGACACGCGCGCCGAGCTTGAGGCGAAGGATGTGGCCGCCCGCCTCGACGATGGTCAAAGGATCCGGATCGCAGGTGAAACCGGAGACGTCGAAGAGGTTCTCGACGAACCACCGCTTGCCGGGGGGCAGGCGGTAGACGTCGCGGGCGTGACGGTTGGCGAAGACGATCTCGCCGGTCTCGATCGACACCAGCACCACCGGGTGTTTCACCCATTCGAGCGCCTTGTGGCGATTCTCGTGCGTGTCCCCGGCCGGGACGGTCGGCGGCGGCGGCAACGGAGGCGGCACGACGATCGCCGGCGCGCCGACCGGCCGGGCGATGCGCAGTTCGGCTTCGGCGAGTTCGGCGGCGCGCGGCAGCCGCTTCGAATTGAAGACCATGACGATGCCCGACGTGTCGCCGATGTCCGCCCCCAAGGGGTTGGCGCGCCAGGCCAGGCGCGGCGCGCCGAGCCCGCCGAGCGACAGAGTGCCGGAAACGGCGGTGGAGGTCTCGATCGCCTCCTTCAGCTGCTCGCGCGTTCGGGAAGGCAGCCTCTCTTCGATCGCGGCGGCATAGCTCCCATCAGCCTCGTCCTTCTCGGTTATGCCGAAGAGGTCGAGGGCGTTTCTGTTCAGGCGGCTGACCTTGAGGTCGGAATCGAAGATGACGATGCCGCTGTCGGAGGAAATGAACAGCGCCTCGACGATGTGCCCGAGACGCTTGGCCAGTTTCTCGGTTTCTTTCCAACGGGTCACCACTTCGAGCAGGCCGATGATGCGGGTCTCCTTGCCGGAGCCGATCTTCCGTCCTGCTAGACGAACCTGGACATGCTCACCCCAAGTGGCGTTGACGCCGACTTCGATGACGCGGTCTTCGCCATCGGCGGTGAGAATGTCCGCGAGGTAGCCACGGAACCGGCCTTGGTCCGCTTCATCGATCATGGCGAGGACACGGTCGATCGACGCCGCCTGATAGCCGCTGCCGCCGGCGACGTCCGCGGGCTTGCCGAGGCCTTTCGGCCAATAGACGACACGCGAATCGAGCTCGATCAACCAATAGCCGACGTCGAGCGCGTAACCGACCTTCTGTATGATCTCCGTGAGATCGGCCATGAAATCCACCCGTCCCGTTCGCGTCGCACGTCTCCGTCCAGACAGAAGAGACGCGGCGATCGTGACGGAATTGTCATGGAGGTCATCATAACGTTCGGTTAATCGGCACACGCCAAATAGATCGAAAGCGACGATTTCACCGAAGAGTGGTGTTATTTCATTGGATCACATGCAGTATGGTCGAATATTAATGACGTTACGTAAGGTTCTCGCGTCCGACTTCGAAGCGATAGGCGTCCATCGCCAGTACGGCGAAGTCGTAGGCCTCGTGGATACGCATCCCGTCACCGCCGGCGCCGAGCGCCACGAAGAGCGGCAACAAGTGTTCATCGGTGGGGTGGTTGCGGACGGCATGGGGGGCGCGGGCGCGATAATCGAGCAACGCCTCGACGTCGTTCGCCGCCACCTTCTCGGCGATCCATTCGGCGAATTCCGTGACCCAGGCCGGCGGCGGCACTCGGCGCGAGCGCGGGCCGCGGCCGCCGGCGGAGGCCTCGTGGAGATTGTGGGTGAGCGATCCGGATCCGAGGATCAGAACTCCCTCTCCGACCAGCGGAGCCAGGGCGCGACCGATGGCGAAATGATGGGCGGCATCCCGACGCGGCTGCACCGAGAGCTGGACGACCGGCACGTCGGCGGCCGGATACATCAGCTTCAACGGCACCCAGGTGCCGTGATCGTAGCCGCGCCCTTCGACCAGCAGCGTATCGTGGCCGGCGGCGACCAGCGCTTCGCCGATGCGACGGGCGAGCGCCGGCTCTCCGGGAGCCGGATAGACCATCTCGCGGAGGGCGGGATCGAAGCCGCCGAAGTCGTAGATCATCGCCGGCGCGGCATCGACCACCACCGCCGGGCGCAGCGAGGCGAAATGGGCCGAGACCGAGACGATCGCGGTCGGACGAGGCAGCGTCGCCGCGACCGCGGCGAGGAAGTCGCGGGTCGGATTGTCGTGGAGGATCAGGTCGGGCGCGCCGTGGGAGACGAAGAGCGGCGGCATCGGGACGACGGCGGACATCGGCGATCTCCGGAAGGGACGGGCGACCTTCGACCGACCGCCATGCCGACGCCGGGCGACGCCGTCTCACCCCGAGAGATCGGGCGGCGGCGAGCGTTCGTCAACGCATCGCGCGGCCCGTGAAAGAGAAAGGACCGTTCGACGCCGTCGAACGATCCTTTCCGTCGCGGATGCATCTCGTCGGCGAGAGGCGTGAGCGCTGGCGATCCCGACGACCGCGAGCCGGCTCACTCGGCGGCGGCGAGGACGCTCGACGCGCGACCGGTGCGATCCTTCTTCAGCTCCTCGGCCACCAGGAAGGCCAGCTCGAGCGACTGGGCCGCGTTGAGGCGCGGATCGCAGGCGGTCTCGTAGTTGACGCCGAGATCGGCCTCCTGGATCGCCACCGCGCCGCCGAGGCATTCGGTGACGTTCTTGCCGGTCATCTCGAGATGGACGCCCCCGGCCCAGGTGCCTTCGGCGCGGTGGATCTCGAAGAAGGACTGGACCTCGGAGAGAACCTTGTCGAAGGGGCGGGTCTTGTGGCCGGTCGCCGAGTTGATGCCGTTGCCGTGCATCGGATCGCAGGACCACACGACGTTGCGGCCCTCGCGAGAGACCGCGGCGAGCAGGCCCGGCAGATGCTTGGCGATCTTGTCGGCGCCGAAGCGAGTGATCAGCGTCAGCCGGCCGGCCTCGTTCTTCGGATCGAGCATGTCGATCAGGCGCAGCAGGCCATCGGCGTCGAGCGACGGGCCGACCTTGAGGCCGATCGGATTGGCGATGCCGCGCATGTACTCGATGTGGGCGTGGTCGATCTGGCGGGTGCGGTCGCCGATCCACACGAAGTGGGCGGAGGTGTCGTACCAGCCGCCGAGCACCGAATCCTCGCGCGTCAACGCCTCCTCGTAGGGAAGCAGCAGCGCTTCGTGCGAGGTGTAGAAATCGACGCCCTGGAGCTGCGGCACGGTCTCGGCGGTGAGCCCGCAGGCGGCCATGAACTGCAGCGCCTCGGTGATGCGGTCGGCGACCTCCTGGAAGCGCTCCGCGACGGGGCTGTCGGTCATGAAATCGACCATCCAGCCGTGGACGCGCTCGAGCTTGGCGTAGCCACCGTAGGCGAAGCCGCGCAGGAGGTTCAGGGTCGCCGCCGACTGGCGGTAGACCATGCGCATGCGCTGCGGATCGGGGATGCGGGCCTCCGGAGTGAAATCCGAGCCGTTGATGATGTCGCCGCGATAGGAGGGCAGTTCGACCCCGTCGCGCTTCTCGATGTCCGAGGAGCGCGGCTTGGCGAACTGGCCGGCGATACGGCCGACCTTGACCACCGGCAGACCGGCGGAATGGGTCATGACCACCGACATCGACAGGAAGATCTTGAAGAAGTCGCGGATCTGGTTGGCGGAATGCTCGGCGAAGCTTTCGGCGCAGTCGCCGCCCTGGAGCAGGAAAGCCTTGCGCTCGGCGACCCGCGCGAGGCTCTTGCGCAGCGAGCGCACCTCGTCGGCGATCACCAGCGGCGGCCAGGTCTTCAGATCGTCCTCGACCGCGTGGAGCAGTTCCTGATCGGCATAGGCGGGCACCTGGACGATCGGCTTGCCCCGCCAGCTCGAGGGCGACCAGTCGCGCATGTCGCCGGACTTCGTCATTTCACCCATTCCCTCGCCCGCCGAACCGTACGCCGTGTCCACCCTGTCGAGCCGAGACGCGCAGGCGTCTCGCGGACACCGGGGGCGTCGCGGTGGCGAGACGAGGCGGCGTTTATACACGCGCC
Organism: Siculibacillus sp.; assembly: GCA_030247555.1. Classification (GTDB taxonomy): domain Bacteria; phylum Pseudomonadota; class Alphaproteobacteria; order Rhizobiales; family Ancalomicrobiaceae; genus CALBKH01. The sequence goes on along the minus strand of JAOTSD010000023.1, from coordinate 18,941 downwards.
CTCCACGCTTGACCACCGAGGAACGCGCCTCCGCTCCCCCCCCCTCTTCGACCGAACCGCCTCGGCCGGCCCCCGCCACCGCCCCGCATCGCGGTCGGGATCATCCCGCCTCGAACCGAAGCCCCGGCCGGCGACACGGGAGGACAACCAGTGGGACGCATGACCCCGCGCCGGGACGACGAAGCCGTTCGCGACGCCGACTCGCCGGTTGCCGCGCCTCCGCGGGCATTCATCCACGACTTCTCGCCCGTATCTGTATTGCATCCGATTTCGCTGAACTCTTCCGCGAGCTAATATATCATCGTAACGAGAGAGAACCCGGAAACGGGCTTCAGGGCAAATCCCGATGGCGGCTACTCGCAAAAGTAGAATCGGGAGAACGGGAGGGTGCCATGCTGAGAGGAGCTCGCGAGGCGACCAGGACAGAGGATGATGGCCAGATGATCGTCCGCAAGTCGGAACGCGTCTATCAGTGGCTGCGCGACGAGATCTTGTCGTTCCGCATGCAGCCCGGGATGTTCATCGACAAGGTGGAGATCTGCGACAAGCTGGGGGTATCCAAGCAGCCGGTCACGGCGGCGTTGACCCGGCTGGAACAGGAAGGGCTCGTCGAGATCTATCCGCAGCGTGGCTCCTATGTCGCCCGGCTCCGGCTCGGCGCCATGACCGAGAGCCTGTTCGTGCGCGGTGCGCTGGAATCGGCCGCCGTCCGCCGTATCGCCGCCGAGGGCAATGAGGTGCTGATCCGCGGCCTCCAGAGGAATCTCGAGGCTCAGGATCTGGCGCTGACCGGCGACAACCTCGGACGCTTCTATCAACTCGACATGGAATTCCATTCCGCCATCGCGCGCGCCGTTCCCTTTGCGCAGGTGGCCCGGCAGGTCGACATCGGCTTGGCGGCGGTCAAGCGCTGCCACGAGTTGTTCCGACCCGACGTGTCGTCGCTGAAGGAGGCCTACGAGCGCCATCGCCGCATCGTCGCCGCCATGGCCACCGGTGACGCCGCCGCCGCGGCGGCCGAGATGGACGCCCATGTCGCCGACTACATGACGATGTTGCGCGCCTTCGCCGAGGCGCGGCCCGAACTCTTCGTCGGCTGACCCGACGACACGGCCGGCGCGGCGACGCGCCGGCCGTTTCGTCGTGGCCGCGAGCGAGGATCAGAAGAGGCCGACGGTGAACCCGTCCTCGCCGATGCGGATCTGTTCGGCGGCGGGGTGGCGCGGCAGACCCGGCATGGTCATGACGTCACCGCAGATCGCCACGATGAAGCCCGCGCCGGCGGAGAGCCGCACTTCGCGCACCGCGACGCGATGGCCCTCGGGCGCGCCGAGCTTGGCCGGATCGGTGGAGAACGAATACTGGGTCTTGGCCATGCACACCGGTAGGTGACCGTGGCCCACCGCCTGCCATTCGGCCAGCAGTTCCTTGGCCCGCGGCGCGAACTCGACCGTGCCGGCGCCGTAGATGTCCTGAGCGATGGTGCGGATCTTGTCGACGAGCGACACCTCGTCGGCATAGAGGGTGCGGAAATGCGACCCGGACCGCGGCAGATCGACGGTGCGGGCGACCGCCTCGGCGAGATCGATCGCCCCGGCCCCGCCTTCGGCCCAGTGGTCGCACCCGTGGGCCTCGACGCCGTGAGCCCGGCAGTGGGCGACCACCGCGGCGAGTTCGGCCGCCGTGTCGGTCTCGAAGCGGTTGACCGCCACGACGATCGGCAGGCCGAAGCGTTTCAGGTTGGCGAGATGGCGGTCGAGGTTGGCGAAGCCGCGGCCGAGCGCGCCGAGATCCTCGCGGCCGAGGTCCCGGCGCTCGGCGCCGCCGTGCATCTTGAGTGCCCGGACGGTGGCCACCAGCACCACCGCGGAGGGCGTCAGCCCGCCCTGCCGACACTTGATGTCGAAGAACTTCTCCGCCCCGAGATCGGCGCCGAAGCCGGCCTCGGTGACGACGATGTCGGCGAGGTCGAGGGCGGTGCGGGTGGCGATGAGCGAATTGCAGCCGTGGGCGATGTTGGCGAAGGGACCACCGTGGACGAAGGCCGGCGTGCCCTCCAGCGTCTGCACCAGATTGGGGGCGAAGGCGTCGCGCAGCAGCACGGTCATGGCGCCGGCGGCCTTCAGGTCGGCGGCGGTGACCGGCGACTTGTCGCGTGTCTGGGCGACGACGATGGCGCCGAGCCGGCGCTCGAGATCGGCGAGGTCGATGGCGAGGCAGAACACCGCCATCACCTCGGAGGCCACCGTGATGTCGAAGCCGTCCTCGCGCGGGAAGCCGTTCGACACGCCGCCGAGCGAGGAGACGATCTCGCGCAGACCGCGGTCGTTCATGTCGAGCGCGCGACGCCAGAAGATGCGCCGGAGGTCGATGCCGAGCTCGTTGCCCCAGTAGAGGTGATTGTCGAGCATCGCCGAGAGGAGATTGTTGGCGGCGCCGATGGCGTGGAAGTCGCCGGTGAAATGGAGGTTGATCGCCTCCATCGGCGCCACTTGCGCCATGCCGCCGCCGGCGGCGCCCCCCTTCATGCCGAAACAGGGGCCGAGCGAGGGCTCGCGCAGCGCGATCGCGGCGCGCCGGCCGAGACGGGTCAGCCCGTCGCCGAGACCGACGGTGGTCGTCGTCTTGCCCTCGCCGGCCGGGGTGGGCGAGATGGCGGTGACCAGCACCAGCTTGCCGGTCGGCCTGCGGACACCGTCGAAGCGTTCGGGATCGACCTTGGCGATGTGGCGCCCGTAGAGCGAGAGTGCCTCCTCCGGGATGCCGAGCTTGGCCGCGATCTCGACGATCGGCGACAGACGCGCGGCGCGGGCGATTTCGATGTCGGTCTTCAAGGCGGGAGGCTCCCGGAGACTGGATCCGCCCTGCGACTACTCCGACGGCGGCCGAAAAGAAAGCTCGGGCCCTGCCGGATCATCACCGGCGGAGGCCGACGGCCTCACCCCAGCCGCTCGGCGTGCCACCGCAAGTGATCCGCCATGAAGCTGGCGATGAAGAAATAGGAGTGGTCGTAGCCGTCCTGGCGGCGCAGCGTCAGGGGGATCTCGGCCTTCTCGCAGGCCGCCTCGAGCAGCTCGGGCTTCAACTGGCTGGCGAGGAAGCCGTCGGCGGTGCCCTGGTCGACCAGGAGGGCGGGGAGCCGCGCCCCGTCCTCGATCAGGGCGCAGGCGTCGTAGGTGCGCCACATCGCTCGGTTCGGCCCGAGATAGCCGGTGAGCGCCTTCTCACCCCACGGGCAGTTCATCGGAGAGACGATCGGGGCGAAGGCGGAGACGGCACGGAAGCGGGCGGGCTCGCGCAGCGCGATGGTGAGCGCGCCGTGGCCGCCCATCGAATGGCCCATGATGCCCTGGCGCATCATGTCGACCGGCAGTTCGCGCCCGACCAGCGCCGGCAGCTCGCGCTCGAGATACGAGCGCATGCGGTAGTGCTTCGACCACGGTTCCCGGGTGGCGTCGACATAGAAGCCGGCGCCGAGGCCGAAGTCGTAAGCGCCCGCCGGGTCGTCGGGGACCCCCTCGCCGCGAGGCGAAGTATCGGGAGCGATCAGCATCAGGCCGCGCTCGGCGGCGACGCGCTGGGCGCCGGCCTTCACGGTGAAGTTCTCTTCCGTGCAGGTGAGCCCGGAGAGGAACCACACCACCGGCACCGGCCGATGAGCGGCCTGCGGCGGGGTGAAGACGGCAAAGCGCATGTCGCAGCCGGTCTCGGTCGAGGCGTGGCGACAGGTCGCCTGGGTGCCGCCGAAGCACTTGGATTGGGAGACGATGTCGAGAGACATGGGAAACCTCCGGGAGTGCATCGAGGCAGAGTTATCGAGTGACGAAGGCGCCCTCATCCGGTCCTCTCCCCCCCCCTGTGGGGAGAGACAGAGCGAGGGGTACTCGGCCTCACCGCGATCTCGGAGCATGAGGATCTGCCGCATACCCCCCGCCCCACCCCTCCCCCACAAGGGGGGAGGGAAACCGCGGAGCGAGGTAGGCGACCGAAGACCGGCTCTCCGCCTTCGCGCGTCGAGGCGTCTTCGACCCGCTCAGAACACCACCACCGAGCGGATCGACTTGCCCTCGTGCATCAGATCGAAGGCGGTGTTGATCTCGTCGAGGGGCATGGTGTGGGTGATCAGGCTGTCGATGTCGATCTTGCCGTCCATGTACCAGTCGACGATCTTGGGCACGTCGGTGCGGCCGCGGGCCCCGCCGAAGGCCGAGCCCTTCCATACGCGGCCGGTGACCAGTTGGAACGGCCGGGTCGAGATCTCGGTGCCGGACGGCGCCACGCCGATGATGATGCTCTCGCCCCAGCCGCGATGGCAGCACTCCAGCGCCTGACGCATCGTCGTGGTGTTGCCGATGCACTCGAAGGAGAAGTCGGCGCCGCCGCCGGTCAGATCGACGATCGCCTCGACCACCTTGTCGCGGCCGACCTCGTTCGGGTTGACGAAGTGGGTCATGCCGAACTTCTTCGCCATCTCGACCTTCGACGGGTTGATGTCGACGCCGATGATCTTGTCGGCGCCGACCATGCGGGCGCCCTGAATCACGTTGAGGCCGATGCCGCCGAGGCCGAAGACGACGACGTTGGCGCCGGGCCAGACCTTCGCCGTCCAGATCACCGCGCCGATGCCGGTGGTGACGCCGCAGCCGATGTAGCAGATCTTGTCGAAGGGGGCGTCCTCGCGGACCTTGGCCACCGCGATCTCGGGCAGCACGGTGAAGTTGGAGAAGGTCGAGCAGCCCATGTAGTGGAAGATGTCGTTCCGGCCGCCGCCGACCGGTTCGCAGGAGAAGCGCGAGGTCATGTCCGGCATCAGGCCCTGGCCCTGCGTCGAGCGGATCGCGGTGCAGAGGTTGGAGCGCTGGGAGAGGCAGGTCTTACAGCCGCGGCACTCGGGGGTGTAGAGCGGGATGACGTGGTCGCCGGGCTTCACCGAGGTGACGCCGGCGCCGATCTCGCGGACGATGCCGGCGCCTTCGTGGCCGAGGATCGCCGGGAACTTGCCTTCCGAATCGAGGCCCGAGAGCGTGTAGGCGTCGGTGTGGCACACCCCCGTCGCCATGATCTCGATCAGCACCTCGCCGGGCTTCGGCCCGGAGATGTCGATGGTCTCGATGGTGAGCGGCTTGTTGGCCTCCCAGGCGACGGCGGCGCGGCTCTTCATGGACGTCTCTCCCACGATCGTTCGTTACGTCAAGTAGGTCCTGAGAATGCGTAGGACGCCGTCGAGTTCGGCGTCGGATGCCGCATCCGGCGGCGGTTCGGCCGACGCACCGGAGCGCGCCAGCGTTTCCTTCAGGTGGCTCTCGATGACCTCGGCCATCAGGCCGCCGACCGCGCCGCGCAGCGCCGCGATCTGTTGCAGCAAGGGACTGCAGTCGGTGCCCGCCTCGATGGCACGCCGCAGCGCCGCCACCTGCCCGGCGATGCGGGCGAGGCGTGCCAATGCGCGCTTCTTGTCCTCCGGCGAATGTGGCATCGCGCCCTCCACCGATGAGGCTACAGATACTCCCTGGAGTATGTCAACGCGATGATGCGCGCCGGCGCCCAAAGCGCGGTGCCCTCGGGGCCGGCAGTGGTCGACGGGACGGTCAGTAGGAGACGGAGATGGTCACCGTGTCGGTGTAGTCCGACGCGGCCGCCGGGGTGGCTTGCGGCAGTATCCGACCGTAGACGTTGATCGTCTGGGTATCGCCGGTGCCGGTGTTGGACAGCAGCGAGCCGATGAGATTGCCCCAGTTGAGGGTGCGGGCGGCGTCCAGGTAGAGCGCGTAGGAGACCTCGGCGCCGGTCGTGGACGAGCGCATCTTGCGGGCCGAGACGAGCAGACCGAAGAGACCCTGGTCGAGCCCGATCGAATAGGGCGTGCCGGAGGTACAGGTCACCGAGAAGGAACCGTTGCTGTCGATGATCGACGACAGCACGCCCTGCGGGCCGAAGGCCACCGCGCCACCGGCGACCACGCATTGCGCCGAGATCGTCAGCGTGACGCCGAGATTGGTGTTGGCGGTGGCCGCGCACGCCTCTCCGGCGACGATCCCGATCACGGCGGGAGAGATCGCGAGGAGGACCTTCCGCAGACGGCGGAGGATGGTCGGGGTGAGCTCCATGGCGGGCATCGTGCCGACGCCATGGTAAACGCGGGGTTACGGCGCGGTCGGGCGCGGTGGGCGGGCACAGCGGACGGATTGACTCCGGCGGGCGGGATGGGCTTCGTGGCGGCGATCCTGTGTCGTCCCCACGAGAGACCCGATCCATGTCCAAGTTTCCCCCCATCATCGCCCCGTCGATCCTCTCGGCCGATTTCGCCCGGCTCGGCGAGGAGGTGACGAACGTGCTCGCCGCCGGGGCGGACTGGATCCATTTCGACGTGATGGACAACCACTACGTCCCCAACCTCACCATCGGGCCGCTGGTGCTCCAAGCGATCCGGGGCCTCACCAAGGCGCCGATCGACGTGCATCTGATGGTGGAGCCGGTCGATCGGATGATCGAGATGTTCTGCGAGGCCGGGGCCGACATCGTCACCTTCCATCCCGAGGCGAGCCCGCACGTCGATCGGTCGCTCGACCTGATCGCCAAGAAGGGCGCCGAGGCGGGGCTGGTGCTCAATCCGGCGACACCGCTCACGGTGCTCGACTGGGTGATGGACCGGGTCGACATGATCCTTCTCATGTCGGTCAACCCCGGCTTCGGCGGGCAGTCGTTCATCCCGCACGTGCTCGACAAGGCGCGGGCGGTGAAGGAGCGGATCGAGGCCTCGGGCAGGCCGATCCGGCTCGAGATCGACGGCGGCGTCAAGGTCGACAACATCGCGGAGATCGCGGCGGCGGGCGTCGACGCCTTCGTCGCGGGATCGGCGATCTTCGGCAAGCCGGATTACCCGGGCATCATCGCCGCGATGCGTGCCGAGATCGCCCGCGGCCGCGGCGAGACCATCGAAGTCTGAGCGAAACGGCGAAGACGGCCCGCCCCGGAAGGCTCCGGGACGGGCCTCGATCTCATTTCACTTTGCTGGCGATCGTCGTGTAGGTCGCGCCGGCATTGGTGCCGAGCAGAGTCACGCCTCCGACGATCGCGGTCACCACGAGCGCGGCGATCAGACCGTATTCCATCGCCGTCGCAGCGCCGACATCGTCAACGAACCGTTTCCACGATACTCGAAACATCGCAAGTCTCCTCTCACACGGTACGGTAAGATTCGAAGACTCACGTTTTAACTTCGCGTGAAGGAATATTATCGACGAATACTTCCACGTTCGACGACCAGAAAGGGGGGTCGACGCAACTCGGCGTCAACCCTGTCGCGTCGCCACGATGCGTTCGACGGCGTCCCACAGGTCGTCGAAATGGTCGACCACGGCGTCGGGACCGAAGGTCGCCACCGGGGCCTCGGTATATCCGAAGGTGACGCCGACGACCGGCACCCCGGCGTTCTTCGCCGCATTCACGTCGGTCGCGCTGTCGCCGACCATGACGGTGCGGGCCGGATCGCCGCCGGCGCGCGCGATGGTGCCGATGAGATGGGCGGCGTCGGGCTTGCGGACCGGGAAGGTGTCGCCGCCACAGATCGCGGCGAAGCGCGAGGTGAGCACCAGTTCGTCGAGGAGCCGGCGCGACAGTCCTTCGAGCTTGTTGGTGCACACCGCGAGTTTCCAGCCGGCCGCGGCGAAGCGGTCGAGCGCGGCGACCGCCCCGGGGAAGGGCCGGCTCTGCTCGGCGATGCGGGCTTCGTAGATCGGCAGAAAGGCGGCGAAGAGGCGATCGAGGGTGGCACCGTCGAGCGGCGCGCCGGCGAGGCGGAAGCCGCGCTCGATCATCGCCTTGGCCCCGGCGCCGAGCAGCGAACCGGCGTCGTCGCGGGTCATCGGCGCCAGCCCCTCGCCGGCGAGGACGACGTTGAGGGTCGAGATCAGATCGTCGGCGGTGTCGACGAGCGTGCCGTCGAGGTCGAGGACGAGGAGCGGAGCGGTCATGGTCGGGCGGGTCTTCCACGGCTGGGCGCGGGTCGCGCCGGTGTGAGGAGCGGTGGACCCTAGTGCATTTCGTGACGAAGTGGAGTCGCGCCCGCCCTCGTGCGGCGAGACGACGCCGGACGGGGGCGGCGAATGCGGGGGACTGGCGAGCCGGCGGCGGCTGCGCTATGGAGACGCGACCCGTTTCCACCCTCGGCCGGCCCGCGGCGAGACGGGCCGGGAGGAACGACATGAGCGCCGATCTGAAACGCCGAGCCGCCGCCGCGGCCCTCGATTTCGTCGAGCAGGGGATGAAGCTCGGGCTCGGCACCGGCTCGACCGCCGACGAGTTCGTCAAGCTGCTCGCCGAGAAGGTCGCCGTCGGGCTCGACGTGGTCGGCGTGCCGACCTCGGAGCGCACCGCGGCGCTGGCCGGCTCGCTCGGCATCCGTCTGGCCACGCTCGAGCAACTGCCGAAGCTCGATCTCACCGTCGACGGCGCCGACGAGATCGGCCCCGGCCTCGTGCTGGTCAAGGGCGGCGGCGGAGCGCTGCTGCGCGAGAAGATCGTCGCGGCGGCCTCGACACGCATGGTGGTGATCGCCGACACCTCGAAGGTGGTCGATCCGATCGGTGCCTTCCCGCTGCCGATCGAGGTCAATCCCTTCGGCTTCGGCTCGACGCGGTCGAAGATCGTCGACGCCGCCGGCGCTCTCGGCCTCACCGGCCCGGTGGAACTCAGACGGACCGCCGACGGTTCGACCTTCGTCACCGACGGCGGACACTGGATCGTCGATGCATCTTTTCGCCGGATTCCCGATCCAGAGAAGCTGTCCCGCGCCCTCTTCGAGATTCCCGGGGTGGTCGAACACGGCCTGTTCATCGGCCTCGCCACGGCGGCGGTGGTGGCGCGCGCCGATGGTGTCGACATCCTCCATCCCTGAACGACACGAGCGACGGTCGCCCAGCGCCGTCTCCAAGTATTCGAGACCTGAACGGAGCAATCGATGATCGACCGGATCACTTCCCGCCTCGCTCTCCTCGGCGCGACCGCCGCCTTCGTGGTCGGCCTGTCGACCGCGGCGATGGCCGAGACCTACACCAAGGAGCACCTCGCCGCGGCGCGCAACGCCATCGCCGCCGCCAAGGTGACCGAAGGCTTCGACGAAATCCTGATCGGCATCGCCGCCCAGACCAAGCAGGCGCTGGTGCGCCGTGCCCCGGCCGCTTCGACCCAGATCGAGGAAGTGACCAACGCCGTGGCGCTCGAACTCGCGCCGAAGCGGGCGGAACTCAACCAGCAGGTCCAGGAAGTCTGGGCGGGTCGCTTCACCAAGGAAGAGCTCGACGAGATCGCCAAGTTCTACGGCTCGCCGGTCGGCCAGAAGTTCACCAAGGAGATCCCGGCGATCGGCCAGGCCCTCGGCATGGCGGCCCAGGTCTGGCAGAAGAAGATCGGCGACGAGATGCTCACCAAGGTGCGTGCCGAGATGAAGAAGCGCGGCGTCGATCTCTGACGCCCGCTTCGGGGGTGGCGAACGGATCGGGACACCCGCCAGCTCGCCGAAACGCGGCGGCTCGGGGTTCGAAGACGCCGGAGGCTCAGGCCTCGATCCATCACGCGCCGGCGGTCGTGGAGACGATCGCCGGCGCTTCGTTTCGTCGGCCGCGGCCGACGCCCGCGCCTCGGGTGGAGCGGGACGGGACGGGAGTGCCTCGATGAGCTTCGACTACGATCTCTTCGTCATCGGCGCGGGGTCCGGGGGCGTGCGCGCCGCGCGCATCGCCGCGACCCATGGCGCCCGCGTCGCCGTCGCCGAGGAATATCGGGTCGGCGGGACCTGCGTCATCCGCGGCTGTGTGCCGAAGAAGCTGATGGTCTACGCCTCGCGCTTCGCCGACGATTTCTCCGACGCCGCCGGCTTCGGTTGGACGGTCGGCGAGACCGCCTTCGACTGGCCGAGCTTCGTCGCGGCCAAGGATCGCGAGATCGCCCGGCTCGAGGGGCTCTACGGCGCCAATCTCGATCGGGCGAAGGTGGAGATCCTGCGGACCCGCGCGGTGATCGACGGGCCGAACCGGGTCCGTCTCGGCGACGGCCGGGTGGTGAGCGCCGCGCACGTCCTCGTCGCCACGGGGGGGCGGCCGGTGCGCGAAGGCGGTTTCCCGGGCGCCGAACACTGCATCACCTCCGAGGAACTCTTCGACCTGAAGCGCCTGCCGAAGCGGCTGGTGGTGGTCGGCGGCGCCTACATCGCGCTCGAATTCGCTTCGATCTTCGCCGGGCTCGGGTCCGAGGTGACGGTGCTCTATCGCGGCGAGGAGATCCTGCGCGGCTTCGACATGGAGGTGAGGCGTCATCTCCACGCCGAACTCGAGGGGCGCGGCATCACCATCGTCACCGGCGACGGCCTCACCGCCGTGGAGAAGACCGCGGACGGGCTTCTCGGCACGACGCGGGGCGGCCGGCGGATCGGCGCCGACGAGATCGTGCTGGCCATCGGTCGGCGGCCGAACACCGGCGGGCTCGGTCTCGAGACGGTCGGCCTCGAGCTCGCAGAGAACGGCGCGATCCCGGTCGAGGGCGTCTTCGCCACTCGCCTGCCATGGCTGCACGCGGTCGGCGACGTCACCGACCGCGTCGCGCTCACCCCGGTGGCGATTCGCGAGGGCCATGCCTTCGCCGACACCGTCTTCGGCGGTCGGAACGTCGCGGTTTCGCACGATCTGGTGCCGACGGCCGTGTTCACCACGCCCGAGGTCGGCACCGTCGGCGTCGGCGAGGAGGACCTCCGGGCGAAGGGCATCGGTCACGACGTCTACCGATCGACCTTCCGGCCGATGCGCGCGACGCTGGCCGGGCGCGGGGCGCGGACGCTGATGAAGATCCTCGTCGAGGCCGAGAGTGACCGGGTGGCGGGCGTCCACATCGTCGGCCCCGACGCGGCCGAGATGATCCAGCTCGTCGCCGTGGCGATGAAGATGGGGGCGAAGAAGGGCGACTTCGACGCCACCATGGCGCTGCATCCGAGCGCGGCGGAGGAACTGGTGACGATGCGCACACCGTCGTCGAGCTGGCGCCCGGGCGGCTGAGCCCGGCCCCGCTCTTCGACGGAAGATCGATCCGCGGCCATTTGACCAAGGGGCCGGAGCGGGGCTATTTTCCCGCTCGATCGCCGAGGGGTGGGGGTGCGAGGCGCTCCCCCGGGGCCCCGAGACCGGCGACGAACGAGGGCTCGACCAGATACGACAGCCGTGAAGTCCCTCGACGACATGGTCGTCGTCCCGGCGGGGACACCGAGGATCACGGCCCGAGAACCTCTCGACGACCGACACCACGACCCGAAGAGACCGACGACCGACGACGGCGTGACGATCGCGCGCCTCATCAGGAGAAGGGCGATGGCCCAGAACGAGGAAGTCAGCCCAGCGCCCGCCTCCGCCCCGACCGCGGGCGACGGCGTGTCGGCGGAGACGGGCACGCCGAACGGAACCTCCGGCCTCTCCTCGGCCGACGCCGGCCACGACGGCGGCGCCTCGACGGCGGTACGCGCCGGCCATGGCGGCCACGGCGCGCAGGGCGGCCACGCGGGAGTGCTCGCCGCCCTCGGCATCGTCTTCGGCGACATCGGCACCTCGCCGATCTACACCCTCGGCACCGCCTTCAAGACCGGCGTCATCCAGCCGATTCCCTCCGACATCCTCGGTTTCCTGTCGCTGATCATCTGGTCGCTGATCATCGTCGTCGGCATCTGGTACGCGATCTTCATCATGCGCGCCGACAACCGCGGCGAGGGTGGCATCTTCGCGTTGATGGCGCTGGCGCACCAGTCGGCGCCGAAATACGGCACGGTGATCGCGGTGCTCGGCATCATCGGCGCCTCGCTGTTCTACGGCGACGCGGTGATCACCCCGGCGATCTCGGTGCTCTCGGCGGTGGAGGGCATCGCCGTCTACGAGCACGCCTTCGAGCCGGTGGTGCTGCCGCTCGCCATCATCATCCTGACGACGCTCTTCGCTGTCCAACGCGGCGGCGCCTCGAAGGTCGGAGGCTGGTTCGGGCCGATCATGCTCGGCTGGTTCGTGCTGCTCGGCGTCCTCGGCGCCAAACAGCTCATGCTCTATCCGGGCGTGCTGGCGGCGCTCGATCCGCGCTGGGGCATCTCCTTCATCGCCAACGCCGGTTGGCACGTCTTCGCCATCCTGGCGGTCGCCGTGCTGGCGGTCACCGGCGCCGAGGCGCTCTACGCCGACATGGGCCACGTCGGCCGTTCGGCGGTGCGCAAGGCTTTCGCCGTCGTCGTGGTGCCGTCGCTGATCCTCGTCTACATGGGCCAGGGCGCCCAGGCGCTCGCCGACCCGCTCCACGGCCACGACGACCCGTTCTTCCAGATGGTCGGGCCGAGCCTCCAGCCGTTGCTGGTGGTGATGGCGACGCTCGCCACAGTCATCGCCTCGCAGGCGGTGATCTCCGGCGCCTTCACCGTCACTCATCAGGCCGCCCATCTCGGCTTCTGGCCGCGCACCGACACCCGCCACACCTCGGCGACCGAACGCGGGCAGGTCTACGTCGCCTCGGTCAACCTGCTGCTGTTCGTCGCGGTCATCGCCATCGTGCTGATGTTCCAGAAGTCGGAGAAGCTCGCGGAGGCCTACGGCTTCTCGGTCACCGGTACGATGGTCGTCACCTCGATGCTGGCCTTCCTGGTGGCGCGCGGGGTGTGGAAGTGGCCGCTGTGGCGGGCCATTCCGGTCGTCGCCTTCTTCATGATGTTCGACGTCGGCTTCTTCCTGTCCTGCGCCACCAAGGTTCTGCACGGCGCGTGGCTGCCGCTGATCATCGGCGGCATTCTCATCGTGGTGATGGGCGCCTGGCGCATGGGGCGGCTGAAGCTGGCGGCGCGGCGACGCCACGAGGGCATCCCGATCAAGACGGCGCTGTCGGCTCTCAGGTCCCCCCGCATCGAGCACGTGCGTGGCACCGCGGTCTACATGATGGAAGATCCGGCGATGGCGCCGCGTTCCTTCCTCCACAACCTCAAGCACAACAAGTGCGCCCACCAGCAGATCGTCTTCCTCTCCGTCCAGACGGCGGAGGAGCCGTGGGTCGAAGCCGCCCGCCGGATCACGGTAGAGCCCCTGACCGACGGGGTGGTGATGGTCACCGGGCGCTACGGCTTCATGGAGACCCCGGACGTGCCGGGCGCGGTGAAGGCCTCGGAGGCGATGGGCGTCCACGTCGACAAGAAGGATCTGTCGTTCTTCGTGTCGCGCGCTCACCTCGTCGAGGGCGACGAGGGCGGCATCTGGACCTGGCTGCGCGGCCTCTTCATCTTCTTCTACCGCAATCAGGCCGACCCGGCGGACTACTACCAGATCCCGCCCGGCCGTGTCGTCGACCTCGGCGCCCAGATCACCATCTGACGGCGGCCGCGGCGGGCGAAGACGAGTGACCCGGGAAGACGAAGAGACCCGGCCCGGCGTCACCGCCGTCCGGGTCCCGTCAGGCGTCGGTTCGAAAACGAACCGACGACGCCACGCGCGAGAGCAGGCGCGCGGATCCGCTTCGTCGTCCGGAGCGGCCGGGCCGCTCCGGGGCGTCCTCACTCGAAGGCGCAGCCCGGCTGGAAGCCGAACTTCTTCAGGATCACCGCCATCGGGCAGAAGCCGGTGAAGGCGGACTGCAGCAGGTTGAGCCCGACGAAAGCGGTGAGCAGCAACCACCAGCCGCTGACGTAGTGGGCGAGCAGCACCGAAACGAGGATGACGGAGCCGGCGAAGGCCATCACAACACGGTCGATCGACATGGGTTCCTCCGGGAACACTGGACGACACGGAGCGTGTCGCCGATCATCGTACGGAAAAAGTTTAACGCTCCGGCGATTCCCTCGCCAGAGGAATGGATCGAGCGAGCTCGATCCCCGTCTTCGGGGGTTATAGGAGAACTCTTGTATTATTAGCAATAGCTAATATATGGAGGTTCAGATCGCCCTCGCCCGCATCCCGGATGCGCGCGGGATCGCGTTGTTCGCCGACGCCGAGACGTCCAGCAGGAGATCCGGAACGGATGACCCTTCCGCGCGCCATCCCCGCCGAGCCCGTGGCTCGCTTCGCCGCCCCGCACCTCGGAATGCGCCGAGGGCTCCTCGCCGCCGGCTTCGTCGCCGGCGTCATCCTCGCCGCAGCGCCAACGTGGGCCGCCGATGGGAAGGTCGTCCACCCGGTCCGAGTCGACGACACCAAGGAGGTGCTGGCGACGGTCGAGAGCGTCCGCACGCCCCAGGCCCGAGCCCGCATCGGCGGCACCGTCGAGAGCCTGGTGGTGGTGGAAGGCGACCGGGTGAAGAAGGGCGACGTGATCGCCACCGTGGTCGACCCCAAGCTCAAGCTGCAACTCGCGGCCTTCGACGCTCGCATCGCCGCACTCGAGGCGAAGCTGGCGCTGGTGCAGACCGAACTCGACCGGGCTCGCCAGCTGCGCGCCTCCGGTTCGGCGCCGCAGTCACGCCTCGACGACGCGGAGACCCAACTCACCGTCACCCAGGCGGAGATCGCCGCGGCCCGCGCCGACAAGTCGTCGCTGCAGGAGCAGGTGACCGAAGGCCGGGTGGTGGCGCCCAACGACGGGCGCATCCTCAAGATCCAGGCGGTCGCCGGGCAAGTGATCATGCCGGGCGAACCGGTGGCCACCGTCGCGACCGCCGCCTACATCCTCAAGCTGCGTCTGCCCGAGCGCCATGCCCGCTTCATGCACGAGGGCGATCGGGTGCTGGTCGCCGGTCGCGGCCTCGACGTCGGCAAGAAGGACCACCTCGGAGAGGGCAAGATCACCAAGGTCTATCCCGAGCTCGACCAGGGCCGCGTGGTCGCCGACGCGGAGGCCGCCGGCATCGGAGACTACTTCGTCGGCGAGCGCATCCGCGTGCTGGTTTCCACCGGCTCGCGCGAGACGCTGGTGCTTCCGGAGGACCTCGTCGTCCATCGTCACGGTCTCACCTTCGTCAAGCTCGCCGGCCGCGGCGAGGTTCCGGTGCAGACCGGCATGCGCATGCCCGACAAGGCCGACGAAATGCCCTGGGTGGAGATCCTCTCCGGGCTCGTCGCCGGTGACGAGGTGGTGCGCCCATGAGTTCGCCGACTCCATCGCCCGCCGGGGTGCCGGGCAAGCTCGGCATGGCCGGGTGGCTCACCAAGGTCTTCATCCGCTCGGCGCTGACGCCGCTCCTGCTGCTCGCCTCGATCGCCGTCGGCTCCGTCGCACTGATGTCGCTCGCCCGCGAGGAGGAGCCGCAGATCTCGGTGCCGATGGTCGACGTGCTGATCCAGGCCGACGGCGTACGCGCCGACGACGCCATCGAACTCGTGACGAAGCCTCTGGAGTCGATCCTCAAGGGCATCGACGGGGTCGAGCACGTCTACACCTACACCTATGACGATCGCGTCATGGCGGCCGCCCGGTTCATCGTCGGCACCAAGTCCGATGATGCGATCCTGCGCGTCCACGAGAAACTGCGCGCCAACTACTCGCGCATTCCGCTCGGCATCCCCGAGCCGCTGGTCGTCGGCCGCGGCATCAACGACGTGGCGATCGTCACGCTGACGCTGACGCCGAAGCCGGAAGTGGCGGATCGCTGGAGCGACAACGCACTGCTCAAACTCTCGGAGAAGCTGCTGCACGAACTGGTGAAGATCGACGACGTCGGCCTCACCTACATCGTCGGCGGCCGGGCCGACCAGATCCGCGTCGAGCCCGACCCGGAACGGCTGGCGCGTTACGGCATCGCCCTCAACGATCTCGTCGAGAAGGTCAAGAACGCCAACCGGTCATTCCTGGTCGGGACTCTGCGCGACGGCGGCCTTCAGGTTCCGGGCGCCGCCGGCCAGACGCTCAAGGGCATTCCCGACATCGGCCTGCTGCTGATCACCACCCGCGACGGTCGGCCGGTCTACGTCAAAGACGTCGCCGACGTCATCTTCGAGGCCAAGCCCGAAGAAGCCCGCGCCTGGAACATGGCGCCGGACGGCAAGGGCGGATACCACACCCTACCGGCGGTGACCATCGCCATCGCCAAGCGCGCCGGCGCCAATGCCGTGACCATCGCCCAGACGATCGAGAAGCGGCTGGAACTGGTCGAACATCAGGTGCTGCCGCCGGACGTCGTCGTCACCAAGACGCGCGACTACGGCGAGACCGCCAACGAGAAGGTCGAGGAGCTGCTGTTCCATCTGGCGCTGGCGACGCTGTCGATCGCGGCGCTGGTGGCGGTCGCCATCGGTTGGCGCGAGGGCGTCGTGGTGCTCGTGGTGGTGCCGACCACCATCCTGCTCACCATGTTCGCCTCGTGGATCCTCGGATACACGATCAACCGCGTCTCGCTCTTCGCCCTCATCTTCTCGATCGGCATCCTGGTCGACGACGCCATCGTCGTGGTCGAGAACATCGACCGGCACTGGTCGATGCCGGACGAGCGCGGGCGGATCAAGAAGGCGATCGACGCTGTGGCCGAGGTCGGCAATCCGACCATCGTTGCCACGCTCACCGTGGTGGCGGCGCTGCTGCCGATGATGTTCGTCTCCGGCATGATGGGGCCCTACATGAGCCCGATCCCGGCGAACGCATCGGCCGCGATGCTGTTCTCCTTCTTCGTCGCGGTGATCCTGACGCCCTGGCTGATGCTGAAGCTCTCCGGCAAGAAGGGTGGCGCCCACGGCGGTCACGGAGCGGAGCACGACGAGGGCGCTCTCGGCCGCTTCTATCGCCGCATCGCCGCGCCGCTGGTCGAGACGCGGTCCAAGGCCACGAAGTTCCTGGTGATCGTCGGCATCGCCACCATCGTGTCGATGCTTCCCTTCGCCACCAAGCACGTCACCGTGAAGCTCCTGCCCTTCGACAACAAGTCGGAGCTCCAGGTGGTGTTCGACCTGCCCGAGGGCACCGCGCTCGAGATCACCGAACGGACACTGATGCGGGCGGCGCAACTCATCGCCGACGTGCCGGAACTCTCGTCGGTGCAGGCCTATGCCGGCACCGCCGCGCCCTTCAACTTCAACGGATTGGTGCGCCACTACTTCCTGAGGTCCTCTCCCTATCAGGGTGACCTCCAGATCAACCTGACGCCCAAGGTCGAACGCACGCGACAGAGTCACCAGATCGCCCTCGACATCCGCGAGCGGCTGAAGAAGCTCGACCTGCCGAAGGGCTCCTCCCTCAAGGTGGTCGAGGTGCCGCCGGGACCGCCGGTGCTCTCCACTCTGATGCTCGAGGTCTACGGTCGCGACGCCGAGGAGCGCCGAGCCGCCACCGCCAAGGTGCGCGAGGCCTTCTCGCGGGTGCCCTTCGTCGTCGACATCGACGACACGGTGAAGGAACCGGGCGAGCGCATCCGCTTCAGCCTCGACAACGCCTCGCTCGAATGGCACGGCGTCTCCGAACAGGCGGTCTACGACACGCTGCGCGCGATGATGAGCGGCATCTCGGTCGGCTACAGCCACCGCGGCGCCGGAGTCCTGCCGATCGAGATCGTGGTGCGTCTGCCGAAGAGCGATCTGGCGCTGACCGAACGGCTGCTGACCACGCCGGTGCCCGGTGCCCGCGGCAACGTCGAACTCGGCGATCTCGTGAAGATCGAACGGGAGAAGGCGTCGCTGTCGCTGTTCCGCCGCGACGGACGGCCGGCCGAGATGGTCACCGCCGAACTGGCCGGCGACTACGAGGCGCCGATCTACGGCATGCTCGCCGTCTCCGACGAGCTGAAGAAGATGGACTGGGGGCCGATGGGCCACCCGCCGGTGTCGCTGCACGGGCAGCCGCAGGACGAAGGTCGTCCGAGCTTCCTGTGGGACGGCGAGTGGGAGGTCACCTGGGTCACCTTCCGCGACATGGGCGGGGCCTTCATGGTGGCGCTGCTCGGCATCTATCTTCTGGTCGTGGCCCAGTTCGGCTCGTTCAAGGTGCCGCTCGTCGTGCTGACTCCGGTGCCGCTGACGCTGGTCGGCATCGTCGGCGGCCACTGGCTGCTCGACGCGCCGTTCACCGCGACGTCGATGATCGGCTTCATCGCGCTCGCCGGCATCATCGTGCGCAACTCGATCCTCCTGGTCGACTTCATCCGTCATGCGGCCAAGCCGGGGGTGACCCTGCGCGAGATCGTGCTGGAAGCGGGCGCCATCCGCATCAAGCCGATCCTGCTCACCGCCATCGCGGCGATGATCGGCGCGGCCTTCATTCTGGCCGACCCGATCTTCCAGGGACTGGCCATCTCGTTGCTCTTCGGCCTCGCTTCGTCGACGGCGCTGACGGTGCTGGTCATTCCGGCGATCTACGTCGCGGTGCGCGGCCCGGACAGCGAGCCGATGCCGGCGGTCGAGGAGGAGTGACGATCCGGCTCGCGTGAGGCGGCGACGCGCTCTTCCCCTCCCCTCTCGCGGGGGAGGTGGCTCGGCGGGAGCCGGGTCGGAGGGGGTCGGCGTCGCGGGTGGGGGCGCCGCGTGATGCCGAGTTCGCCGAGAAGCCCCCTCCCCGACCCTCCACCGCGAGGAGGGAGGAAGGCGAAGGCCGAGACGCCCGCGAAACGAAGACCGCCGCCGAGGGGTTCCTCGGCGGCGGGTTCACTTCAGCGGCCGAGGGGAGGACGTTCCGCCCTCCCCTCCCCGGCCGATCACTTGACGATCTGGGCGAGCGCCCCGGAGGCGTAGGCGGCGGCGACCTTCTCGAGGTCGAGCGGCTTGATCTTCGAGGCGTTGCCGGCGGTGCCGAAGGCTTCGAAACGCGCCTTGCAGACCTTGGAAGCGGCCTTCTGGGCCTCGGCGAGGTACTTGCGCGGGTCGAACTCGCTCGGCTTGGTCGCCATCACGCGACGGATGGCCGCGGTCATGGCGAGCCGCAGGTCGGTGTCGATGTTGACCTTGCGCACGCCGTACTTGATGCCCTCGACGATCTCCTCGACCGGCACGCCGTAGGTCTCCTTCATGTCGCCGCCGAACTCGCGG